>JAICEE010000027.1 GCA_025924355.1 Nitrososphaera sp.
CAACAGTTCCTTTGGCGTCCCTTTGAATGCCTTTGGTATGAGGTAGACGAGCTGCGGTTTGATCGAAGCGCGCATCGTGCCATTTGCTATTTTTTCAAAGTGGGATTTCATTTCAGTGCCTTGATAATATTTCAGAATCTCCTCCCATGAAATTTCTTGATCATACTTCCCAAGATTGGGCTTCATATTTCCCGACAAAATGTTGACAATTGTAGACTTGCCCATGCCGTTTCTTCCAACCAAGCCAACAACCGCACCTTTCTTTGGAGTCGGCAGACGATAGAATCTAAATGAATTAATGCCATACTGATGGACTTTATCTTCAGAGAGCTCTTTTGCAAGGTTGACAATTACTATAGCGTCAAAAGGGCACTTCCTAATACAGATACCACATCCTGTGCATAGATCCTCGGCTATCACAGCTTTGCCGTCATCTGGGCGCTGGATAATGCACTCACCACCAGTCTTGTTCACTGGGCAGTAGACAATGCATTCCAAGCCACATTTTTTTGGCTGGCATAACTCCTCATCAAGTACTGCAACCCGATGAGTACTTTCTGCTTCAGAATTGCCCAATTACATGTAATTTTTGTAATAATGCGTTATATACATACCGCTTTATCCATGACAACTTCAAAGTTTTTTAGGTTCTCGAGGCCGTATACTTTGCCAGATTATTTCTGTTTATATTGACCCTTTTTCAGGACCTTCCAAGGCTTCAGTAATCAACAAAATACTTTTTCATAACGCCTGACATCTTTGTCTTGCTTGCCGCTTCACTGAGGTAGATCTCCATATGCTTGTCCCTCAAATGCTTCAATGCAAGTCGGACCTCGTCGCCACAAAGCCTGCACTTTGCCTTTCCAAACATTGCCAGCTTTATTTTCCTTCAATTACCTTTTGAGCCTTGCGTTTAATTGCTCTCCCTGCCGCACATATGTCATAGTTTTCTAAATAAATTTAGTAATTCTTTGATAAGGCAAAACTACACAGGCCCAGGAACTGTTGGCAATAAGAATCCTATAACCGTGGCAGATATCCACACTACCGCTGCTATCACGAACGCTCTGAACCATCCAATGTTATAAAGCACCTTAAGCGCTATCAGCCAAATTATACCGCCTACTACTGCGGATATGACTCCTTTGCCAAAAATATAATATGCTACAAAATAGATGAGTGTACCAATAAGGGCGGTTACAAATGCCCGTCCTATCCCTTCCTTTTGCTCAAACAGCTTTGTCGTAACGTAGATTATAATTGTCGAAATGACCAGCCCAACTATGAATGTCAGGGCTGACAGCAAGTCATTTGTCATATTCGCATCCCATGTTTTTGAGGAAGAGATTATTTAAGCCCCTCTGATGTCTGCTTCTGGTGAAGCAACATTAAATTAACCCTTTGGCAAATCTTAAGATAAGCCGGTCATAGCGGCAGGGTGCGACCCGGTCCCATTCCGAACCCGGAAGTCAAACCTGCTGTCGCTGCTGTGTTACTGATCTGCGAGAGCGGTTGGGAAGCAGCAGTGCTGGCATATCTTTCCACTACTTTTCAGCATAGTCTCCCAGGTGTATCCTCTTGACTAATTGCCTAATATTATAGCCTATCAGATCTATTGCGGGGAAGGCTGACGCAAGGCCGGCCGGCTCCCATGCCTGAGTTTCTATGACGCAGCAATAGTTTGCTGCTTTTATCATTATCCTTTTCAATTCCTCCTTCATTATGTTTCTTGCAAAATCCTTTGACAATACCACGTCTTTTGCCAGCACATTTGCGATCACGCCGCCGCTCCATCCCATGTTTATCACCTTACCGTCAGATAGTGTGTAGTACGGCGCGGCGTCGAGCAACTTGTGGGCATTGTCGTCAGTGTCTACAATAAAGTCATTTTCTACAAGGCAGTAGATATCATAGAATGGGCCCATGCGCATCACTTCCTCTATGCCGACGAAGTCTATGTTGCCGCTCATTATTCGGATAAAGCCGTCCCTATTTGAAAGCCATCGCTCAAAGTACGGTCTTTTCGTAGGATGCACATCTAGCTCCATGTTGCCTATTCTGCAACTAAAGCCCTGCTCTTCGAGGGCTCGCACAAGTGCGCTCAGCGGGAATAGTGGCATATATTTTCTCCATCATGTTGGCAGCTGTTTTTCATCTTCCATCAGCAGTTTGACAAGCGTTCTTACTCCAAAGCCGCTAGCTCCTTTATGGTTGTAACTTTTCTCATGTGTTCCTTCTTGCATCCATGCAGTGCCAGCAATGTCAATATGGACCCAAGGAACATCATTGACGAAGTTAGATAGGAATGCTGCAGCAGTGATCGCTCCACCAGGTCTGCCTCCAATATTCTTGATATCTGCATAGGTACTCTTGATCTGCTCGTGATATTCATCATACAGCGGAAGCTCCCACATCTTTTCTCCGGTCTTATCGGATAGCTTGCGCAGCCTGTCTATCAACTGTTTGTTGCTGCCTACCACCGCGGCTACATTGGCTCCAAGTGCAATTACAGCAGCACCAGTAAGCGTAGCTAAATCAATTACAGCCTTTGGACTGTGTGTGACGATTCCATATGCTAAGGCGTCGGCAAGTATCATACGGCCCTCGGCATCAGTGTTGAGCACTTCTACTGACTTGCCGTTGTACATTCTGATGATATCGCCTGGTCTGTACGAAGTAGCAGACGGCATATTTTCAACAGATGGGACAATGCCTACAACATTGACTGCCAACTTCATCGAAGCAACTGCCCGTATAACGGCTAGAACCGTACAGCCACCACATTTATCAAATTTCATTTCATCCATTTTTTCGCTAGGTTTTATAGAAATGCCGCCAGTGTCAAAAGTCACCGCCTTGCCTACCAGCAGATATGGCTTTTGCTGAAGGTCACTTGCACCAGTGTATTCCAGGACTATCAGCTTGGGAGGGTTATTGCTTCCCTTGCCTACCGCTACAATACCACCCATCCCCATATTTTCAAGCTCATACCGATCCATTACCCGTACATTCATGCCGTAGTCTTGCGCTAGCGAAACAGCGATACTTGCCAGATGGGCTGGTGGGCAGTCGTTTGGTGGTAGGTTGCCTATGTCGCGTGCAAAGTTTACCGCTTCGACTATAAGGTTTGCCTTCTCAGCAACCGATTGAAATCTTAGAGAATCAGAATTGATCAATATTGTGACTTCTTCAATTTTTGTGGCCGGCACTTTGGCCTCCTTGTACTTGTCAAATGAGTATAATGCAAGAGCGATTCCCTCTGTCATGGCCTCTACAAGCCCTTCGTCAAGATTTGAGAACTGTAGCATTGAAAATTCCTTTATTTCCAGCTCTCGAGCCTTCCGCGTTGCCTTGCCCGCACAGATCCGCGCACTTTCGTTCGTGAATTTTTCCCGCTTGCCAAGACCAAGTAGCATTATCTTTTTCATTGGCCCCTTGCCCAACGTATAAACCACTATAGAGGAGCCAAATGTCCCACGGAACTCTTTGTTCTCCAGCATTTCTCTGATTGAAGAATAGACTGCTGAGTCTAATTCCTTTGAATGTGGAAAGTCCTGCTCGCCTTCAAATACACCTATCACCAGAAGCGGAGTCTGCTTTTGATCTATCTTAGCCTTCTCGACTTTGACCTGTACCACGGCGCACTAAAGTTCAGTATTGACTTTATTTTAAGTTTATAATCGCATAAATAACATAATGCGGCGATGCAAAATTGCCTTATGGCACTTGAGCCGCTAGCGCTCTGCCAAATTAGCTTTCATGTTTGTCGGGTAGAAGTGATGCAGTGGGTTATTATCTTAGAGGTCAAAATATGCCTGCATTCTCTGCTGCTTCCTACTCATTACAACAACAGAGAGAAACCGCTTCTATACCGATGCCAAATAGACGACGATATAGTCATTTTCCTCAAACACATTTTCTGCATTTGTAATGGGCAATAGCGACTGCTATGTCTTAAACCTGAATGTAGTTCCCTTGCGGAGTGTACCAGCAATCCTCTTTAACACATCCGCGAGCGTATAGCACGACATATTGTTGGTCTTGTCATATTCGCATGCTGCATCAATATCGTTAACCTTTCCGCTTCCTCTGAGAATGCCTACGAGAATTTCCTTTGCCAATGGCAGCAGGCCCGATCGTGCGCCGTAAGCGCCGCTTCTGTTGATAAGCCAGAACATTTTAGTTGCATCATAGTCAGTAGGAAAGATCATTTCCTTGGTTTCCTTGGCTACCTGTGAATAGTAGTGACCGGCTGCCCTTATCCAGCCGCGAGAAAGCATGCTAGCCACTTTGGCGAACTTCGCGCAAGAATAGCACTTGTCGTCATAAATAAGGAGGGGTCGTTTGAAAGATGACGACAATGACGACACGATGTATATAAAATTGCATTGTCAAACTTTTAAATCTTAGCTAGAGAGATATTGCCGAGCTATATCTTTTTATTTTCCTGCCATGAACTTTTTCATATATTGCTGTTTGCATGGGGGAATCAGTATGGGCTTTAACATGCGTTATCTTGATCTCAAGAGGAAGATCCGGGATGCGCGCATGTGGGCAATTCAAGGCATCACTGAGGCTGGTTCAGGCCACCCCGGCGCCTCCTTCTCTGCTGCTGAAATAATGGGTACCCTATATTTCAGAAGGATGAGGCACGACCCATCAAACCCAGACTGGAGTGAGCGCGATTATTTCATTAATTCAAAGGCGCATTCGGCACCCGGCTTTTACTCAGCACTTGCAGTTGCAGGCTACTTTCAGCCTGAAGAGCTCAGAACACTTCGCCAGCTTGGTTCGCGCCTTCAAGGGCACCCAGTAAGGTACTCAGAGCATCAAAAACACCATAGCGTGCCAGGTATTGAATACTCAGGAGGTTCAGAAGGGATTGGGCTTTCAGTCGGCGTCGGTATTGCACTTGCAAAAAAATTAGATGGCAAGAAGAATAGAGTATTTGTATTGATTGGGGATGGTGAGTCAAATGAGGGTCAGACATGGGAGGCTTCTATGGCTGCCGGCAAATTCAAGCTCGATAACCTAGTCACCGTTTTGGATCGTAACCGCATCCAGCAGGACGGCTTTACTGAAGACATTATGCCACTTGATCCCATAAAGGACAAGTGGACTGCATTTAACTGGGAGGTCTTTGAGGTAGATGGTCACAGGATCGAACAACTAGTGGACGCTCTTAACAAGGCGGGACAGGTGCATGACAAGCCTGTGATGATAATTGCCAATACGGTCAAAGGAAACGGTATACGTCACATGGCAAACAACCCCCAGTGGCACGGAAAAGCACCACCTAAGAGGCAAACTGAAGTGCTACTGGAAGAGCTGGAGAGCGAGTGCCTCATCGCGCCATCAATAATAGCAGGCGAGCGTGAGAACTATGAGGATAAAATAAGGAAAGTCGAGCGCGAAGGAGTAGATATGATCCATTTAGATGTGATGGATGGCCGATTTGTTCCAAATACTACATTCTTTGCTGATACTATCAAAAAGCTAAGGCGTCTAACCAGTCTGCCGTTTGATACCCACTTGATGATAGAAAACCCACTAGAGAACATACAGGATTACATCGATGCAAGATGTGATATCATTACAGTTCATGCAGAGGCATGCACGGAAAATGAGTTTAGAGAAATTCAGGAAAGACTGATCGACAATGGGATCAGCCCTGGCATTGCAATTAATCCGGGCACTGATGTGCCAAAGTGGCTCTACAACTGCTTGCATAACCTTGACGTTGTCATTGTTATGTCAGTTAACCCCGGCTCCGCAGGCCAAAAGTTCATGCCGGAAGTATTGGACAAGATGATAGTACTTAACAAGCAACTAAGGCAGAATGGCTTTAGGGGATATATCGAAGCTGATGGAGGCATCGATGCGACGACGCTACAGCAGACATACGATGCTAGTGCAAGAATATTTGTTGCTGGTGCTGCTGTGTATGGTGGCGGAGACATTCACGGCGCAGTCATACAGCTTAGACACAAGGCTGAGGTGGCACTTGAGAGAAGACTTCTTAACCATGCGACTCAGCTTAACATAAGAGAGGACTGGATGAAAGCCCGTAAACATATATTGATTCCCTATGCAAATGAGCTTAGGATAGAGGAAGAGCTACATGCTATTAGGTAGCGAGAAAAGAACTGCAGACATGAGAGGAGCCTACGGCGATACTCTTGTGGAGCTTGGAAGAGATGACTCTCGCATTGTGTGTGTTGGAGGCGACACAACTGAGTCTCTTAAGACGAAAAAGTTTGGCGACAAGTATCCTGAGAGAATGTTCAACGTAGGAATCGCAGAGGCCAACATTGTCTCAGTGGCGGCCGGTCTGGCAATAGCTGGCAAGATTGCATTTGCGAGCACTTATGCTGCATTCATCCCTGGGAGGTGTGTTGACCAGATCCGCAACACCATCTGCTACCCCTACCTCAATGTCAAGCTAGTTGTTTCCCACGCAGGACTTACGGTGGGACCAGATGGAGCCTCTCATCAGCAGATAGAAGACGTTGCACAGATGAGAGCAATTCCTAATATGAGGGTGCTAGTACCGGCTGACGCAGTTGCTGTCAAATATCTTATCAGGATGGTAGCATCTACCGCTGGTCCCTTTTATATGCGCCTTGCAAGGCCCTCGTCTGATATAATCTATGCAGATCAATCAACGGCGTTTGATCTTGGAAGAGGCAACATTCTTGAGGATGGGTCTGACGCCACAATAATTGGATGCGGCCTTATGGTGAGCAGGGCACTTGAAGCAGCAAAAGAGCTCAAGAGAAAAGGTATTTCCTGTAGGGTAGTCGACATGTTCTCAATAAAACCTATTGATAATGACTTAATAGCTAGATGCGCCAAGGAGACGGGTGCCATAGCTACAGTCGAGGAGCACAATGTCATCGGAGGCCTTGGAGGTGTAGTGTCTGAAGTTATTGGCGAAACCTACCCCGTACCCATCAGGCGCGTTGGAGTCCACGATACATTTGGCGAGTCTGCACGTGATGAGGAAATCGATATGCTCTTGGAGCACTATGGTCTGACGGCAACTGAAATAGTAAAGGCGGTGCTTGAAGCAAGAAGCAGGAGCAGAAAATAACATGAAGATCTTTCTTGATACTGCAAATATTGAATCGATCAAAAAGTACAACGATATGGGCTTGGTAGATGGCATCACCACAAACCCTACACTGCTTTCAAAGGAGAAGGGCAACCCCGCCGAGATCATGCGCGAGATAGTCAAGATAGTCAAGGGACCGGTGAGTCTTGAAGTCATCGGAACTACAATGGAGGAAATGGTCAATGAGGCCCACGGGCTCAAAAAATACGGACAGAACGTCGTGGTTAAGATTCCCATGATCCCAGACGGATTGAAGGTTGTCAAGAGATTAAAGGAGGAAGGAATCCAGACAAATGTCACACTCATATTTTCAGCAAACCAAGCGCTCCTTGCTGCCAAAGCCGGTGCTGCCTATGTCAGTCCATTTATTGGTAGACTTGATGATGCAGGGCATGAGGGCATGACAATCATCAGTGAAATAGTGCAGATATTCAAGAATTACCAGTTTAACACAGATGTGCTTGTTGCAAGCATCCGGCACCCTCTACATGTCACCGAAGCTGGCAGGATTGGCGCACAGGTTGTGACACTTCCACCTGACATACTCGGCAAAATGATTTCCCATCCACTGACAGACAAGGGACTTTCCGCTTTCCTGAGTGACTGGGAAAAGGTCAAGAAAGAAAATCCCAATCTAGTCATCTAGCTACTTCGCAGCAGCTTGATCACTTTCTTAGGAATATCTTGTAACCGGCTGACAGAGATTGCCTTTTCATAGTCGAGGTACTTTAAATTGTGCCCTATGCCGACAGAGTCATTGAGGTTGCGGCCAACCCCTATCGCCATCATATGGATGGCCATTTTCCTGTACGAGAGCACCATCTGTCTTACTGAGTCAAAGTCTGATGGTTCGCCATCTGTCAGAGTGACAAATATGTCTGGCTTGAACGACTTGAGTATAGGCATGAGCAGACCATAGACTTCTGCCAAGGGTGTACCGCCACTTGCTCTTATTTGGACAAGACGCCTAGCGCTCACCACCGACCACTTGATGTTAGGCGGCTTGATGACCCAGCACTTTACTTGCTGCTTATCTGTGCTAAACGCATAGACAGCAAACTTGATTCCAAGGTAGTGCAGCGCTTCACAGAGTGCGATTGTCGCCTGCTTGTATTCTAACTCTACATCAGCAATACTACTAGAGTGGTCAAGCAATATTACAACCTTGGTCTTGATCGAGAGCTTGAAGTCAGCGAGGAAGGTCTTGGGTAACGCCTCAACGTAGGTTTCCACATCAAACTCGTCGCCAGATTCATCGTGCTGCTCGATCCATCCTGTTTTCCAGTCCCTAAATGCCGCCTTGACCTTCTGTATTAGGTCAATGTCGTAGATCTGTGTCTCGTCAACGTCCATCTTGTCTGGAATGCTTAGACCAAAGTTCTCCAATGATTCATATCCCTTGCTCTCTGTCTTTTTGCTCTCCGTGATAAGAGCCTGGAATTCTTGAAGCACATCGATACCTTCATAGACGTCTTTAGTCTTTTTCTGCACGTCATCTTTCTTATGTCGCATCTGCACTACCTTTTCCACCTGCTTCAGCATGTCGCTCTGGTTAAGTGATGCACCGACCCTTGTCCGTGGAGATAATATTGGGATCGAAACCAAAGGATCAAGCTCAAGTATCTTGATCAGTCTTGGGATATGCTGCTCAATCCAGGTGGTGCCGTACTTGTTGTCTATGGCTTCCTTTACTATTTCATTTGCATAATCAGCTGCCCTTTTTACCTTATCAAATTCGCCGCCAAATAGCTCACCTTTAAGGTAACCAGTGAGAAAATATTGCGAAAATGCCTCCGCTATTTTGTAGCGTCCATATATCGAATTCAAAAGCTGACGCGACATCCATGAAATGCCCTCATTGAACATCAGCTCATTGGCCATTCCTTCCCATTCTCGCAAGCCAAGGATCTCGATTCTCTTTGTTTCAAGTGTATTGAGCAAAAAGCCAAAGGCATGCTCATTGCTCAGCACTTTAGAAGAGTGCTTCATTCTCATTGATTCAAACCAGAGCGCTACACGCCACTGCCTATATTTCTGAAAGTCGGTGCCGGGATAGTAGTTGAGAAGAGAAAGAATGATCTGATTCTTGTCCAGCTTGGTAGTTGGAGGTTTATCTGGCATAAAAACTACCACTACCTTGTCGTTGCCAGACCATCTTCGGGCAAGAAAAGTCGCAATGTCGAGCAAAACATCGTTTCGCATCACAGGGTTTGCGATCTTGACCATTAGCTGTCGCCAAAGATGGATGTTATCATGTCCATCACTTTCTGATACTCGACTTGCCCCCATTGATCGTATGTGTTTGCATATACAATTTCGGCGGTCTGCCTGCCAGAAAGTCCGGTGTTGAGCATCTTGGCAAATGCTATTGTCTCGCGTATCGATGGGCTGTAATACAGTTCTTCAACTGCAGCCGCCTCTCGCAGGCTCTTGGCAAGCTGGATTGCGTGCTTGATATCCCTGATCTTTGAATCGTCAATTTTCACGTGGCGGTTAACAATGTCAAGCTCGATGTCTTCCGGGGGGTAGTCAAGCCTCATTCTCACAGGGAACCTGCTCAGGAGCTGCGGCGGTAACTCTTTTGTACCAACGTGCGATAATGGATTAATCGTGGCTATTACAAACCAGTCATCTGCTGCTTTGACAACCTGTCCTTCTGCCTCTTTTAGCACGAGCTGTCGCCTGTCGTCTAGCGCTTCGTCAAGCCTAAGCAGCACGTCTGCCTCTGCTGCGTTTAGCTCATCAAGATACAATAGAGTGCCACTGCGCATCGACTTTACCAGCACACCTTCGACAAAGTTTATTTCGCCCTTATTCAGAGTTCTCGAACCCACAAGATGTGATTCTCTAGTGCGAAGTGAAAAGTTGACAGAATCAAGTTCTTTTTTCATTTGTGAGGCAAATCTCCTTACAAGGGTAGTCTTGCCAGTGCCCTTTGGACCAATAACTAAAACAAACAGGCCTGACCTGTATGCTTTTTCTAGAATATCAAAGGCATTGTTCCAGTCAAGATAAATTATTTCTTCTTGACCGAGTTTGCTTGCTACCGGCGGCGATTCCATTTGCTTTATAAGCACTGTAACATATTTGAGCGTTAAGATACAGATGCAATATTTGCAATACTTAGAGATATTTTGATCATATTGCACACAAGACATTAAACAGATACATAGACATTGGGAACATGGTGTTGTTTAATATAATTGCAAAAGAAGTAAGAAAGCAAGCAGGCAAAAGGTGTGAAATAAAAATTACATGTTGTTCTCTTCTTGTTCTAACTATGGCAATATGAGAACTCTATCAAGCCAGTCCACTAGTAAAATCACATCAGTCCATTATGCCAAGCGAACAATATCTTATTCGTTCTGCAGTACTCATTGGTACAGCTTCATCTAGTAGTTGCCAGCATTCTTGTATTCCTTTTTTAGTAATTTCAGACATTCTTTTTGCTGCCAATAATCTGTTGCCATTGTAAGAGCCCATCAGCTTTAAGATCCATTGTTTTTGCCATTGTTCCATCATAACAACACGATGATCCATTAATCCAGTTTAGACAAGGCTGCAAAAAATATTGTCCACTTTATTAAAATGCGGCAGCCTTTATTGCATTAGCAACATCAGCACCACAATCTCATAAGCCAGTTACGTGAAAAAAGAGAGGCACATACAATCTGTATAGAGAGAAGAGAACAGAGATTCACTTAATAGTTGCCACAAGCTTCTCCTACTTCTATTGAATTGCCTCACAATATGCTCTGCCTATGCTCTTCGCTCTTTCATTCAGTTCATTTCATTTCTTTTCAATGCCATCCATACAGGAATTAACAGATGGCGACTTGACCAGTTCCTTATCGAGAAGGGGATTTTATCTTAAAAGTACTCTGAAAAATATCTTCACTTCTATAACCATCGTTATAGAATACGGACAGCAAAAAACTTGTTACACAGAGAGACAAGAGCTTCAGGCAATCACATTGTTCATAATGACCAAAGGTTAGAAAAATCTGCTGTCTTTTTATCTAAGACAGAAGTTTGGAAGCCAGAGAAATTGCAATCAAAGAAGATAAAACCCACACATCGCAAAAATCAATACACAATTATATTGGTATAATAAGCTGCATTGATACTTGGAATACCAAGAAGGACAGCAGAGAAGATAATTTTAGTGCCCAGCTATGTCACCCTAATGTCTTTGATATGGGATACTATCGTATCTTTATCGGATAAGCTCCATTAAACTTTTGGGATGGCGGAATCTTATAACAAGAAGGGCGCCTCCAATAAGAAGATGATGCTGCTTACCAAGCTACAGAAAAATAGGCGCGGCTTTCTTTGGGTTACGTTAGGATTTTTCCTAATCAGCTTGACTGCGCATTGGGTATCCGCATGGTTTGCATACGTGCAGGAACAACAGGCGCATAGTCAGCCCATTCGGGCTGGCGACTATCTTAATATGACATTTCGGGACATAATGGAAAACTGGCAGTCAGAGTTTCTACAGCTGATGTGGCAGGTGGCAGGGTTATCGTTCCTATTGTATGTGGGCTCACCTCAATCAAAAGAATCGAGTGAGAGAATAGAAGAAAAAATTGATCTTATAATGAAGAAACTTCAGGAACGAAACTTGGACCAAGAGAAAAAGGAGCAAATAGCAAGATAAGAAAAGAGATAGCAGGTAGTATAGAGTCTCTTTACTGAACTGCATCCTTTTTTGTTGCTTTTAGTTTTAAAGAGTCTCCAAAACCTTTGAGTTATTATCATAAACTCTGAATTGGCGGGTATTAAGTTGTATTATACTATACTGCAAATTATGCATTAGACTTTTAGCATTTCATTATGTCTTTTGTATATATAATAAGCCACTAAAAATTCATGAGGAAAAAGAAGGAATAACATATAAATTAACAATTCTCGTTGGCAATAGAGATATTTGATAAAAAATACCCTGTTATTTGGCAAACTGGGGAATTTTGAGCTGTCAAGAAAAACAGCCATTGCTGCTGCAATAGCAATTACTACTGTCATAGTAATAGGCTACCTGGCAAGCCGACAGATGTTTCCTTATGATAATTTTTCTGGAGCAATAATCTTTGGATTAACTATAGTTGTAGGAGCAATAGGATCATTTATCATTTTGAAATATGTTAGTCAAGTAAGTGCAGAGGTAAGAGCCAGATCCTTACTTTTTGACAGAATGTTCAAGGTCGTAACAGCAGTCATGTTAGTTCTAATTGCCACTTTTGTGGCAATGTTTCTTGGATTTTATTATTATAATGTTAGTGTTAGATACCTAGCATACTTTGTCTTTTCACTCAGTACCATAGTTTCGATGGGCATAATGATAATAATTGGTTTCAAGTTTTTCTCATGGTATAAAGTAAGCAGGGGCAGAGATACGGATACTCATCGTATACTACTAGTCTGCGGACTTGCTGCTGCTTCACTTGCTGCAGCAATGGCATTTGATGCAGGCTCTAAGATGCTGCTTGTACGGGTAGTGGAAGAAGAATCTCCCCTAGGCGCAGCTCCTGAAGATATGTTTATCTACGAAAATGACGAAAAATATCAGGGAAGCGTACAATACAAAGTAGTCAAGCCTGACACTACGACAGTGTACATTGTATCTTCATCGATCAGGATGATTTATTCGTATCTGAATGGCTGGATTCCAATTACTGTTTCATTTGTGTTTACATGGGCTATCACAACTATGCTGCTACGCCAGTACTATCACCAAAAGATAGGCAAGATGCCTGTTGCGCTTTTAATCTTACTTACAGTTCCATTAGTGCTCTATATGATAGGAAGGTTTACAGAGTTGTATACTCTGTTTACCGGTATAGCATGGCGTTGGGAAGACTTTCAGAATGCGTATCTCTTCAGATCTATCTTTAGAGTAGGCTTGATAGTGGGAAGTGTTATGTTTGGAGTTGCTTTTCTTGTCATAGCAAGAAAAGTTGAGTCTGGAAAAATAAAAGACTATTTCACTATTGCAGCAATTGGAGCTATGATGATGAGTATCACACTTGCACCCTCTGCCCTTCAGGAAACCTTTGGAGTAGCAGGACGCGCACTAATGTTGCTGGCATCATTTTTGTTATGTGCTGGGTTTTACCTTTCCGCAGTTCACATGGCTCAAGATGCTAGGCTTCGTAGGTTAATCAAAGCCTCGGCAGGATCTAAAGTTTTTGGTGCTATGGCCGCTGCTCAGCTTGGACAAGAAACAGAAAAGAAGGTCCTAGATATCATAGAAAAAGAAAGAGAGATTATCAAAGAACAGACCGGCATACAACCATCGTTAGAACAGAAAGATGTAAAGACATATTTGGATAGCGTTCTCCTTGAGATTCAAAGTAAGAAGGAGAACAATCAGATCACAAAAGGGGCTTCAGCTAGATAGCAAAATTCTGACCAGAAGCTTCTCAATTTACAAGGTATTCTAGTATGATACTATTTCACCATTTTGATAATATAGTATGCACTGAAGGGTTATTAGATGCGAGCAGGAGAAAAGAAAATACAAAAAATCATCAACAATAGATACTAAGAAAAAACTCAATTCAGAAATAGTCGTTAATCGGGCTTGACCAATCATATTGAGAACATTTAACATACTGCATCCAATCACCAAGACTTAATATCTTTGTCAGTTCGCCTATTACTAAAGTGCGGTCATGGTCTAGTTTGGTTATGACATGGGCTTCCCAAGCCTATAACCCGGGTTCAAATCCCGGTGACCGCATCTTTTACACCAGTTCAAACACAGATGCAAAAAAGAGACAAGAAGACAGTACGATAATGACTTTCTGAAAACCAGCATATAATCTCTATCTACAGCAGATGTGTTGTAAAACAAAAATAAAACAAAAAAATTTTCATAATTCATCAGACATCAGTTGAGCATCACAGCAGATGAAGATGAAAACAAAACTCTATTTCAGCGTAAAGCTCTTTCCGCTCCTAAATGCTATTGCCCTTGCCGACGATCTGTCCCGTACTCCACGCCTGTTGGCATCAGTATTCTGCGGTAATGACGTTCCATGTTCATCTACTATCTCAATACTAACACTATCTTTGAATTTCATTTTCAGCATACGGGCAATCTGTATTGCCATAGTGATATTGCCGTCGCCTATTTTCACGACTTTTTTTCTTGACTCTATACCGCCAAGCATAGCTGCAACGTGGCTAATTGCGTCTTGAGGAGAAGATTCGACAACTGCACTTGCAATCTCATGATGTAGGTAGATGGCAGATATTCCGATCCTGCTGCCTGGATCTATTCCTATGATCAGTTGATCATCTATTACCCGTTCGCCTATGACGCTTCGCAGGATCTTTGCCTTGGCAATTGCAGGGTATTTTTCAAGTTCAGTATCAATCATGACGATGCCTTTCTTGTTTACAATGCCAGCCTCATCCTGCGTGGTAATAATGACTTTAGCATTTGATACGGCAGCTTCCTCTGGAGATAGCGAGTCAAACTGTAGCTCCATTAGCCTAAGGGCGCATGTTATATTATAGTATGGACGGCCGCGAACAGTTGCTACTGTGATCTTTCGATATGAAAGCTCCTCCTCGGTCAGGGGCGTTTCATCAATATTGAGTTTAAGCTAGAAGTGCTTTTAAAGCTTATGGATTAGATCACTGGCTTGCCGTCGGAGGTATATTTCCTGATCTTGGCTGGTTGATGGACGGAAGAAGATGAGGATGGTTGTGACTTTGTTTCCACCTTTTGTGTAGTCACTGGCAAAGTAGTAGTATCGCCCAGAACTGTCTGGACTATACTATCGACTGTTGAGTCAAATGATGCTTTAATGTTCTTCCTAATGTTGGCAAGGTTAGCTCTTCCAACCTCACCTATTTCTTCTGACTCAGCCTCGGCCTCTGCTTTGGTGCTATCCACTATTTGCTTGGCTTCCTCATTTGCAAGAGTGATTATTTGTTGCTTTAGATTCTCAATTTCTTCATCAGAGTGGGCAATTATGCGCCTTCTCATTTCCTCGACGCGGCCATACATACCATCGATATCATTTTCAAGCTCAGATAAAGCACTGACAATAGTTTCGACTGCAGAATGTGAAGTTGGTGGCGGAATGTCCGTGTGCGCCGTCTTTCCCCTTGCCAAGGTATCTGAAATCAAAAGTAGTAAGAGGGATATTAAAACTAAGTGCTATGTGGCAAGGCTAAGTATGGCCTGCGCCATATCTCCCTTGCTCTCAGTCAGGGCCTGTATCGCCTTTTCCCTAGAAACATTAGCTTGTTGCATGACAAGTATAACATCCTCTTCCTTGAATGCAGGGACCTCACGCTGTTTTTCTTCAATGTCTGATGCAATAACTTGAAAGATAGTGCTGTCCTTGCCCTTCATTTCGATTACCTGCGGCTTGATAAGGTA
>JAICEE010000028.1 GCA_025924355.1 Nitrososphaera sp.
ATCAGTTTCTGACGAAGCTAGGAAGGCAGGAGAATCTCTGAAAGAACTAGTCGTAACAGCTGTCAAAGAGGCAAAAGATTCTGCAACAGGAACAGGAAAACAGCTGCAAGAACAAACTATCGATATTGCTGCTAAGGCCGATTCAAAAGATATTCACTCCTTAGAAGACAATATCAATGCCTTGGTCGGCCTCTTTGATAAGACGATGATTGAGATCCGTAAAGAACGCTACAATGAGCAGATAAAGTTGTTGGACAGCTATAAAGATCTTTTACACACACACATCAAGGTAGCCGATGCAAGGCGCAGAATGGCAAGCAAACTAAAACCCGGCGCTTAATGCACACATTCTAACATCCCAAGTGTTATATTTCCAATGTCAGTCCCAATTGCTGTCTTTCTTGCTTCAAAGATGATGTTACATTTGCATCGACAAAAAGGATAAGGGCCATATACCAATCTACAATCTACTGAGGGTATATAACATCCGGCTCTTAAATTTATTAGCCAAAAATTGTGTACAAAAAAGCCCGCCCCTCAAATTGGTTTAAATCTGCCGTCATGAGATCTTATTATCTACTTGAGCGCAGAGAAAGATGTCTCAATTTCTTTGGCTGAAAGTTCCATAGTATCAGGAAACGATCTCCATGGCACAGTGGTCATCAGCTACAGCGGGAGATTTGACAGTGTGGTGATAAACTCCCAGATAGAAAACTCAAGCGATGTATTCTCATATACTAGCCTCAATGGAAAAAACATCAAACATCCTTATGCAAGACTGTCAATCTTTAAGTCAGAGCTTGCCGGCAGAAATACCGTCAATTTTACCGCCACTACTAACCATGTTCCTGCTGAAGGTAAGGAGTTTACTACCGCTAAATTCCGCGTGTCAATAATACAAGAACATAAAGAAGTGGTAAGTGATGTTACCTTTACAAAAATATTAAAGGCTTAAGCAAAGCTCTCTACGATTTCAACAGTGGCTTGCATCCATGGATGCGGTTCGCAGTGATATGGGTATTCGCCAACTTGAGTGAATGTAAATTCAAAAGTCTCACCGGGCATCAGAATAGCGCCTAGCTGTTCGATCGAATTAAACTCTCCATTAATAAGATCGACGTACCCGTCGTCTGTAGTTACTGTGTGGCCGGTGACATCGCCATTGGTCCAAACTACCTTATTTGATATTCCTATTGTTCCACGCGCGTCTCTTGGAACAAAAAACTGGCCGTTGGTTTCCAGAGAAGAACCTTCAGCAATGCTCACTTCGGTAACTTCTGGAGGATTAAGCACCTCTTCTGGAAGAGTAGGCTTGGCGTTGGCCTGTGGGATGTAGACAAACTGATAGTAACCCATGCTTATAGCAACTGCAACAACAAAAGTGATGACGCTGATGCCGCCGGCGTGGTTTACCATATAACCCGATCTTAGAGATTTAAGATTTTCACATATAAAGCTTATTTGTTAGAGAGTCTTTTTGTCTTGGCTCTCTTTGCTAGCATCTGGTGTAGGTCGAGCACGATCAAATGTCTGTCCAGTCTTGGTACTGCCGTCGCCACCACCACCTCCTCCTCCTGATGCTGCATGCTTTTGTTGTTGTTGTTGCTGGGCGAGCTGCCCCACCTGTTCTGAACTAACTCTTGCAGTCACAGCAGGTGGAGCTGCCATTGGCTTTTGTGCCTCACCGGCAGTGGTTGCGGGTACAGGCTTAGCCGGAGCGGGCGCAGCTGCAGGCTTAGAGGGAGTAGGCGGGACAGGCCTAGGTGGCGGTGCCTTTGCACGTGCTCTGCCGTACCTGTAGACATGGAACATTGCTGCAAAGACCAGCATCATTATGCCTATTATAAAGAGTGAATAGTTCTTCATCCCTTGAAGTACCGCATAATATGCAGAGATGTTGAGATAGACTTGGAAAGCAAGGAGCGTTATAAACAAGACGTAAATCCACTTTTGCGAGATATTTATCGCACCTTTGGGCGGCTTCTTCGGTTGAAGCTTGGCGTTTGCTTCTGCATTCTTGGCCAGCTTGATCATCATGTAGGTAAACCCAAACGATAGCGGCACAAGCAATATCATAACTGTGTAAAAGAATATGGGGTCAATTACTAATCTTTCAAGTAGCGCCTTATTTCTATCAGGATCAATATAGAATCCCCAGTATGTGGTGACAATAATCTGTGCAAGACTGGTGATGCCTATTGCCGTGATAATCGGTCTATCCTTCCAAGAGAATTTCTTGTACTTGTCTATAAACGGAATAATCAGTAGCACAAATATGAACAGCCCTGGCCAGGCGACACCTGTGGTAAACTTGTCATACATAGTACGCAAAAACGCGTAAAGCCCAGTAAGATACCACTCCGGAACTGTGATACCAGGCGGCACTTCAGGTTCAAAAGGCAGCCCAAGACCTACAGGGAACACTCCACCTGTCAGTATAACTGCGCCTGAGATTGCCATGACCATAGGCACGTCAAATACGAGAAACCTTGGAAAGTGAACCAGCATGAGCCCAAGCATCGCTATAGGCAGCAGGAATACATGGAAGGAATAGAATCTTAGGATGAAATCGTGAAAGCCTGCGCCAAAGAACGCTTCTCTCATCTGAGGTCCCAGCACAGGTATTGAGTTGGTTAGCGATGCAGCAATAGAGATTGCAAGCTCTGCGCGCTCACTAAATATGATATCATAGCCTGTGAATGCTTCAAGAATCGTCAACACGCCAAGTATGACGCCTGTAACCCACAGTATCTCGTTTCGGATTTTGTAACGGCCGCTGAAGTACTGATAGTACATGTGCAGAAGCGCCATCATGACCATCGCGTTTGATGCGTGATAATGGATGTTGCGTATGTGGAATCCATAGGGGATGGTATCGTTTATGTTCTCGACGCTGCTCCACGCCCTGTCAAGAATGGGTTCGTACCACAGCATAAGCAGCGCGCCGGTGATACCAAGTATAATAAACAGGATAAAAGTTAGCATGCCAAGGAAACCAAGTGGGCTAACGAACCTTCCGGGGAAGGTAAACTTCAACCCCATGAATATGGTTCGATCTACTCCGGCGTATACCCACCGGACGAACCTTACAAAGCTGTTTTCATACGTTAAGGTAGCGCCCATATCCAACTATTCCATTTGCATTAGGGTCCCATGTAGGAGGCAATATCAATACGTCTCCGTTAGAATCAACTTCAAGGTCAAGTTTTGGAAGTACATTTGAAGGTGGTCCCTGCAGCGATGCAGGGCCTGCAAAGGCTTGCCCCGTCTGCGGATCATACATGCTTCCATGGCAAGGGCACTCACCCCTCTTTCTACCTTCCTCTGGCCAGTATTTCCATAGGCACCAGAGATGCAGGCAGACCATGCTATATGCTCTGAAAGCAGAAGCGTCGTTTCTATCACCGCCAAGTTCCTGTGGCAGCCTTATTAATTGCCATGTGCGAAACGCTTCCTCGTTAAGCACTGGATCTTCGCTCTTAGGGTAAATGATAACTTCGGAATGATTAACCGGAAAGGTATTTACGTTAACGACTGTGCCGTCGGCAAGCTCTGCCTTAGCCTTCTCACCCTGGCTGCTAACAGGGTTTGGCAAGAACTTGCCCCAATCAACAAACACCGTAAAGGTCATGACAGTACCAGCGGCAGCCATCAATTTCAGAAAGTCCCGCCGCGATACCTTTCCTCCAATTGCAGGAGGGGTTTTCGCCATACCTAAGAAAAAAGAATCTTTGATAATTAATAAACCTTTGGAAATTTATTCGCCGATAGAAAAACACACAATATGGCATCTCAAGCCATGGCCAATCAGCAAGAATGGAATATAATCTTTAATACAAAATTTAAAAAAAAGGTATTTTTACTTATGCTGTTTGGTAATCTGCTCAAACCAAGAAGTGCCTTCCAGCTTGGCATACTTTATGTACGCTCCAGCCTTGTCAACACCTCCGACCTTGGCATTTTGAAGATTTGCTTCAACAAATATCGTTTGCAGCATCTTGCTTCCTGTCAAGTCTGCATCCTGTAAATTGGCCCACATCAGGTTCGTCTTGATTAAGTTGGTGTTTGTAAGACGAGCTTCTTTCATTTCTGCATAGAGTAAAAGTGTTTCACTAAGATTCGCACCTTGAAAGTCCGTGCCATTTAGGGTTGCCTGAACTAGATTTGCGCGAGTTAGGTTCACGTTGACAAAGTTTGCCCTGTCCGCAACTACACCATTAAGAAAAGCACCGGATATATCCTTGCCGGAGAAATCTCTATCACTAAAGTCCAGTTTGACTCTCAGGTTCTTGGCCATCATCCTCCAGGAGTTAAACTCTTGGATCTTACCTTCAGTTAGCAGCTTAAACCCTTCTTCCTGCGCGCTTGACATGCCTGTCGACGTTTACCTTTTTATATATATACATGTATGTCTGCTTGTATCAAGCAGGGGTATTCCAAGGATTTATTCCCTTTTGGTAACGCAGAGCATCTATGAGCCCTTCAGCGTAGCCGATACTCAATACCGCTAGCTCATACTTGCCTTGTCGAAGGAATCCTTCAGCATCTATAATATAGCATTCGGCGTTTTCAAGCGTTTCATATATCCCCTTATTAGTGCCGGTACTGTGACTGATAAGCTTGCGCATCTCCTGGACCGCCCGCTTGGCTTTCGGAGCATAGCGCTCCACCATTTGGGCTTCAATTCTATTAATGCTTTGAGAATTGTCCGTCGGCTCATCAATGTTTTCTGTAACTGAAGCAAGCGCCTGTGTCTCGGTAAAGTGCAACGCACCAGTCACAATCACAGAGTGCGGACCCATCCCAAATTCAACCTTTATGAGCGACTTGACTTTCCCTGATGTGATCTTTTGATCTTGCATGCCTACTCTGGAGGCGACTACGGCAAAGGTGTCGTCTGAAAAGATCTCGTGCTTATGAGCTTGTTCTGCATCTAGTAGCATCTTAAACACAGAAGTTGGATCAAGGAAGAACGGCACTTTGCTTTCATCATTATGGCTGTACTCTGTCAAGATCAGCGTGTGGCTCCCAGAAAGCAGGTTTTGAAAAATCGTGTTATAGACAGTGACCGCTGAGTGAAGCTCAGACATCATTGTAACCATCCTGCCAAACTTGTAAACGTGCAGCCCACTCTCGCCAATTATGGAGGTGATGCCTGATGCGGAATGCAGAATTGCAGTCTTGATTGAGCTTTTGGCAGCTCTTGAGCGAAGCTCGCTGTGCGTCGTGGCAATAAGGGGATCGCCATAAGTTACGAGAGCCACATCTTTGGTTCTGGCTGCTTCTAGGAGATCCCTGCCGTCTTCTACAAACCACCTCTGCACGGGTTTGGTGTGCATTTCAAGTAAAGAGTCCAGGCCCTGTATGTCGACTTCAGAAAGGTCACTGGTGAACCTTTCAATATAGACAACGTCGCATCTTCTTAAAACTTCGAGTGCGGCAATACTTAACCCACGATAGCCATTGATACCAGTTCCTACAAACCATAGCATGGAGCAGGGAGCAGTCGCCGGCTATATTATTACTCCTTATTTTTCTTCTTCTTCTTCAGATGATGTAGACGCGAAAGGTGAAAGAGAGCTCTTTTGTACACTTCTATACTTGCCACATACTCATCAATATTTACCCGTTCATCGGCGGTATGTGACGCATGAGCATCACCCGGCCCATATGTGATAACAGGTATCTTGAAGCTGTGTCCAAGCACGTTCATATCACCTGTACCGGTCTTGCGCAAAAGCAGAGGTCGTTTGCTGCGCACATCGAGGACTGCGAGTAGAAGCGCTCTTACAAGCGGAGACGTGTAATCGGCTTCAAAGGGCTCTGTCTTGTCCTCTATCCTATAGGTTGCCTTTATCCCCTTTTTTGCTGAAACTTTTGTAATAACATTGTCTATAGTGCGGAGCACGTTACCACAGGTGGTTATGGTGGGAACTCTGATATCTATTGTTATTTTGCACCTTTGCGGCGTCACGTTGTGGCTTGAGCCCCCTGTTATCTCTGTGAGACTACAGCTTATCGACTTGGCGTTATTCTCTGCAGTGCCCACGCGGCCTATCTCTGACTTGATCTCATTCCAAAAGTCATACATTTCCTCAATTGAGTTCTTAGCGAGCCAAGGTGCGCTTGCATGGGCGCTCTCGCCCACATCGCATGTCAGCCGTAGTGCAAGCCTGCCTTTGTACGCTACGGTTATGTTGTCAACTCCGGAAGGTTCGCCAAAGACCGCATAATGGATTGCTATCTTGCTTTTGACCAGCTGCTTAATGCCTGTAGCATTGCCTTCTTCGTCTACGACTCCTGCAAAAATGACAGTGCCGCTCTGTTTTGGAAATTCAGATGCTGCCAGCAGCATTGCTATCAGTGGAGATTTTGCATCAGAAGCGCCACGGCCATAGATATGGCCATCCTCTATCCTTACTGGCACTTGCCCAGGAACAGTGTCCATATGGCCACATAGCAGGATACAGGGTTCGCCAGATCCTTTAGTAGCAATGATGTTGCCAACGTTATCGATATTGACTTGCTCAAAGCCAAGTTCATTGACACATCTGTCCTTTATCATGTTGGCAAGTGCTGCCTCTGACCTAGATGGAGTATAAAGCTCCAGCGCTTTTCTTAACAGTTCTATAGCATAACTTGGCGATACCAATTGCTAACTACTTTCCTTGCCCAAGTGCATAATCGATCATCAGTCCAGGAATATCAATTCCTGTAACCCGGACGGTATTTTTAAATTCAGTAGTATTGTTGATTTCGTGCACCAATAGGCCCTCGCTATTGCTCTCCATCAAGTCGACGCCAACTATATAGCCATTTATTGCATTTGTAGCCTTAAGGCAAATATCTTCAAGCTCACTTGTCACGGGGCACTTTTCAGCATGGCCACCAAGTGCCATATTGGTCTTCCACTCGCCTTCTCCCGAATAGCGATATATTGCAGCCACTACCCTATCGCCTACTACTATTGCTCTGATGTCACGGGGCGGACGCTTGACAAATTCTTCAAAATAGTACACTTGATACAGTGGAAACATGTGCTCTCTGTCCTCTATTACAGCTCTTGCTGCATCCTTGTCTCGCAAGAGCGCGATTAGCCTGCCCCAGCTGCCTACTGTGGGCTTGATCACTACAGGATAGCCGATCTTATCAAGCACTGCGATTGCGGATTCTTCTGAAAATGTTGCCACCGCCTTTGGTGTCTTGATCCCAGCCTTTTCAAGCTCCATATGAGCATACATCTTATTGCC
Source organism: Nitrososphaera sp. (assembly GCA_025924355.1). Classification (GTDB taxonomy): domain Archaea; phylum Thermoproteota; class Nitrososphaeria; order Nitrososphaerales; family Nitrososphaeraceae; genus Nitrososphaera. The sequence continues at coordinate 7,251 of JAICEE010000028.1, forward strand.
AGACATTACTGCCGCGTGCAAAGGGTTTATGACTCGGGCACCAAGGCCTTGAAGCGCTGCCGTAGAATGAACATTTTTGAAGTAGCTGACGCTACGCTGGAGTACCACCTGTCCCCTGTATTTTGAGTTTTTGTCATTCAAGTCAATCGCGAGGTTCTTGCAGTTTACGTTTTCGACCTTGATGCCTTTCTTTTTTGCGGCTTCGTACAGGGCCTTCTCCTCCCACCTGATGCTGTCGTATAGGATGATAAGCGACTTATCTGAAAGATTTGATGACGACAATGACGTCTGATTGGGTTGTTCTTCTTCTTCTTCTTGTCTCACTGGCCCCAGTCCTCACCGACAACTTGAGCCGGTTTTATACCAAGGCCATCCGACGACTTGACAAGCTCATAGCTTGCACCGCAGTCGGGGCAGGTTACGATCTCTCCCTCTATCGAGTCAGAAGGTATCTTGATCTCTGCATCACATTCTGGACACTTTACCATCTTTCTTAATCTACTCCTTTGCTGGACTTACCTTTACGGCAGCATCATTAAGTATCTTTCTCTCCAATCTGTCGTCAAGGTATAGCTCGAGTATGTCGCCCATCCTTAACTCTTTTAGGCCGTAAGCTAGAGTTTCTGCTTCCTCTTTGCCTGTTTTAAGACCAAGCAAGGACAAAAGATAGGCCGCACCGTTCTTGCCTGCAAGCTCACCAAAGACGATCTTTCGCCTGTTGCCAACCATCCTCGGTTCGATGATCTCATAGGCGGAGGGATTACGCAATATCGCAGCAAGGTGGGTCCCGGCTTTATGCTTGTATGCACTGTCACCCACTATAGGCTTTGATTCAGGGATCGGGAGGTCGACATATTCCGCAATAGTCTTCGAAAGGTCCCTTAACATGTGTAATCTTAGGTTGTTATTTGACTTGTAAATGAGAGTTAACGCGACTGCTGCCTCTGCTAGGCTTGGAATTCCTGTGCGCTCACCAAAGCCATCTATAGTAGTATGGATTTGATTAGCGCCTGCTTCGCATCCTGCCAACGCATTTGCAAGCGCTAGACCAACATCGTTGTGGCAGTGCACATCAATAGATGTCTTGGTTGTGTCAATGTTCTCGTATACCATCTTTACTAAATTATACATTCCCCGCGGCCGCATTATGCCTACGGTATCAGGTACACTTATCCTTTCGATGCCACGTTTATTCATCTCTTTACACATTTCTAAGAGAAACTCAGGCTCTGTCCTGCTAGCGTCTTCCATTGTGAATCTTGCCTTCATCCCATGTGCTTTAATGTAGTCTGCAACTTCTAATGCTCTTATTTTGGCCTCTTCACGTGTTATCTTTAGCTTTGCCGATAGGTGAATGTCAGAAATCCCCATATAGGTTGCAATCCAAGTCGCGTTGCAATCAATTGCAATATCGATATCGGACTTGATCGCCCTAGTATGGGCCATGATGTCTGCGCGCAGATCCTGCTTGATTATCGTCTTTGTTGCTTCAAAGTGATCTGGCGACACCACAGGACTTATTTCTATTTGGTCAACGCCAAAGGAGTCAAGCATCCACGCGATCTGGATCCTCTGCTTAATCGTGAATGAGACGCCAGGATGCTGCTCGCCTTCTCTCAAAGTGCTGTCGAGGATCCTTATCTTCCTATCTTGTTCATTTTGGTCCATCCAATTATATTGATGCGCATAATAGTTTGGATCCTCTGTTTTTAGTGACATCTTGTGTGACAATTAACTCCTTTCGGTTATAATATAAACCTTATCGCATCAGAAATAACGTATTCTGGTCGATTTTTAACATTTAATTGCCAAGATGTAGGCAGAAAGATGCCGAATTCCGGCGAAATGTTGCGGCACGACGCGAATAACATTCACAACTCGAGGTAATTCCTGACGGTTCTCTCAAGGTTGTCAAATGAGCCCTCGACCATTTTGCTACGTTTTTGGATTCCAGTGCGGTAATTGGAAATGCCCTGGGACAATGATTTTATCATCTCTTCCTGCTCTAGCAGGTTAGGTGACCCTGATGATTTTCGAGCTTCAAGCGATTTTTCCGGTGTCATTCCATTGATTATTTTCATCAGTTCGTCTGGCTTGACATCCACTTTGTGAGCTTTCAGGGCCGAAGTAGCATCTGCAAATTCTAGCTTGACAAGAGATATGTTGCCCTTGCTTGCAGCCTTGTTCACCAAGGCTCCAACTATTCTGTGAGCGGTCCTGAAAGGTATCTTCTTTTGCATCACAAGCTGCTCTGCTATGTCCAGTGCGATTGCATAGCTTATGCTTGCGGCCTGCAGCATGCGTTCCTTGTTTATCTGCAATGACCTTACTACATGATCCATTATCTTGATTGTGTCAAGGGTTATAGCAGAAGCTCCAATCAATGGCGCCTTGATGTCTTGTAAGTCTCGACTGTAGCCGGACGGCAGAGCCTTGACTATGCCAAGCATTGACACAAGGTTGCTAGTGACGATTGCCGACTTTGACCGTGTTAACTCTAGCGGATCAGAGTTCTTCTTTTGCGGCATTGCACTTGAGGTAGAAGTATATGGTTCTGCAAGCTCGATGTAGCCAAATTCAGTGGTTGACCAGATAATGAAATCCTCTGCAATTCTCCCGAGCGTGCTTGTGAGTATCGCAAGTGTTGAAGCATATTCCAGAAATGCATCCCGCGAGCTGGTGGCGTCAATAGAATTCTTTATGATGCTGTCGAAGCCAAGTAGCATTGCTGTTCTTTTCCTGTCAATAGCGATAGATGAGCCTCCTATGGCACATGCCCCAAGCGGCGACTGGTTTATCCGATGATATACCAGATACAGCCGCTCCATGTCACGCATGAGGCCATAGGCGTACGACAGCAAGAAATGCGAAAAGGTCCCTATTTGGGCCTGTTGTAGATGAGTGTACATTAGCATTGGAACTTGCTTGTTTTCTTCTGCTCTCTCCACGAGTCCCTGTACTAAGTTAGCTAGAGCGGCGCAAATTTGGTTGATATCATCGCGTATTTTCATCCTTATATCGAGCACCACTTGGTCGTTTCTTGACCGTGCAGTATGCATCTTACCTCCAGCGTCTATGCCAGAACGTTTTATAACAAACGCCTCAAGGGCTTCATGGATGTCCTCATAATCTTCGGTCCTGAGACTAGTCGGGCTTTTCTTTGCTTCCTCAAGAGCAGACAGGATCTTTTTTAATTCACCATGTGTAATGTGTCCCTTTTCATGGAGCATTATTGAATGTGCCTCACTTCCGACTATGTCATAATACAATATCGAATGGTCTTGGCCCATTGAAGAAAGGAACCTGAGCACATCATCCTTGAGTTTCTCCGTGGGACGGGACCTATACATAGATTGTATCAAATGTGCACCGCAGGCGCTTTATTTTAAGGTTGTAGGCTTTCCTTAGGATTATCGATATTAAGGCTATTCTCGCGTTTATTGGAAATTGAATAGGAAAGAATCCGGCTTTTATGCGTCTGAGCTATCACAGTCGATTATCTTTGTCGAGGCTCTTAATCCCAAAATTAATAATTTGTTCCGAGAGCAACACCGAGACCGATGCCTAGTCCCAGATTGTTGTCATTAGTCCAGTAAACGCGCTCGCAAGTGTTACAATTGCACTACGAATAAAGTACTTCTTCTTGGTTATTTGAGACCTTACTGCGGCACGGTTAATTCTCTAGTATGAACCGTCTCATTGACGACTACTGAAAGATCTTTTTTAATGCTCCCGCACATTAGACAAGGAGTCTGATCTGTGGGCCGTGGATTGCCGCAGTCTAAACATTTCGCCGAGGCCGAGCTATCTGTCACAAACACATTTCATGGCCATGTGAAATATGGCTTGTCTATATAGACTAGAAAGTAGTCAGCTTATTCGTTATATCCTTGTACATATGTATATTTTCTTGATGATAAATGCCGGTCAGATGAACATGACATTGTTTCTGCTTGCTCGTCACCGCCGAGAGGATAATAATCCTAGCGACCATGCTACCATCCTTTGGTAAGCATTAGCTCCCCATAGCCGATATAAAGAGAAGGAGAAGAACTAAGCACGTCTAATGGCTTTAAAAATTAACTAATTTACCAATATATTCGGTATTATCATGATGCCTTTTATAGAATAGTTAAATATAGTATCCGAGAAATTCTTACATAATGAGTCAGGAAGAGCAAATACAGCAGACTCGCAGAAAAATCTTTGAAGAGCTGACCAAGATAGTCGACCCTGAAATTGGAGTTTCGATAATGGAACTTGAGCTTGTCGACAAGGTGGATATTGATTCAGGCAAGGTCAAGGTTGACTTGCACCTGACAAGCCCATTCTGTCCTGCAGTCTTTGGCTTTAAGATAGCACAAGACGTCCGGGACAATATCTACAAGTTGCCTAGCGTGGACGGAGTGAACGTGAACGTCAGCAATCATTTCATGGCAGATGCGATAAACAAGCAGGTGAACGAGAGCAAGTACCCACCTAAACCGGTCGCCTAATCATCTTTTTTCTGTCTTTCTTTCAGTTCTGCTGCCTTCTTTTCATTTTTTGAGTACCCCAGAAGGTGTCCTCTCAGTAGTTGTATGCCAAGCGCAGGGTCGACGCCCTTAGGACAAACTGAGCTGCATGAACCTGCAAAATGGCAGCGCCATATGCCATGCCTGTTGTCCACTAAGTTCAGCCTCTCCTTGGGTGCGGTGTCGCGGCTATCAATAAAGTAGCGGTACGCCTGAGAAAGCGCCTGAGGTCCGGGGAATTGGGTGTCAGTGGCCACTGTAGGGCAGGCAGAATAGCATAGGCCGCACTTGATGCAATATGAAAACTGCAGATACTTGTCCACATCTTCTGGAGTCTGTATGAACTCTGTCAGCTTGTTCTTTTCTTGCATGTCTGCGTTATCATTCTGTATATATGGCTCCACGTTGTGGTGATGTGCAAAGAACTGGGAAAAGTCGGTCACAAGGTCTCGAATGTGTGGGAAATTAGAAAGAGGCTCAACCGTTATTTCTCTTCCTTGAAGCTCTGATACTTTGGTATAGCATGCAAGACGGGGAATGCCGTTTATCTTCATACCACATGACCCACAGCTGGCCATCCTACACGAATAGCGGATACCGATGCTTTGGTCCTTGTACGCCTTAGCATACAGTAGTGCGTCAAGCACGGTAGTCCAGTGCTGTACTGGCACTTCTATTCTGTCATAGTGCGGAGATTCCCCGGCGCGCCTGTTGGCTCGGTATATCTTTAAAGTGACAGAGCTCTTTGGGTACTCTTTTTCTCTTTGGTGCTTTTGCTTTTCATGCTTTTTTTCCATTGTCTCTATTTTTTCGATTAACTGTTCAGTCATTTTTATTCAACTCCAAGACCATTAGCTATAATGATGGTACGCGTACCATACGCTACTAACGCAATCATTCCAGCTATCGTCAAGACTGTTACACCGTCCTCCCACTTCTTGCTCTGACGCAGTTCTAGCAGTATTACGCGCAGGCCGTTAAAGCCATGGATTGACACCAGCACCAGTATTGATTCTAGCAGCACGATGTAAGGGATGTTTTGATAGTTGGCTATCACATTCTCATATTCAAGACTCATGCCATATGGCATAATCGCTATGCGCATCATAATATGCACTGCAACGACAAATAGTGCAGCAACGGCTGTGATATAGTGTATTTTCATTATTTGGCTCTCACGAAGCATTGTCATCTTCTTATTATTCGCCCCCAAAGAGCACAGATGCTCCATATAGCATTGCAACTAATGCAAGTATCAATGCAATCCAAATGCCAGACTTTTGCCTGTAGTTGAGCGATACTGCATCGTAAGGGTAGTCGGGCCTGCCCGGTTTGCCAAGCCCCTTACCTCCATGTGCAAATATCAGGCGGATTCCGTTTGCTGAATGGAAGACGCACATTCCGATTACGACTATTAGAATAATATGACCAAGAGTAGTTTGCGTAAGCTCCAGGAATGCTTCCCATAATGCAGGCCCGCCAGTGATCTGGCTTGTTTCATAAATGTGAGCGATGAAATAGGCAAGCAGGCCCACACCTGTTAACCTCTGCAACCAGTAGGAAACGCGTTCCCATCCATAGCGTCTGGGGTTGAGCCATCCCATCATTCCCTCACGATTATTGCGATCAGCTACTTCTTCTCTTTCCATGCTAGTATTTCCTCTCAACTGGCGCATATCGTGTAAAAGCCACCGGATACCATGTCATCTTAGGCCCGCCGTTGCCCGTAAAGTACGCTAATGTGTGCTTCAAGAAGTTCGCATCGTCGCGGTAGGGATAGTCGGTTCTTGCATGCGCGCCCCTAGACTCCTGGCGGTTGAGAGCGCCAACAAGCAAAACTTCAGCAGTTCTGAGCATTGAGTCTGTCTCCATTACGTTGATAAAGTTGGTATTGTATTCTTTAGCTTTATCCTCAACATGTTTCCACATTGCACCCTTTAGCTCTCTCACCTTCTCAAGCGCGCTAGTCAAGTCCTGCTCGTTTCTAAAGACGTAGGCCTTCTCATCCATCATGTCTGTCAGCTGCTTTCTTACTTCATAGGGGTTCACTGTACCTCTTCCTCGGAACAGCCCATCGTAAATTCTCTTTTCTTCCTCAAGCACCTGCTTTCTATTGACTGAGTCGACCTTTTTTCTAGTTGCATACCTTGCCGCAAGCTCTCCGGTTATCTTACCCCACACAATGCATTCTGATGTTGAGTTGGCACCCAGCCTGTTCGCCCCGTGCGTGCTGTTGCATGCAGCTTCGCCAGCTGCCCAGAGGCCAGCCATTTCAGTTGCGCCATCGATGTTAGTATGAATGCCGCCCATCATATAGTGGCAGACAGGTCTCACTTCTATAGGCTCGTTGATGATGTCAGTGCCGGAGAACTTTATCCCAATTTCGCGGATGCCTGCAAGTGCTTCCTTTATACGCTCGGCCCGAAGATGCGTGAGGTCGAGTTTAAGGCAATCTACACCAGTTTCATGCTTGAATCCACTTCCCTCCTGGATCTCTCTTATCATCGAGCGCGACACAACGTCTCTTGGAGCAAGCTCAAGCTTCCCAGGAGCATACTTTTGCATAAAGCGCTCGCCTTTGTTGTTAATTAGATAACCTCCTTCGCCCCTTGCACCTTCTGTTATCAGAATGCCAGATGGCAATATGCCGGTGGGGTGAAACTGAACGAATTCCATGTCCTTTAGCGCAAGGCCTGCACGGTAGGCCAAGTCCAGGCCGTCAGGCGTAGACGAAAATGCATAAGTAGAAAAGCTGTAGATTCTACCGGCTCCGCCAGCGCATATTATGCCGGCCGGTGCTTTGAATATGGTAAAATTGCCAGTCTTCATTTCAATGGCAGTTACTCCTTGGAAGGTATTGTTCTCATGCAGTATCGATGTGCAGAACCACTCGTTGTAAAAGTGAATATTGTCATACTTCTGACATGTATCGTACAGAGTCTGCATTTCGTAAAAGCCTACTTTGTCCTGAGCAAATGTGGCACGCGGGAACGAATAGCCACCAAATTTGCGTTGTGCTATCCTACCATCCTTGCGCCTTGACCATGGCATTCCCCAATGGTCTAATTGATAGATTTCATATGGCATGCTCTTTACCAAAAGCTCAGCCACATCTTGGTCTGCTAAGTAGTCACTACCCTTGATGGTATCATAAATATGAGCTTCTTGGTTGTCGCCCTCTTCTTCATAGAGTACTGCTGCAGTCCCACCTTCAGCAGACACAGAATGGGAGCGCATTACTTGCACCTTGGAAATGACAGCTATGGTCAGTTTTCTGTCAACGGCAGCTGCAGAAATAGCTGCGCG
>JAICEE010000029.1 GCA_025924355.1 Nitrososphaera sp.
ATTCCTAGGCTTGGTCCTCAGCCTATACCCACAGCATGGGCACCAAAGGCCATCCCACTTTATAAATATCTCACATATCTGGCATCTTTTCTGTCCACTAGCATACCTGCCTGAGCCAACAGGCTTTTGAGCCTTGTGACGTATACATATACCTTTACAAGTCATTTCTCTTATCACCCGGTAACAACGACTAACACACCATAGTAGGCCATATCAGCCTGAGTTAGTCATATACCAGCAGCAATTATGCATTATATGTATTTAAGATTTATACAATTTCTTTACTTCAAAATTACTGGATTTTGCAAAATTTATATATTCTTAATTGACCGTTTTTGTAAAAGATTTGAGTAAGATATAGTTCATGTGTATTTATTTGCCATATATTTTTCAATTCTCAAAGGCACTTACCCATAATTTATTGTAAGAAAGTGAATTTCGTTGTAGAAATTCCTATCTAATGGAGAAAGCACAGTTGAAGTTACAGCCAATGCTGAATCTTGAGAAAGTCATCTATAGGCTCTTTCTTGAGAAGCTTGATAAGCGAAAGGGCCTGGGGCACTGAAAGCATTGGCTTCTTGAAATGGTTGTCAGTACCTATCCTTGGGCATGCAACCTGCACAAAGGCATCTATGCCTTTGAAATTCTGAATACGTTCCTCGGTTATCTCCGTCAAGGCTATCATCTGGACCTTCTTGTCCAATTTCTCAAACTCCTTTTTCAATTCAAGTGCTCGTACATGGGCAAACTGGCCTTCCTTCAGGCCTATGACTATTCCCATCCTTTTGGCATCAAGAGCCTTATAGATGGACAGCACAGCTTTCTTTTGCATGCCTTGAGCAAATTCATTTACTTCAGAATATTCTTCGAAATATGGATCAAGCATGAAAGTCGGTTTTTCAGTAGACAAAGCCACGCTAGCAGAGTGAAACATGCTTTGTCCTAGGAAAATGTAGGCGTCAACTTGCTTTTGTATATTATAGGCCGGATAAAATTCGCAACCAAACACCTGCGCGTCACGAAGTTGGCCTCTGCCTCTTCCAATTATGATGTTGTAGCCATGGTCTTCAAATATCTTTTTCACACTGTCTATTTTGTGAAGGTGTTGGCTGTCAGTTACAAGTGAGATTGTCTTGTACTTTCCTACAAGATCTCTTGCGCACTTTTTGGCTACGACATCAAAGCTGACGTCATCAAATGCGTCTATCATCATGACCTTCTGACCAAAAGTATCCATTGAAATGGTGTGGCCGATATTGAACAGAATGTCTGCGGCCAACATGTCTGCAGCGTGCGTGTTAAGGTCACATGAACCCCAGCATGTGTCACCTATGATATAGACTTGAATGCCAAACATTTCTGCTATGTGGTCTGCTACATCTTGCAATTTTGGGATTAAAGCCTCCGGCGCATTTAGTGCAACTGATCTGGGTTTTTTATGCTCTATTGCTTCAAAAATCTTTTTCTCATCTATTCTGATTGTCATGCTTGCCGCTTTGTCACCCTTATTGCAAATTTTGGGCAGACTGCTTCGCATCCAAAGCAGTAAATGCAGTCGCGTTCTCTTGCAGGCATAGCCTTCCTGTCAGCATCCGCGCCATACCAATCAAAAACATTTACAGGGCATACTTCAATACATGCGCCGTCGCCTATACATGAATCAAAGTCAACTGCAACGTCAGTGCCATAAATCCCAAGGATACTTGACGCATTTTTCCAGACCTTAAGCGTCTCATAGGTTGTAGGAAACCTGTTTTCCTGAAAATTGGGATCAATAGGCAATATAAGAAAAAGCATTTTGGCAAACTTAATTTAAATCATGCTATAAAAGATCGGAGGCAGCCTGCCGGTACCACCGTTGGCAAAAGATCCCATTTCAGGCCTTGCAAGATCCATCACGTAGACGTGCCAGCAGGGTTAGGACGCCTTAGGGTTGCTCCCTCCCGGACCTCACCCATTTCGACGATTTGCGGTCGAGACTCCGCCTTCGCGTAGATCGCCACTCATAACCATCCAGCACGGCATGATTTCATTTCAGCAAGGCAAGCGGGTACCTCCTGTCAGCGGATTTACCCGGCAGTTACTGATCCTGGCATAAAGCCGATTTCCAGTATGGGGCACGGCTGGCACCCCGATCCTCCCTGCCTCTGTATACCCTTTGGTAAAATGACTATATTTGCTTGTTGGATACTATAAGATACTTAATGTCTTACACACTGAGCAGATATCACCTGTCGAAATGCGCCCGCATCTTGAACACTTCTTGGTTTCAGAAGGCGGCATGCTCTTGCGGAGAATTTTTGAGATTTTTGTCATCGACCTGTAGGCATTGTATTTGATGCCTGGATGATCCCTCTCAAGCCTATTAAAAAATTCGCGCAAATCTGTGCGTATGCTTTCATGCATGTAGGGACACTCCTCTGACTGAAATGGGATGTCACGCTGGAGTGCATAGAACGCGATCTCGTATTCATAAATTTCGATAAAGGGCTTGACTTTTTTCATGCCAGTTTGTGTGTATTGTACAGGCTCTGGATAAATCCAGCCTATGCGCTCTATGTCGCCCGCCAACAAGTTGATCATAAATGTCTGCAATTGATCGTCCATGTTATGTGCAGTCGCAACTATGTTAGCTTCTACTTTTTCTGCTGCAATATCTATTGCACGTCGGCGGAATGTGCCACACATTGAACAAGATGATATTTTTTGTGATGATCGCTGGATCATGGCCTTATCCATGTCTATTCCAAAGAGTGATTCGTAGCTGAGGATCTTGCTTTCGACACGAAGCTGTGCGCAAAAGTCCTTCACTATTTGGAGCGATTCATCACGATACCCCTTAATGCCTTCATCTATTGTGACTGCGACTAACTCATTGCCATTGTTTGGATGTTGATCAAAAAGCATCTTTAAGACGTACAGTAGAGACAAACTATCTTTGCCACCAGAAACTCCAACTGCGACCTTGTCACCATACTCTATCATTGAATACTTTGAAATCGTCTTTGCAGCCTTGCTTTCGATTGAGCGTAAGAAGCATTTCTTACATAGGTATTCACCAGAATGTGCTCTGTAGTAGAGGCTCTCTTCTTTTCGACACTTGGTACAGCAAGGCATATTTGGTAGTTAGCGAAGTCCTAGAGTTATTAATCATTCGAGCACGAATCGTTAATAAATCGAATGATTGTACTCTTTTCGTGATATTACCCTCCGAGTTGCTGGACGAGGTCAATCTCCGGATATTGGATATCTTGAGTAGAGATGCATCCCGTCCATTTGTGGATATAGCTAAGGAGCTTGAAATCTCCGATGCGACAGTACACATCCGTGTCAAGAGGCTTCTGGCAGCTGGCATCCTTCGTAAATTCACGATTGCGACGGACAATGTGCTCTTAGGCTATGACCATCTTGCCTTCATCGGAATAAATATTAACGAAGGTTCAGCCGACGAAGTGATCGCCACGCTATCACAAATTGATGAAATACTGGAGTTACACGAAATGTATGGCCAGTTCGATCTGCTTTTGAAGATACGTGCAAAAAGCCTTGAAGAAATGAGGGATATAGTAGCGAACAAGATAGGCAGAATTCCTCAAATAACGGAAGCAGAATTGATGACAGTTCTAAAAACTATCAAGGAGGAGCAGATGATTCCCCTAAAAAAGGATATTGCGGATGCTGCAAGTGCAGATGCTACATAGCTGTTGGTATTTACTTTTGCTGTTTGTCTTTTTTTGAAGATTGCCACCAGTCAAGGTATTCATCATGATGCTTTCTGCGCGGGTCTTCTCTTGATCTCTTGGCCCTGTCGCGCAATTCGTCTATCTTTTCAGAGGAAGCAGAGAGCCCGCAGCTTTTGCATATAAAACTCTCGCTAGTAAGGTCATACTTAAGCTCCCCTCCACATTCAGGACAAAAGCTTGCCAATTACTAGCCCTATTTTCAGTTACGCCAATAAAAGGTTTTCAAGTAGAGGTAACGAGGGCAAGAAGGAGACCACTTGTATCCGGCTCATTTGTAGCGGTCTAGCTATGAAAATCCTACCACGATTCTTCTGGCATCGGCCTCAACTCTTGCGTTCAACTCTTGCTTTAATGAAGATAATGGTATTCCGTTGGGTAGGTCGACAACTGGGATATTGGCTAGGGCACACCCAGAAGCCGTAGTAATATCTGCTTTGGAACATACAACTGCATGTGGAGCATTCCCATATTCTTTGAGGGAATATATTGCATACGCACCTACACTGCTTCCAATGGCGTATGGAAGTACCAGTACCGATCCTTTCAGTGACTTGCAGTACAGCTCATGCAGCGGATCTGTTATTGTGCCGGTGTTGGCATCGACCGTTGCAAGAAAATTTATCGGCTGGATCGTGACCAGTGTTTGTCCTTCGCCAGTACCCCCCACGATCTTCCGACAATTAGAAATTATCACTGCGTATATTCCTCAGCAATTGACTTGATGTCTTTGAGAGCGACTCTTAATTTATTGGACTTGGATAGGTAGTACGCTCCCTTGACACTGTTTGTAATCACTGCATTGTACCTGTCTTTAGTAACGTATGGTGTAAGACACGTGCATGAATCGCATCTAAAATCGACTCCTGACTTTTCGATCTTGCCTGCAAGACCAATCTTCATCGCGTTATTATAAATTGTCCGTGAACAAAAGATGATGCAGCGTCTTGAAAATTTTTTGGTTTCAGTAAGCTTGGCAAGTAGCTTCAGCTCATTTATTCCAAGTTGAGGACTACCAAGGGTGATAATGTCTGCATCATCAGCAGTACTCAATTCATCCATAACCGCCTGGGCCTCTTTTTTTCCAAAGGGAATTTTTTCTTTTGCCTTCCCTCCAAAAGTGAACATACCACAGGTACCTGACGTGCTCATCGCCGCACAAAGTGCCTTTGCCTGTAGAGTGTCTGGTTTGTTGATGCTATTGAACGCGACACAGCTGTCTTTGACTGCCTTGCCTGCGAAATAGCCTAAAAGCCCATAGTCAAGCTCAGTCCTAAAATCAAAGTCACTTTCAACCGCGATTTTGGGGTTCCTTGCCTCTTCAATCCGCAGGTCAGAAAGCGGCGTCTTGCCGGTAACAGAGCTGGCTAGTGCTGACAGTGCGCTTTCCTTGTTTGTCTTTAGTCCTAAAAGCGAGTTTAAAAAAACTGCAGCGTTGCTTTATGCAAAGCTAACTACTGTCCCTTTTTGCGGTACGTCGAAAACCTCATAAGGTGTACATGTAAAAGACGGCGTGGAGCCCATTCGTTCATATGAACTAGCTATATTTTCTTGTTTCTCCTGAAAACTGTAAGGAACATCCTCAGGTTTGCCCCTGTCATATCCCATTGGATTTATTGTAGTCTTTACTGCGAACTTGGCAGAAGTGCTGAATTTTTCAAGGAATCGCATGCCGCCATCTCCGATTGTGTTGTAGTTCACGCCAGAGATGTGAGCCCATTTTGCCGGGACAAGCCTTTTGGCGCCTGTGGCCTCACCTATTGCAACGAGAATCCTGTATGCAGTTGCAAGTGCTTCACCAGAGTTGCCATCAACCGCATTTTCCTCCTCTCTTGCAAGCTCCATCCACCCATATTTTAAATTCAGTGTATAAGAACCATTACTTCTTCTACAGTTGTTAAATGCAGAAACTCATGCTCTATTGGCAAGGGAAAAAGATGCTAGTATTAACGAGGTTACGATGAGCAGAGCACATACTCGTCCAATGGGCATACCATAGTTTTAAAAAGAGAAAAGGAATAGCATCCTAGATTTTGGCTCTTCGTTTAGCGATTATTGACGCCGTCATGTAAAGTACAAATCCACAAGCTACAATTATTACCCCGTAAAGTGATAATGCGCCTCTCTCAAGGTATTGTCCAAATCCGACTAACAGGGCACCCATAATTAAAAGACCAATTCCTGCGCGTGCAGCGCCGGGCATCCGTATCTTCTTCTTCCTCTTTGTCGACAATGCTGCTGCTAAGATTTTGGGGCTAGATAATGTTATAGTTTTTATGGCATTCTTTGGCAAGGTAGAAAGAAAGGCATGAAGATAGCCGTTGTCGGAATCGGGGTAGCAGGTGCATATCTTATGAATAGGCTGAGCGATGATCACAATACCCATGTAGTGGGGTTTGAACGGATGCAAAAGGATGAGCACGATGCAGTATGTGCTTGGGCCACATGTGAAAACGTGATGGCAGGCCTTACAAAAACCTGTGGCCTTAATTTCGATGACTATGTCTTGCATAACGGCCAGCATATGCAGGTGGACCTGGAGGGGAAGGGAACTGTTGACATCAGACTCAAAGGAATGGTGAGCTATGACAAGCTGCGTTTGATCCAAGATATGACAAGGGGCACAGAAATAAAATTTGGACGCGCTCCAAGAAAGGACGAGCTTGAATCTGACTTTGATATCATTATCGATTCGACTGGCTTTCACCGCAACTATCTGCCAAGACTTGGAAATGAGACATGGATTCCCTGCGTGCAATACAAAGTTCGCTATCATCCAGGCAAGGAGCCCTTTGGCGATTTTTATTTGCGAGCGTTTCCTTCTATGTCTGGTTACTTTTGGTATTTTCCGCTCGGCAACGGCCAGGTCCATATAGGGGCAGGCGACTTCTTAAAAAGTCACAACCACTTTGTAGATGAATTTTTGAACAAGTACGACTGCGAAGTAATAAAAAAGGTAGGACGACCTGTCAGGCTGACTCCTCCTGAAAACTGCGAGCCCTTTACTGATGGTCGCAAGTCAATAGGAGCAGGTGAGTCAATAGGTACTGTATATCCTCTGCTCGGCGAGGGTATAATTCCGTCGACTTGGTGCGCCGAACTCCTTGTCCAGAACCTTCATGACATGACAGCATACCGGCAGGCAGTGCTTGAAAAATTCAAGATATATTCTCTTGTCTTCAAGTTCATAAAGCTGAAAATAACAGGCAGGTTCAACATGATAAAGCATGGGATAGACATGCTCAAATTATACCGGCATATGAAGAGCGAAGAAGAGCGCTATGGCATGAACGTCAAGATGAGCGACATGCTAAAGGTATCACAAATCTAAAGCTTTAAAAATCTATCAAGAGCAGTGAAGTCAATGAGCGCAGCTAGCGATCAATCGAGGCAGCACGAAATATCTGCGATGGAGCAGAAGATAAATGAATTGGTCCAGCAGTCAAGGATTCTTGAAGCATATATGAATGACATCATGACACGACAAGTGACAGTAAGCAAGTTATTGGAAGACGCCCATTTGGCTTCAAATACGATTCAAAACATCACTTCTGAGTCTGACGTGGAGTCGTTAATGCCTATTGGCATTGGTGTTTACGTCAAGACTACGGTGCCTCCTATCAAGAAGTTGCTCATTAACTTGGATGCCGGCGTCGCAATTGAAAAGAGCAGAGAAGACGCGCTCAATTACGTGGAAACTAGAATAAAAGAGTATGAAGTAGCAGCAAGGCAGCTTGAAGCTCAAAGACAGGAAATAGCAATGCGTATAAATCAGCTGCAATCGCAGATAAACCAGATGATACAGGCTGCCCAGCAACCCGGTTGATGCCCGTTCTGGTTGAAAATAATCATGTTTGATAAACTGAAAAAGGCTTTTTCTAAAGCAGCGAAGGGTGTAGCTCAGAAAGAGCTGACTGAAAAAGTTCTTGACGACGTATTGCTTGACCTCCAGATCGCGCTTTTGGAAAGCGACGTGGCACAGGAAGTAGTTGACGACCTATCTGCAAAACTGAAAAAAGAGCTGCTTGGCCTAAAGCTGGAAAAAGAGCAGGAAGCAACTGAGATAGTCCAGTCAAAATTGCGAACGGCAGTAGCTGAAATTTTTGCACAGACCAATAGGTTTGACTTGATTGAAAAGATAAAGACGAAAAAGGAAGCGAAGAGTGGACCTTTCGTTATTGTTTTCCTCGGTATTAACGGAACAGGGAAGACAACTACTGTTGCCAAGATAGCAAACCTCTTGCGAAAGGCTGGTTTTTCAGTGGTAGTAGCAGCGGGTGACACCCATAGGGCAGGGGCTATCGAGCAGCTCGAACAGCATACAAATAGGTTATCTCTCAAAATAGTAAAACAGAGATATGGAGCCGATCCGTCGTCGGTAGGCCGTGATGCGTACGATCACGCGAAAAAGAACCATATCGACATAGTTCTCATGGACACTGCTGGCAGGATGCAGACTTCAAAGAACTTGATGGATGAAATGGGCAAAATAGTAAGAGTCGTCAAGCCCGACGTAAAGTTGTTCATAGGCGACGCGCTTGCTGGCAATGACACAATAAACCAAGCAAGGGAGTTTTTCCACTATACCAATTTTGACGGTGCCATACTAACCAAGGTGGATGCAGACGCGAAGGGAGGGTCAGCGATTTCAATTGCGCACATTACTTCAAGGCCAATTGTATACATTGGCATGGGACAGGGCTATGACGATATTATCCCTTTTGATTCTAACAAGTTCATTGAGTCGCTATTTGAAAGCGGGGAGGAGGTAGACGTAAGTGTCGAGGAAGTGATATCAATGCAGAGGATTTCAGAAACAGCAGTTGAAGAAGCCAAGTCCGCAGATCCACAAACCGTCAGGGGAGAGGAAAAGGACATAGTACTGCTGTCCAAGCCTCCACTCAAGACATCTAGCCCAATAGACGGACTTGCTCTTCAAGAGCAGCAACAAGCAGTTAAGGAACTTGCACCAAAACCTGTTGTGCATATGCTTGAGCCAGACAAGGTTAAGGAGCAGCCCAAAGAAAAAAAGAGCAGGTTTGGATTCTTTGGCAAGAAAAGAACTAATGAAGATCGTAGTAAGGAACAGGAGGAAGAGACCGACAAGAAGGGGAAGCACAAGCTAGAAGAAAAGTGGGGAGGAGAGAAACAAGAAGAAGAAAAAGAAAAAGAAAATGAAAGAGCGAGCCTGGAGGAAGAAGAGAGGCAGAGGAGCGATAAAGAACGGAGTCTACGAGAAGATAAGGACTCTAAGGAGCAAGAAGAAGAAGACAAAGTAGTCTATCTAACAGATGAAGACATTGAAGATCTCCTCAAGTAAGAAAGATATTCTAAGTATCGCAGATCTAAGCACAAATGAGATCGATATGATCCTGATGCTTGCAGAAAAGCTCAAGCGTGAGCAAAAGAGAGGCAAATCTCGGCCATTCTTGCGAGGAAAAACGCTTGGCATGATCTTCCAAAAACCATCGACTAGAACGAGGGTCAGTTTTGAAGTTGGTATGTACCAGCTAGGCGGAGACGCAATTTACCTTGGTGCAAACGACATCCAACTATCACGAGGTGAAACGATCGAAGATACAGCCAAAACCCTTTCACTTTATTTGGATTGCATAGTGGCACGGGTCTATAAGCATAAAGATGTCCAGACCTTGGCTAGATATGCTTCAGTACCAGTAATAAATGGGCTTTCAGACTCATTTCACCCATGTCAGATTCTGGCCGACCTTATGACAATACAGGAAAACAAGAAAAAGCTAAAAGGGCTACAACTTGCTTGGCTTGGAGACGGAGACAATGTATGCAATGACCTTATGCTTGGCTGCGCCAAGACAGGCATAAGCATGACTGTCGCCTGCCCAAAGGGCTATGAACCACTTGGAGAGATCGTGGAGCTTGCCAAAGCCGTAGGCAAAAAAACAGACGTAAATATTGCGATAACTCACGATTCAACTTCTGCAGTAAGAGACGCCGACATTATAGCTACAGATACCTTTATCTCGATCGGTAAGGAAGGTGAGCGTACAATTAGGGAAGCGACATTTCTCCCAAACTATCAAGTGAATAAAGACATTATGAAGCTTGCAAAAGGAGATGCAATATTCATGCATTGCTTGCCAGCCAAGCGTGGCATGGAAGTTACTGCAGATGTTATCGATGGCAAGTGGTCGGTGGTATGGCAAGAAGCTGAAAATAGACTGCATACACAAAAGGCACTCCTTTGCCTCCTTATGAAAGCAGCATTGTAGTCATTGTTTTGCAGAAGCTCTTCTGCGCCTACCGTACCAGAAACCGACGCCTGCGATTATTACGGCAATAACTATGAAGGTGACAATGGTGAATGCCGATGAGATCTGCTCTGAAAAGTTGCTCCACGCTTCTCCAAGGTAATATCCAGTAAGGGTCAGCATAATGCACCATAAAAGCGAGCCGGCAAACGTATATCCAACAAATTTTACAAAACTCATCTGGCCTATGCCAGCAGGTATTGAGATTATCTCACGGATGCCAGGCATCATCCTTGCGGTAAGTACTGCAATTGACCCATACTTTTCAAACCACTTCTCGGCCTTTTCGATCTCTTGCTCGCTTATCCTAACTCGCTTGCCAAAGCGGGCTATTGCTGCCCTTCCCACTTTCGCAGATAGAAAATAGATGAATATTGCCCCTACAGTCGATCCAAGTGCACCTACAGTCGCCATGCCAATTGCATTTTCAAGTCCGAGCCCTCTGCTCTGGGCTGTGAACCCAACCAGTGGAAAGATCACCTCGCTTGGGATAGGAGGAAATATCACTTCAAGAAGAGCTGCTGCAAAGACTGCGGGGTAGCCATACTCTGCTATTAGGCCGGTTATTGTATCAAGTATGCCGCTAACAATTCCAGCTGATGCAAGAGCCACAAAGACGGCAGCATACATTGCTACCTCTTATTGATGTAGGGCATATATTTGGTGTACATCGCAAAAGATCTTCTCCCCCCCTCCCTACAGTGCCTGCCCAGTTATAAGCTGCCGCTTCTGTTTCTAACAATATTGACCTGCAAGAATCTATGCATTAGGCTTGTCCCAGACGGAGGCAGAGTGCAAAATCCATACCAGAAAGGATTAAGATACTGCCGCAGATGCGAGGTATATTTTAAATGCAACGATATCCACTGTATTTGCTGCGGGCTACACCTTCGATTTACTCCAGTGCACCCTCTTGCGAAAGAAAAGCTGAGGCCTTACAAAGGCAGCTAAAAGTTGGAAAATGCATTATTCAATAGAAGTTAAGACAGTCTAGGCAAGCTTTTCGCTACAGGCATCACAGAGATAGTGAATGCAAGGGCACCTTTGCTGTAGAGCAAGTAAATGTAAGTGACGATGGGATCTGCCGCCAAAAAATAAGACGACTTCAAAGAATTTAATAGTCGACCACATGGCCAGTGAAATTAAAATAGTGGCATAATTTCAAAGATTCTGCATATGGCAAAGGTAATGGTCGGCAAAGCTTCAGACATTGGCGAAGGCAATATGATTCATCTCACGGTGGGAGGTAAGGAAGTACTTATAGCAAACGTAGGAGGTCGGTACTACGCTACAGGCAATACCTGCAGTCACGCTGGAGCAGAGCTTCATGAAGGCGAGCTAAAGGGAAAAGAGTTAATCTGTCCATGGCATCGTGCCAAGTGGGATGTGACGACGGGCAATCTAATCTGGTTCCCACAAAAGCTCCGGGAACTTGGCAACTATAAGGTGACAATTGAAAATGATACAATGTACGTAGAGGTATAACTTGCATTTACATTTCTTTTTTTCCACCATGATGGCAAATTTAACTTGCAACTTTCAGTAGCTCATTTTGAGCCATAGTAGTAGTATCATGTCATAGAAACCGCTAACATCATCATCATCATTATTATTATTGCGTTACCTAATGTGAGCAGAAAGCAACCCTTTGTTCTGCTATAGTTCATGCGGTCTTATCATAACGTTGATCTAGAGTGCTGGAGATATTACGGTTCAATTGCCCGTAGACTTGGCTGCTTTGTTTGCACATCAATAATGCGTCCTAGAGTGTTTATCGTGCTGATAGTATCATGTGCAGGGTTACATCTTTACTTATAGTGATAACTTGGCCTTACCTGATTAGCATTCTGAGGAACAGCGCATGCAGGGTCGTCGTACTTCTATTATACTCAAAACAATAGCTGGACATACTACCCTCACACATGAGCGCGCTGTTGCTGAACTCAAACCCTACTTTTATTAGAGGACGAACATCAAGTGCACCTAGTTGGAACTAGGCGACTTCCTATCATCCCTACCACAATCAGTGCTCAGAGGGGAGAGAGTTTCGCTTACTAATGATGTCATCAGGAAGGTGTTCAATTTTGCCAAATTAAAAAAGAGCGATATATTTTGCCACCTTGGCTGCGGAGAAGGCAACGCTGTAGTCATTGCGGCCAAAGAATTTGGTGTCAAAAAATCTGTCGGTATAGAGATCGATAAATCTTTAGCTGACAACGCTCGCAGGAACATTGCAGGCATCAAAAATGCTTACATAATTAATACAGATATACGCAAGGCCGATATTTCTGAAGCAACAGTTTTGCTGTTCTGGTTCAGTGACTCAGACCTTGTCGACGCTATGACAAAACGATTCAGCAAAGTGCTGAAGGATGATGCAAGGGTATTAACTATATGGGCTCCCCTCGGCATGACGCTTCCAGACAAAGTAGAGTTTCCATTCTTTGTTAATAAAAAACCATTCAAACATGCAAGATCTATAAAGCAGCAAATAAGGTCGATCTATGGAACCGATTGCATCGACTTTACTGCATCATGGCTCCTTGCAGAAAGATATATTGATGCGCTTGAAGTCACACCGAATGAGTACAGGCGATTCGTAAATATATTGCAGAGCATGGTGATATGGATAAACGCTTGGAACATGAATGTTGCATGCGAAGATGAAGTTCCGCCGCCGGTTCAGACATACATCGGAATACTTAAAACATTCTTTAACATAGACTTGTCCAGCATGATAACAAAAAAGCAAAAATAATCAGTCTGCAATATATCATCAGTGTATATTCAATTATGACCTTGGTTATCGACTCTTGCTCATCGCCTCTACACATAAAGATCCATGCAGATGGGTCAGCATTATTAATTGAAAAAGTGTAATGTATCTAAAGATACTAAACTGAAATTTGGTGGTGTATTGAATATGAGAACAAACGAGAAGAATAAAGGGATATTGAGTTCAGATGCTAAAGCATCATTTTCTTTGATTATTGCTAGAATTGTATACGGTATAAATTGGTTTAATATATCAGCCCTATTCCCCCTTATTGCATTAGAATTTAACAACGATGTCACTTTGCTTGGTTTTATATCTGCGGCATTTTTTATGGGGGTAGGCCTATTTCAAATTCCTGCAGGTATCTTTGCAGCCAAATACAATCCGCGCACTTCTGCCATTGTTGGAATAACAATATCTTCAATGGCTGCTCTACTCTGTGGGTTAGTGTTGTCATCGTCAGAGCTAATATGGTTACGCTTCATAGTAGGATTTGGAATGGCTTTCTTCTTTAGCTCAGCTGTAATCCTTATCGCAAGATATGGAAAGAGAGGTTTTCCCGGCTTCTCCATAGGCCTTATGAACTCTGCCCATTCGATGGGCGGAATCATTGGCATATTCGCATGGATAATTATTGCGCAAATGGTTGGGTGGAGGGTTAGCCTTATGCTAAGCGGTGTATTAGGTCTTGTTACTGCGCTATTAATGATTATGACCATTCCAAGAAGCAATATAACTCTCGAAAACGATGCTAGAATGGACAATAAGGATTTTCAACGCGGAAGAATAGCAGAAAAATTGAAAATTTCAGATGTATTAAGAGTATTATCTAACCGTACTCTAGTCTATCTTGGTATTACTCTCATGGGAATTCAAGCAGCCTGGGCCGTAGAATTAACATTCATCGTAATATATCTAGAGAATCTAGGCGTCTCTGCAGAACTTGCTGGAATCATTGCAAGCATGCCTTTAATTCTTGCCATTGTTTCAGCTCCAATAATTGGAGGACTTTATGACAAAGTAAGAGATACAAAAACAGTCTTGCTTATTTGTGGAGTCGGAGCCAGCATGGCCATAATCGG
>JAICEE010000030.1 GCA_025924355.1 Nitrososphaera sp.
GGCAGCGAAGGAAGTGATGAGCAAACTGTTGTACACACATTTGAGGAAGCTGGCACATATAACGTCACTCTTGCTGCTACAGACACCGACAATCAAAATGCATCTGATAGTATAGAAATCAATGTTGAAGCACCACCAACAGAAGTAGAAGGAGGAGGAGAAGAGCCAACAGTTCAGCTAGATGAAACAACTGTAGAACCCGGCTCACCACTTGCAATCAGCGGTGAGGGCTTCCAGCCATACACACCAATCCAGATATTCATAAACAATGTCCAAATAACAAATGTAATAACAAACGTAGAAGGGTCATTTAACACAGTAGTCATAGTGCCTACCACAGTAGCTGCCGGCAGCGCCCAAGTGGTCGTCACGACTGAGCAAACTACCGTCGTCCAAAACGTCAATATAATACAGCCGGACGAGAGGACTGAAGTACCATCCACACTTCGCTTAACTGCAGTGTCTGCAACAGACAATGGGGAGGCTCTACGCAATGCACCAGTCACTGTATTTGATGCAAGCAGCGGTGAGGTAATAGAACGCGGTAGGACTCCTATGGATATAGAGCTCCAAGAAGGCGTCTACTCTATATTCTACTCTGACTTTGGGCGCTTTGAATTTGAGTCAGCAGAGCCAGGAAGATGGATAGATACACCTGACGGTGGCTCCGGGCTGATTACGATTAGGGAAGGCAGGAACACCACGGTGACTGCACTATATAGTGAGCGACCAGCGCCTCCTCCGCCTCCAAGGGTGACAGACAATTCACTCACACTTCGTGCACAAGACCCACAGGGGAACCCGATACAGGGCATGTTTGTAACAATCTACAATGCAGAAGCTGCAGAAAAGATAGAGCAGGGCTTCACAGAACTTAGAGTCGATGATCTGCCGCCAGGCACTTACCCAGTATTCTTCGCAAACTTTGAAGATCTTGAGTTCCTAAGCGCCTCTCCTGGTACGTGGATCCAAACTCCGTTTGGTGGAGTGGGTCTTGTGACCATACCTGATGACGGCGAAGACCATAACATCGTAGTGACAGCGGAGTACAATAGAACTACAGTAGTTGAAGAGGAGCAGTTCAACATACAAGCGCCGCTAGATCTCGAGGGGAACATATTCACTATCACGTCAAATCAGACACGCCCTGAAGGACCATTTGTAATGTCCGGAACGTTTGCACTCAGGGTAAGCGACGAAGAGCCTGTCAGCGCGACTCTCTCTGCTTTCTTCATGTCAGCAAGAGAAGACTCAAACGAAAATGTAGACCTGGAGTCACAGAGGAGCAGAGACCACGATACGTTCCAGATAGTGGACCTCAAGCCGAGGGTGGCAAGGCCCATTGGGCTCAACAGCTATGTCGTTTCAGGAACTGCCGACCTGTTGCTCAATGGTGATATGTATTCTAACGATGAAAGGATAGTCGTAATAGTGAGAGGAGGAGAAGAGCTTACGCCAACCAACATCGAAATCGACTTCCGCGGTGACCAACGCTACTCTGCAGCCAACAGGCTTGACACACTGTATGGAGTCGTAAGCTCTGGCTTCCAATAGTGTGCAAAAGTAGGCGGTTTTTCCGCCTTCAATTTTTATTTAAGCTTCTATATTCTTAAGAAAGACACGCAACAGTCTCTTATGCCTCAATTATATATTTTGATGAGTTCAATGAAAAAATCTTGCTACCTTATAATGGCATTCAAAGTCAATGTGGTCTGCCTATGTTTGCCCCAATTTGTTGTTTCTAACTGAAGGTTAAGTGTCTTAAGCTAATAGCAGTTGCTATTTCGTAATGCAAGAAAGTGTCTGAAATTAGTTCAGAAAGCATTCTTTGAATGTACGCATATGTCATATATTTGAAAAAGCCTAGCGCTGTTAGAGATAGAGTACACGCATTGAATGTCTAAAAAACCCCATATTGTATATCTTGTTGTTTAGTATGATACTCAAAATTGCATGATCATAAATATTGATCAGTCATGCTTTAATCTAGCCGACATCGCTTCCACTTGCTATTCCATAACCCATCTTTTTCCTTGCACTTTCCATTTTTTCAACAAAGGATTGGCCCCAATGGCGCTGGTACTTCGGTTTAATATTCAATGTAAATTCGAAATTGTCTGCTTCCAGTTGCAATTCAAAGGCCTTACCAGTCTTTGCCACCTGAATCCCTCCATCAGATAGTTGCTGAATTATATTTACAGACTCGCTTTCATCATACTCCGCTGAGTAATTTGTAACGAGACTATTTGGAATCTCCGGGTTGAAGTCTGCCATGGCCTTAATGATACGCTTCTGCCCCTGATCGCTGCACTTAAGCTCAAAGGTAAGCAAAACTTTCTTTCTGCTTTCGGCCATATTGTCATGTGTTATACCAACCTAAAAAATTTTTCTATGTGAAATACTAATAATAACTTGATGGGAGATCATGTAAGATTTTGTTTGCAAATTGTCATTGATCCATCTTATGTCGCACGAGCAACTTAGATAGTACCTGATGATAATGATAGTTACTCGTAAGCAAAGGAATGGGGTTATTTCTCGTAGTGGGTGTGACGGACATGCTTTTCAGCGAGCCAGCCTTAGTAAAGATAATAAATTGTTATAATACTATCTATCGAAAGGTCTTACTGGATAATGATTATATTTAGCATGGTATTCTTATCTATAATGATGCGCGTAAGCGGTACTATGTGTGATTGGACGCACGAAGAAATAAAAGAAAAGGAGACAGTCAGCACAAAAGCTAAGGCCAAAGACATCGAGACTTTTGAAAAGAAAGAAGAGAGACCACTGACTACAATCAGTTAGACAAGAGACAATAATATACACACAAAAAATAGTTAACTAATCTTCTTTTTTCTTTCTGTCCATGATGAGAAATTATTACAGACACGACAGTATATCTCTACATAGAAATCATTAGCGCAACTTTCTCAGTTTGATGTTATAGGCAAGGCTGAACCTGTGGGCTTCGTCTCGGGCATGCTGCAGCATTTTGAGGCCTGCATTACTCTTCGGTAGCACAATTGGGTCTTTGGAACCCATCAAATAGATCTCTTCATTTTCCT
Organism: Nitrososphaera sp.; assembly: GCA_025924355.1. GTDB lineage: Archaea > Thermoproteota > Nitrososphaeria > Nitrososphaerales > Nitrososphaeraceae > Nitrososphaera. The sequence continues at coordinate 3,069 of JAICEE010000030.1, forward strand.
TTGCAAGACTGATGCAGGGGACATCTGAGAGGCCCAAGCTTCGAAGTGACATGATAGCAGCTCCAAGCTGACCGTGCCCACCATCTATCAGTATAAGATCGGGAATCTTATCGCCTGCAGACGAATAGCGCCGACGAACAAGCTCACCAATCATTGCAAAGTCATTCTGACCTACTACTGTTGTGATGTTGAATCTCCTGTAGTAGTTCTTGCTGGGCTTGCCATTGATAAATCGAACACATGACCCAACAGCAATTGAGATCCCAAGATTTGATACATCAAAGCAATCAATGACTTCAGGCATGGAAGTAAGCTTTAAGGCATTTTTAAGCTCTACCACTGCTGGATCATAGCCTCTTTCAATGTATATTGAAAGGTTGCGCATGATAAGGTCCATAAGTTGTCGCTTATCCTTTGTAAGCGTCTTTTCGACATTAAAGATATTCACCTTGTGCCCCGATATTTTTTCAAGTGACATCTCTAACACCTGCTTGTCCTCAAGGTCTTCATTGACATAGACAAACCTTGGGATTACTGGCACTGAAGAGTAATATTGTAAAAGAAATGAGGAAAGCGAGTTATCGCCTACTAGATCAAACTCAAACTTTTTCCGATCGCTTATGACACCACGTGTCCTGCGGAGCGCCATTACATGGGCCAGACCCTTTTTGGTATCCTTTAAAATACTAACGTACTCTTCATCATGGTTGCGGTTGACAGCCTTTTCCATCTTTTGTTTAATGCGCAAATTATTCAGCCTGTAGAGAGTATCACGGATCTCTTTTGCCCTTTCATAGTCGCCAAGCTCAGATGCACGCTTCATCTCTGCATCCATTTCCTCAGCAAACCTGTCGATACTGCTCTTACCTTCAAGTATGTCTTGCAATGCTACGATATTTATCATATATTGCTCTCGCATTACATTAGCTATGCATGGCGCATCGCAATTCTTGATAAAGTACTGGAGACAGGGTGTCTTGGGCAGTCTATTGCATACTCTTATCTTGAATAATTTTCGCAATAGTCCAACTGTCAAGTATTTAGAACTGCCCCGCACAAACGGCCCGTAGATTCTACCTTTTGGTCCGGTAAATTCACCTGCCCTATTTCGTCTTGCGACAAGGAGACGAGGAAATGCCTCATCTGTTATTTTTAGATAAGTATAGCGTTGCTGATCCTTCAACTCAATGTTGAAGACTGGTCTGTAACGCTTGATGAGATTGGACTCAAGAAGGAATGCCTCAATCTCATTGTCAGTAACAACAAAATCTATGTCTGCTATCCTGTCAACTAGCCTGCTGGTCTTCCATCCTAACTTGGGGTCGTGTCTACTGAAATAAGAGATGATACGTTTTCGCAGGTTCTTGGCCTTGCCTATGTAGATTATCACACCTTCGCTATCCTTCATTAGGTAGATGCCCGGTTCCTCTGGAATGCGCTTTTCTCTTAGAATCGTAGTAGTAGTGAAAGTCATTGATTGGCCCTCTGCAATATCATACTATCAACAACTGACAACTTTGGCTTCAGATACTTGCCAGTATAACTGTTCATGTTTTCGCTTATCTCCTCTGGGGTACCGGCTACAACAATTCGCCCACCTGCTGCGCCACCCTCCGGTCCAAGGTCTACTATCCAGTCTGCAGACGTAATGACATCAAGGTTGTGCTCGATGATTATGACTGTGTTGCCAAGGTCAACCAGTCTTTTTAGCACATTTAGCAGCTTGCTTACGTCTGCAAAGTGGAGGCCTGTAGTGGGCTCATCTAAAATGTAGATCGTCTTGCCAGTGTCGCGCTTTGACAGCTCTGCAGCAAGCTTGATCCTCTGAGCCTCACCTCCTGAGAGTGTGGTTGCAGGCTGACCCAGTTTCAGGTAGCCAAGACCCACATCGCTTAGCGTTTGGAGTTTTTTGGTAATAGTCGGTATCGCATAGAAGAATTTTAGTGCTTCTTCGACAGTCATGTCAAGCACATCTGAAATAGTTTTGCCCTTATACTTAATTGCAAGTGTTTCAGAATTATAGCGCCTACCCTTGCATTCGTCGCATGTGACGTAGATATCGGGCAAGAATTGCATCTCTATCTTTTTTGAGCCACCACCTTCACACGAGTCACACCTTCCCTCTGAGACATTGAATGAGAATCTGCCAGCTTTGTATCCCATCTCTCTTGCCTGAGACGTCTTGGCGAATAGCTCCCGTATGGGTGTAAAGGCATTGACATAAGTGGCAGCATTTGATCTTGGAGTTCTGCCAATTGGAGACTGATCGATGCCTATCACCTTATCTATATGCTCAAGGCCAGATATCCTATCATGCCTACCGGCTCTTTCCTTTGTACCGTAAAAGTGTACGGCAAGTGCCCTGAACAATATATCGTTTATGAGTGTAGACTTGCCTGAACCTGAAACACCGGTGACAGCTGTCATGCACCCCAGAGGAAACCTGACATCAATGGACTTTAGGTTATTCTCACATGCATTGTGAACAGTTAGCCACTTGCTTGGCTTTCTCCGTTCATGCCTATGGACAACCAGTTGATCACCTCTGAGAAAAGCACCTGTAATGGAGCTAGGATTATTTACAATCTCTTCAAGCGGGCCGCTTGCAACAATAGCTCCTCCGTGCCTACCGGCACCTTGGCCTATATCTATTATCCAGTCAGAGCTTCGTATAACTTCCTCGTCATGTTCTACAACAATGAGAGTGTTGTCTAGGTCTCTAAGTTTTTTGAGAGTATCTATTAGACGCATATTGTCGCGCTGGTGCAGGCCGATCGTTGGCTCATCCAATACATAAAGCACACCTGTTAGGTTTGATCCGATCTGAGTCGCAAGCCTAATTCTTTGTGACTCGCCGCCCGAAAGTGTGGCAGTCATTCTATTGAGAGTGAGATAGTTGAGCCCTACATTTAGCAAAAAGTCGAGTCTTGACATAATTTCCTTCAGTATAGTCTTTGCGATGTAGCGCTCAGTTTCTGTGAGCTCTAGCGTCTGGAAGAAGCGATAGCACTCATCTATTGACATGTCACATACATCCATTATCGACCTGTTTTGTATCCTGACTGCCAAAGCTTCGTCGCGCAGACGCCTGCCATTGCACAACTCGCAAGGGCGTTCCCGCATGAATTGCATTAGGTCTTCGCGCTTTGACTCGGATTCGGTTTCGCGGTAAATGCGGTCAAGGTTTGGTATGACCCCCTCAAATGATCCACGGTATTCCCATCGGCTGTCAGAATAGCGCGACTGATACTTGTAGTGGATGCTCTCGTCGCTGCCATAGAGGATTACCTTAACTTGTTCTGGCTTCATCTTAGCTATCGGAGTCGCAAGGTCAAAACCAAATCTTCTGCCTACGTCGCGCAGCATCGCAGATCGAAATGTTGCAAAGTGTCCAGTCCAGGGCCTTATTGCCCCTTCTATTATGCTCTTTGACTTGTCTGGTATTATCAAATCTGGATCAAATTCAATTTTGATGCCAAGTCCATTGCATTCTCTGCATGCTCCAAATGGCGAGTTGAATGAAAAGGTTCGGGGCTCCAAGTCTCCAAGCGAAATACCACAGTGAGGACAGGCATTCCTCTGAGAATACATCGTGTCCTTGTTGTCAACTGAAACTACAACAACTCCTCCACCTACCTTCAGCGCAGACTGTATTGAGTCAAAGAGCCTGCTTTTTTCTTCTGGAGAGGGTTTGAGCCTGTCTACGATCACTTCAATCGTGTGTTTCTTTTGCCTGTCGAGCCTTGGATAATTGGATTTTTCTTCCTCTTCTTCCTCCTCGAGCCTCGTTACCTCTCCATCCAACCTGATACGAGAGAAGCCATCTTGCTTGAGCTCATCAAATAATTTTTCATATGTTCCCTTCTTGGCCTGTATGACTGGGCCCAAGATCATAACATTCTTGCCTTCTGCTGTTTTCATTATAGTTTCTGTGATCGAGTCGGCTGACTGACTGGCTATTTTTCTGCCACACTTAGGACAATGAGGTACTCCTATTCTTGCAAATAGGAGACGCAGGTAGTCGTAAATCTCCGTCACAGTGCCAACAGTCGAGCGTGGGTTCTTGCTTGTCGTCTTTTGCTGTATAGATATCGCTGGAGATAAACCATCGATTGAATCAACATCAGGTTTGTCCATTAATTCTAAAAATTGTCTTGCATATGCCGATAGTGATTCCACATAACGTCTCTGACCTTCTGCATATATCGTATCAAATGCAAGCGTTGATTTCCCAGAGCCAGACAGACCTGTGATAACTACCAACTTGTTCTTTGGTATTTCGACATTTATATTCTTGAGATTGTGTTGTCTTGCTCCTTTGATTATTATCTTGTTGTGCATTATGACACCTTCAAGAACGCCGGCTCACCAAGAGCCTTTCTTATCTTATCTAGCTTTTCGCGAAACATTATTGCCTTTTCAAACTCTAGCTCTTCAGCAAACCTCTTCATAGTGGCCTCTGTCTCTACAGCAAGTTTGAACAAGTCTTCTCTTGCCATTGACTTTGTCTCTACTTGGACATCGGCAATTTCCTTAATACTTTCTGGTATTGGCTTAACTATTGTCTTTGGAGTTATCTTGTATCTTTTGTTATATTCCAGTTGCTTTTTGCGTCTGCGTTCAGTTTCTTCGAGAGCTTGCCTCATTGATTGGGTAATATGATCTGAATACATTATGACAGTACCGTCAAGATTTCTTGCTGCTCTACCAAACGTCTGAATCAGGCTAGTTGTATTGCGCAAGAACCCCTCCTTATCTGCGTCAAGGATTGCAACAAGGGAAACTTCCGGGATGTCAAGGCCTTCTCTTAGCAGATTGATTCCTACTAGCGAATCAAACTCGCCAAGACGCAGCTGCCTTATGAGTTCTGTACGCTCAAGACCCTCAATCTCAGAATGGAGATAGCGCACGCGCACTTTGTTTTTCGCAAGAAATTCTGCCAAGTCTTCTGCCATCCTCTTTGTCATTGTTGTGACAAGTGTCCGCTGGTTCTTCTCTGCCCTGTTCTTTATCTCTTTTATCAAATCTTCCATCTGGTTTTTAGTGGGCCGGATCTCGACCCTGGGGTCTACAAGCCCAGTAGGGCGGACTAGTTGCTCAATGACCTGCAAACTACTCCTTAACTCATGGGGACCCGGTGTAGCTGACACGAAGATCACATTCTTGAGGTAATTCTCAAACTCTTCAAACTTGAGCGGACGGTTGTCGTACGCACTTGGCAGACGAAAACCATAGTCAATTAACATTTTCTTGCGTGTATAGTCGCCATTATACATGCCATGCAACTGCGGTAATGTAACATGCGACTCGTCAATTACTAACAAAAAGTCATCGCCAAAAAAGTCGAGCAAGCAGTAGGGCGGCTGCCCGGGAGCCCTGCCGTCCAAGTGGCGCGAGTAATTCTCAATTCCAGAGCAATAGCCAAACTCCTCAATCATCTCCAGATCGTATTTTGTGCGCTGTATGAGCCTCTGCCTTTCAAGTTCTGAGGGCAGGTTTGGAAGCCAGTTATCCAACTCGCGCTTGATCGAGTCAATAGCTCTGCTACGAGAATTGTCGTCAGTAATGTAGTGCTTGGCAGGAAATATCTTGACTGCATTTACGTCGCGTAATTTTTTCATAGTGACATGGTCATGTATGCTTATGTGCTCAATCTCGTCACCAAACATTGAGATCCGGATAATATCATCGGAATATCCAGGGATGATATCAATTGTGTCACCTTTGACACGAAGGTTGCCGGGTACAAGTGATATATCATTTCGCTCATAACGCGCTTCAATAAAATTATGAATTAGCAATTTGCGGTCAATTGTCATTCCTCTTGCTACTGGAATTGCGTTTTTCTCCCATTCTTTTGGCGAGCCAAGTGAATATATGCACGATACCGTAGACACAATTATTGTGGGCTCGCCAGACATCAACATCGCAGTAGCTTCTAGCCTCATCTTCTCTATCTTTTCATTCACCTCAGTGTCCTTTTCGATATAGGTGTCTGTCTGAGGAATGTAACTTTCAGGCTGGTAGTAGTCATAAAAGCTTACGAAATAGCCGACATTATTTTTTGGAAAGAACTCTTTGAATTCCGCATACAGCTGCGCTGCTAGGGTCTTATTATGAGAAATTACAAGCGTATTCTTGTTTGCGCTTGCAATGACATTTGCAATTGTAAATGTCTTGCCACTACCGGTCACGCCGAGGAGGGTCTGACGTCCACCCCTGCGCACGCCTCTGACAAGCTGCTCTATTGCTTCAGGCTGGTCTCCGCTAGGAGGAAAGGCATCTTTTGCCAGAGTAAAGGCAGTAGAGCTGGTAAGCAAAGTGCTAGAACACCTATTTTTCTTAACGGGCTTATATGGCTAATGCCTCTCACTCTTTTACTCTGATTAATTGTAATAGTATTTCTTCATAATGCCTGGCTGTATGCCTGCTCATTTGTATTAAAAATTCTATTTTACAGAATCGCACTCAAAAGCATAGCAGATGGGACATAAGAAGAAGAAATAATCCGCAGCAATATGTTACCTTGCATCGAGATACTAATATGCTAATATCAAAATTCTGCCAAGAAAGTAATGAAATGACGGATAGATCTACTCATCAGACATTTATTAGAGAAGGAATATGCTCTTAGTAGATTTTCTCTTACAATAGATAAATCTGCGTATTAACAATTGATTCGTTGTAAAAGAGAGAGAGAAAAAAGGAAGAGAAAGCCACTACACCAGAGATGTATATCTGTGTGTTCACCATTTCGAATAACTAGCTATATCATCAAATGCCCAAACAGTAAACAACCTCTTTGGGAACCTTGACCCACAAGAAGAGTAAAAAAAGAATACGAAAATCTTTTGTCCAACTACGCTGCTATGTAGAGGTATGGACAGCAGACTCGACATTCCTCGAGTAGACAAACGCGAGTTCTTGGATTTTCTGCAAGATGAGGGCAAAGTGCGACTGGACGATTACGTTGAAGGCGCAGTTGAGGTCGCAGAAGAAGTCCATTCTGACTTAATGCGTGAAGATGGCACTTCGCCGTTCCTTGAAACCCACACATGGCCGGTCACGATGGATGTCGTAAGGCATTATCGCTCAGTCAATCGCAATATAACAAGCGTAGAAATTGCAACCGCAATTCTGCATGATGTCATGGAAGACGATGAGAGAATCTTGAATCTGTATGAATCCAAGTCATATGGATTTGAAGCTTATCTTGCATACCGGTTTGGCAGTAGGATCGGCAACATTGCAAGCGAACTGATGATCAAGCCCCTCGAAAACTATGCCGGAGCAAACGATATAGAACGCCAGCTGGAGCGCTTCTTAGAATACTGCGACATCCTTCGTGATGCCGAATATGATGTCAAGGTAATCAAGCTGGCAGACAGGCTCAACAACATGTCATTTATCCAGCGCGTCCCAGGACATGACAAGATAAGGCGCTACATGCGGGAAGCAGAGGACTTTTACATTGCATACACTATGCTGCCGCCCAAAATGCCTCACTTCTATCAACGTATGAGAACTGCTTACGAAAGGCTGAGAACATTATCAACACAAAAGCTGGTCGCTGCATAGCCTTTTTCTTTACAAACAATTTAATGATAGTTAATTTATGGAGATAAAGGATGTGGTAAGAAGTATTGGCGACAACAACAAAAGACCTCAATGTTGCAGTTATTGTGAAATTAGAACCTGATTTCTCTGAAGGGAATGTCAGCTACAACGCCGACGGCACGCTCAATCGGGCAGAAACAAAGAGCATCCTTGGGCCTCATAGCGCTATAGCATCAAATGCGGCATTTTACGCTAAGGTCAAATACGGTGCACGGGTTGCAGTTGGAACGATGGGCCCCCCCATTGCAGAGAGCGCTCTACAGCAAGCGCAGCTGCTTTGCGATGCCGACGAACTTCATTTGTATAGCGATAGGATCTTTGCAGGTGCCGACACGCTTGCCACTGCAGAAGTTCTCAAGGCCGGCATCTCCAAGGTAGAAGGAGGAGGTAAAGTAGATATTGTATTTTCCGGTCACAGGGCATCCGATGGTGAGACCGGTCAGACAGGACCTCAGACTGCTTGGAAGCTGGGCTATACCTTCCTTGGCAATGTCATAGATTATGATGTTGATCTGCAGAGCGGATTGGTGAGGGCAAAGCGCCTGATCTCACTTCAAGGGTTTTATGATATCATTGAAGAGGTAGAGGCACCTCTTCCAGTTTTCATATCTATAGACCCATCATACAAGGCATTTTTTAACACTGTGTCACAGAGGCTTGCGTTTGAGAAATACCAGAAAGAAGCAAAATCACGGGCAGAAAACTACAAGCAATTCCTGAAGGTTTTAAACACACAGCAGTTGGGTATCGATCCAAAACTAGTTGGATTACCCGGTTCACCAACGATTGTATACAAAGTCGAGCGCATACCAAAGGCAAAGGCTAGCAGAAAAGCCGAAGTTATCGATGGAACAAACCGTGATCAGATTGCAAGGGTGGTAGCCAACATGTATGAGGTGCTTGAAGGCATGGTGATCAAATGATGTCAAAGTACCAGCACCTCTATGTTGTCATAGAGCATGAAGACGGCATGCCCGTTCCTGTCAGCCTTGAGATGTTGGGTGAGGCTAGGCGGCTCATGGATGGCTTTAATAAGAAATATTCATCTGACGAGAAAGTGGTCGCAGTTGTCCTTGGACACAATGTGCGCAAGTTATGCGAAGAACTTATTTTTTATGGCGCTGACGCAGTGATCTACGCAGATAGCCCAGAACTTCAATACAGGAGGAACCTTATCGACACTAAGGTGATAAGCCAGATAGCGAGGAGCAGAGAGGTGGCGGCAAAGTTTTCTGATACTTCTGAATTTGTAAAACCACGCTACATGTTTTTTGGTGCAGACAGCATAGGGAGGCACCTCTCATCTACAGTTCTGGCAGAGCTTGAATCAGGACTTGCATCAGATATTAACAAACTTGTTATCGAGGACTTGGAAATAAAGCATGAACATAAGACAAAGGGACAAGCGATGAAGTATGAAAAAACACTTGAAATGTACAGGCCCGACTTTTCCGGCTTCCTCTGGACCACTATTCTTTGCCTTGACAATCGTAATCCAGCTATTGAGCGTGAATATCATCCGCAGGCGTGCAGCATAATTCCTGGCGTATTTGCCCCAATTGAGCCTGATAAATCAAGGCGCGGCGTAATAGTAGAATATGTCCCGGAATTTGACGAGCGCGACCTTCAGGTAAGAATACTTGATAGAAAAATAGTGAAAAGTGCAGTCGACTTTGATAGCCACAAGGCTGTCGTAAGTTTTGGCAAAGGAATCAAGGATTCACCAGAGCAGAATATCAAGTTGATATCTGAATTTGCAAAAGAGATTGAAGCTGAAGTTGGTATTTCGCTTCCAATATCAAAAAAGCCGTTTCCTGTGAGTCAAGGAATAAACTCAACCTACATGATACCTGATAGAGTCATAGGAACAAGCGGCCGCAAGGTAGCACCCTTGCTCTATATTGCAGTGGGAATAAGCGGCGCTATGCAGCACATTGCAGGCATGAAAGAGTCCGGGTTTACAGTGGCAATTAATCCAGATGAAAACTCGCCGATAAAAGACGAGTGTGACATATTTATCAGGGGAAGGATGGAAGATGTGATACCGCTCTTGCTTGAGGAACTGAGAAAGCAGAGACCCACAATAGAGGTAAAGAAATGATATGGAGCACTATGACGTTGCGATAATTGGCGGCGGTTCTGCTGGCCTTGCAGCGCTAAAACAGCTGTCAAACTTGAACAAACAAGCAATATTGATTGAGGCAGGCAAGAGAGCTGGCAGCAAGAACCTATCTGGTGGCATACTGTATTCGAAAAAGCCCAAGCATGGCAAAACATATAATGTTGAAGACGTTTATCCAGAATTTCTGCAGGATACACCTGTCGAGCGCAGGATAACTCAGTACATGCTGCATGCAACCTCTCGTGACAAGGTGTTCACAATGAACCTGACTGCAGCACATGAATATCAAGCGAATTTTGGCTATTCCATTCTTCTCAATAAGCTAAATGGATGGTTTGCAAAGCAGGCCAGCGAAAGTGCAGAGCGACAGGGCGGTGGCATAGTGTCAGGTGTGCACGTCCGCTCGATAAACTGGCAGAATGAAAAAACAGTAATTGAAACTGA
>JAICEE010000031.1 GCA_025924355.1 Nitrososphaera sp.
AGGATTGAGAGGGTCACAAAGGAGACGGAGGTAAGTGTTAACGTTAATCTCGACGGCACTGGTAAGACCAGCATCAAGACGCGTCTTTCCTTCATCGACCACCTGATCATGTCAATTGGCAAGCATGCCATGATTGACATCACCCTCAATGGCAAGTCAAACGATGGCATCGTACATCACTTAGCAGAAGATGTTGCTATTGCATTGGCGCAGAGCATAGACAAAGCGCTGAGTGATAGGACAAGGATCACACGATTTGGCTATGCACTTGTCCCAATGGACGAAGCACTGGCGTATGTGTCGATTGACTTAGTCAAGCGGCAATACTACAACGTGCAACTGAAACTTACCCGCGATTGTATTGAAGGAGTGCCAAGAGAAGACCTTGAGCACTTTACAAGATCATTGCTGCAGAACCTAAATGCATGTACTCATATGGTAGTCTACTATGGTGAGAATGATCATCATAAGGTTGAAGCAGCGCTCAAGGCGTTTGCAGTAGCACTTAGGATGGCCACTAATATCGACAGCAAAAGGAAGGGCGTGCCAAGTGCCAAGGGGGCTATGCAATGACAAAAATAGCAATTTTTGACTATGGCGCAGGCAACCTCTTCAGTCTCAAATCTGCGCTTGAGCGCAACGGAACAGAAACTGTTGACATAATCTACGATCTAAAAGAACTGACAAAATTTGATGGGCTGGTGCTTCCAGGTGTAGGCAACTTTGATCCTGCAATCAGATCAATAGAGAGTAGTGCAAGCTATCTTGATAAAGCCGTTAACAATTGTATGCCGTTGTTGGGAATCTGCCTTGGCATGGAGATACTCTTTAACAAGAGCGAAGAAGGGAGACTTGAAGGATTGAAGATATTGGATGGCGAGGTTGTAATGCTCCCAAGGGGAAAGGTCAAGATTCCTCACATGGGATGGAACAATCTTCAAATAAAAGGCGAGAGCAAGCTGCTAAAAGGAGTTAAGGATCAGTCGTGGGTATATTTTGTGCATTCTTACAAGACTGTACCAAAGGATCGTAAGTTAGTAGCGGCGACTTCTGACTATGGTGTCAGCATCCCAGCGATGATTGAAAAGGATAATCTAATCGGTGTCCAGTTCCATCCAGAAAAGTCCGGCGATGTTGGTGCACTTATGATAAAGAACTTTATCGGATTGTGCAAAAAGAAGTGAAATGAAGGTCATAGCCGCAGTTGACATCATGGATGGAAGCGTAGTCAGGCTTGTCAGAGGGAATCCTAATGACAAGATAGAATATAGCAATGATCCTGTTGAAATTGCAAGAAAGTGGGAGACTGTCGGCGCCGACATGCTGCATATAGTTGACCTTGATGCAGCATTTTCAACTGGCAGTAATTCTGAACTCATCGCAAAAATATCTCAAGCAGTCAGGATCCCTCTGCAGATCGCAGGCGGCATTAGATCATTAGAAAAAGCTGAAGAAATGCTGTCAATGGCATCAAGGGTTGTGATTGGCACTATGGCCTATAGAGAACCGGAGGTCATAAGGAAGCTTATCAAGAAGACTGCAGACAGAGTAACAATTTCCGTAGATCAGATGGACGGTATGGTTATGGTGAAAGGGTGGAAAGAGTCTACTGGAACAACAGTTGCAGACGCAATATCGCAGTTTCTTGCAATAGGTGTTGATGAGTTTTTGCTGACAAGTATCGATCGCGATGGGACATTGCAAGGTCCTGATATCAAAACATTGGCAGACGCCGCTGTGTCTGCAAGAATAATTGCAAGCGGTGGGATCTCAAGTATAGAAGATGTGATAAAGATTAGAAGCGCCGGCTGTAGTTCAGTCATAATTGGAAAAGCGATGTACGACGGCAAAGTGAGCATCCAAAAGGTGAAGGCAGTAGCATAATGACACTTGCAAAAAGAATAATCCCTTGTCTTGATGTCGACAATGGCAGAGTCGTCAAGGGAGTGCATTTTACAGAGGTCAAGGACGCCGGTGACCCCGTCGAGCTTGGCAAAAAATATCGCGAGCAAGGAGCTGACGAGCTAGTATTCCTTGACATCACAGCATCGCAGCAGGGACGGGACACAATAGCAAGCATCGTGAGAAAGGTGGCAGAAGTCATCGACATACCGTTCACAGTTGGTGGCGGCATCAAAAAGCTCGAAGACGCACGCGACATACTGCTTTCTGGCGCAGACAAGGTCTCGGTCAACACTGCTGCGGTCAAGAGCCCTGAATTGATATCGGAGCTAATGTCGATCTTTGGCAAGCAGTGCATTGTAGTAGCAATAGATGCAAAGAGAAATTACAGTATTGAGAAAGATAAGACGATATTCAAGGATAAGGATGAAAGGAAATTTTGGTTTGAGGTCAGGATCTATGGCGGCAAAGAAGGAACAGGACTTGATGCCATCAAGTGGGCCAAAGAAATTGAGCAGCGCGGGGCCGGCGAAATATTACTGACAAGTATTGATGCTGACGGCACTGAAAATGGCTATGACATTGAGCTGACCAAGTCTATATGCAAATCAGTACCTGTGCCTGTAATTGCCTCTGGCGGCTGCGGAAAGGCCCGCCATATGCTCGACGTGTTTGAAAAGACAGATGTTGACGCCGCGCTGGCCGCATCAATATTCCACTACGAAAAGTCAACAGTCGACAAGGTAAAAAAATACCTAAAGAGAAATGGTATCAAGATCAGGATATAATAATAACAATAATAATGATAATAATATTATAAAGGACATGTGACATTACAATCGTTATCAGATGCTTGGCACTAGGCCTGGCCGAATTACATTTGAAAGCCACTTGGAAAAGTTAGAAGAGCCAGTTAGACCAATAATGGTCGACTTACGAAAATTTGTGCTATCGCTTGACAGCAATGTGATAGAAGAGGTAAGGCCTCACAGGATTGTGTATTCCAAAACCATGAACTTCAGAACATTTCTTGACATAGAGTCAACTGCTGGCGGCTCATTGACTCTGTCGATAAGGTATGGCAGAGGTACACCCCCTGTGTCTCTCATGGTAGTGACTATCGAGGACGCAGAGCATGCAAAGAAGCGGATTGCCGAAGCATACCGGAAAATTCAGTAATTAATTGTTGTTGTTGTTGTTGATAGTAAAGCTAGCAAACTCGTCCGTATACTTCTCAAATCTTACATCAACGTCATCCACTCTGGAGTCTGGCGGACCCATATGACACCACTCAATTACTTCGCTGACATCGCTCTTGTCGCCTTCAAAGACTGCTTCTACACGACCATCCACCAAGTTGCATACCCAGCCAGTGACTCTATGTTTAGTCGCTACTTGTCTTGTATTTTGCCTGAAATAAACTCCCTGCACCTTGCCTCTGATAAATACATGTGCGCGAGTCTTTTTCTTGGTATCACTCACTTGCACTTATTGCAATTGTTGATATAAAAAATGTTCCCGACAGCAAAAATATTGCTGCAGTGGAAACTATCATTACTCTAGCTCCCCTCCTTCTTCTCGGAATAACTGATCGTGTGTTGTCCCCTTCCTTACCAGCCTGAACTTGCCGTCACTATCCTTCATTACTATGGGAGGTTTAGTCTGACAGTGGAATGGCATGTTGAATACTACAGAGTATGCGCCTACATTGTAAAATGATACATACCGTCCAACTTCCGACTCGCTTAGGTTGGACACCTTTGAAAGCGGGAAAACGTCGTATGTATCGCAGAGTCTTCCTGCTAGATGAGTATTCTTTACAGTAGCAAGTGCAGTCGTCTTATCTTTGCTGTCTAATACTACTGGCACCACTTCCTGTGGGTATTCTTGCTTTAATAGTGCAGCATCAAGTAGGATATGGTAGCCTGCGTCCACAATCACTATCTTGTGCTCGTTATATTCTTTGGTATTCACTATCCTTGAAACAAGAATTGCCGATTCTGCTACTAGGAATCGGCCGCTTTCGATCATGAGAGTAGATGTACCGTGCGTTTCTGCTAGCTGATTCAGCTTGCCGATGTGGTTTTCAGCCATCTGCGCTGGAGTTGGCACAGGGTCGTTGTAGAATATTGGCGTTCCGCCACCAATGTCAAATGTATTGACCTGGAAAGCAGGGTTTTCTTTCTTCATTTTGATTATGAATGCATCCATTTTGTCCAGCGCATGAGTATAACATGAAAAGTCAGTGATTTGAGATCCTAGGTGAAAATGAAAGCCTTCGAACTTCAAGAGGTCGCTTCCCATCAAATGCTTAATCATCTTAGCTGCGCTGTCTATAGTTCCGCCGTTGAATGGTACTCCAAACTTGCTGTTTCTATATGAGGCGCGAACTTCGGCCTTGACACCCACTTCCGGGTTCACACGTATCATTGTCAGTGGTGCTGCTCCTCCTCCTACCTTGCTTGCAGCCTTGGATAAGTTTGCCATCCCATTAAAAGAACTGACAACAATCCTTCTAACGCCACTTTGTAGCACTTCGATGTATTCTTCTAGTTCTTCTGTGACACTTGTATAGATTACATTCTCTGGGTCTGCCTTGCACTGCTTGATAAAGTAGAGCTCGCCAAGTGATGTCAGGTCGAATGCTATGCCGTCCCTCATGAACGCTTTGACTACCGCAGGTGTAAAGTTGGCTTTGATCGAGTACGCTACTTTGACCTGACCCTTGAACTTTGAATATGCTTTGTGCAGCTCTTTTGCTTTTGCATGAAGTGTGTCTTCGTCAATCAGATAAAGTGGTGTGCCATACTGTGCGACCAGTTTGTTAATGTCAATGGGCTTAACAAAGCGATTTAGATTAACTGTTGTTGGTTTTTCTACGAGTTGGATTTGAGAATTTTCAACCAATTTCTTTTAGTTACGTGTATCATAAAACCAATAACTTAAAAACATTTGCCCCCTAGCAAGAGTGTTCTTTCTGTGTGTATGTTGAAAATAATTTTTACAAATGTATAACAAAAAAAGAGAAAGAAGAAAAAAAGAAGATGTGTCGGCTGACTTAACGATAGTATGGAACGGCCTTTTCTGTGGGCTTGCCTTCTCTCTGTGTCTTGATCTTCCTTACGGCTTCTTCAAAATGGCGCAAAATCACGTGTGCTTCTGATGCGTGTTTGGCTGCTTCTTCCGGCGTCGGGTACTTTGCTAGATATTCATGTAGCACAAGTGAGACTGCGGTATTTGCTACTGCACTTGTGTCTGCTCCACTAAAACCTTCAGTCATCTCAGAGATCTTAGTAAAGTCCACATCTGGGCCCATAGGTTTGTCTTTTGCATGTATCTCTAGTATTCTTTGTCTTGCTACTTTGTCTGGCATCGGTACAAACACTATCTTGTCGAACCTGCCGGGACGCAAAAGCGCCGGGTCAATCATATCTGCTCTATTGGTTGCAGCGATTACTACCACGCCTGAAAGCGCCTGTATGCCGTCAAGCTCTGTCAGGAGCTGTGACACAACCCGTTCTGTTACCATGCTATCGCCTCCCATACCCCTTGTCGGAGCAATCGAGTCTACTTCGTCAAAGAACACAACGCATGGAGCTGCCTGCCTCGCTCTTCTAAATATCTCTCTGATGCCGCGCTCTGACTCGCCGACCCACTTACTCAGTAGCTCAGGTCCTCTTACACTGATAAAGTTAGCTTCAGACTCTGTTGCTACTGCCTTTGCAAGTAATGTCTTGCCGGTTCCTGATGGTCCATGCATAAGGACACCTTTTGGCATGGTATGTCCAAGCTTTGCATACAGATCAGGATATCTCAGCGGCCACTCAACTGCCTCCTGAAGTTCACGCTTTACCTCTTCTAAGCCGCCAATTGCAGACCACGGAATGTCTGGCGACTCAAGGTATACTTCTCTCATGGCAGATGGCATGACTTCTTTGATTGCATTTTCAAAGTCGCTCATTGTGACTATCAGCTTGTTGAGCACCTCTGGCGATAGCTTTTCGTCTTCAAGATTAAGCTCTGGCAGAACCCTCCTCAAACACTTCATAGCTGCCTCTTTGCAGAGATATTCTAAGTCTGCGCCAACAAATCCATGCGTCACTCCTGCGACCCTATCTTGATCTACGTCGGATTCAAGTGGCATGTTGCGCGTATGTATTTGCAGTATCTCTAGCCTGCCGCGCTTATCTGGAACTTTAATTTCGATTTCTCTATCAAACCTGCCGGGTCTTCTCAGAGCAGGATCAAGTGCATTTGGTCTGTTTGTGGCTGCAATGACAATGACTTTTCCCCTCGCTTCAAGGCCATCCATTAGCGACAGCAGCTGCGACACGACTCTTCTTTCTACTTCACCTGTAACCTCTTCGCGTTTTGGAGCAATCGAGTCGATCTCGTCTATAAATATAATTGATGGCGCCTTTTCCTTCGCTTCTTTGAATATCTCTCTCAGTCTAGCTTCTGATTCTCCATAGAATTTGCTCATGATTTCAGGTCCTGAGATACTGATAAAGTGGGCGTTGCTTTCGTTTGCAACAGCCTTGGCCAGAAGTGTCTTGCCTGTGCCTGGAGGGCCATACAATAACACTCCTTTTGGCGCTTCTATGCCTAGTTTTTCAAATATCTCCGGGTGCCTGAGCGGAAGCTCGATCATTTCTCGAACTTTTTGGATCTCTTCTTTTAGGCCACCGATGTCTTCGTATGTTACCTGCGGGACTCCTCTGAGGGTCTCACCCTTTTCTGCTATGTGGAATATCGTCTTCTGTGTGACTAGAACAGCATCTGCAGCAGGCGTTACACCGATTACTTGAAATGTAAGTCTGCCCCCAAAGTATGGAACCATCACGTTATCGCCCTTGATTAGCGGCACGCTTTCAAGAGCATCTGCCAGATAACGCTCATCAATTGGCGGTATGGCCTCAAGAGGTGCCACAATTACTTTTTCGGCCGGCACTGCCTTTATCTTCTTGACAATCACAGTATCGCCTATCGCAATACCAGCATTATTTCTGACAAGACCATCCACCCTGATAATGCCCTTGCCCTCATCAGAAGGATAAAGCGGTAGACATTTGGCAACTGTCCTGCGCTTGCCTCTGATTTCAATAACATCTCCAGTTGATGCGCCCAGCGAATCCATTGAATCGTAGTCGATTCTTGCTACTCCCCGACCTACATCTCTGGTATACGCTTCAAGTACCTTTAGGGATAGGCTATTCTGGCTCACACCAACACCTTAGAAATACCGCTCTTTATACCTTTGTTATCTTTCGCTCTATCTATGATTACAAATGCAAGGTTTTGCAATAAATCCTATACAAATAATTCTAAAAATCTAGACCTCTAAAGAATTATAACTTTCCTCCAAGCTCCAGTCAGTGAAATCATGATAAAAGAAAACAACAAGTCGATGCTGCCAGGCGAGCACATTGCATCCATCGAAGAATTTGAGGGAGGCAAGAATACTTACATTGCTTCCGATGGGACGGTGCGATCTGCAGCTGTCGGAACAAAAGTTTATGATCTAAAACGCAGGATTGTCAAGGTTGAACAAAAGAACTCGCCTATGATGCCAAAGGTGGGCGATACCATTGTCGGATATGTCGATATGCTGTTTAGTAGCATGGTCTCTGTCAAGATCCTATACATAAATGACAAGAGATCTGAGGCAGGGTTTTCTGCCATTGCATCAGCAAGGGTTGGAGGCCGCGGAGACAGGGACAGAAGGGGTGGTGATAGACGTGCCACCTTTCATACAGGCGACATCATAAGGGGTAGAGTCGTCAGCCTACTCAACTCGACGGTGCACCTTACACTTGCAGAAAGAGAGTTTGGAGTGCTCTATACCTTGTGCTTTATGTGCGGCGGAGATACCGTGCGCACCAATGAAAATACGATAAAATGCGTTGAGTGCGGTGCATTTGAAGAACGCAAGCTGACGCATGACTATGGCAAGGAAACATTCCGTCTGATACATAAAGCAGGCAAGTAGAGAGTGTAGTATTACTACTAGTAATGTAATAATAATATCAATACAGCATGGCACCAAAGGTTGCCTTTCAGGGTGAGCGAGGAGCTTATGGCGAAATGGCTACCCTACAGTATTTTCCCGACGTTAAACTGCTGCCGCTCAAGTCATTTCAAGATGTATTTGATGCTGCAGAGACTGGCAAAGTAGAGTATATTGTAGTACCATTGGAAAACTCGATAGAGGGAAGCATCAATGAGATCTATGATTTGTTGCTCCAGACTAAAATGAACGTCGTAGGCGAGATCTACCAACGCGTCAGACACTGTCTTATTGCAAACAGAGGGACAAAAATGATCAGGTATGTGCATTCACACCCCCAAGCGCTTGCACAATGCAGAGTATATCTTCAAAATAAAGGGCTCAGGCCTGTGCCGACTTATGACACAGCTGGCGCAGCAAAGATGATAAAGGAAAACAAGATGGCAGATTCTGCTGCTATAGCGAGCAAGAGAGCGGCAGAATTGTATGATATGGAGATACTTGATGAAGGTATAGAGGACAGGAAGAACAATTATACTAGGTTCTTTGTGCTGTCGCCAAAAAAGAAAAAGAGTGGAAAAAGCGATCCGCATGATATCGGCGGCCACAACCACAAGACCTCGATCATATTTTCAGTCCGGCATGTCCCTGGCACGCTTTTTGGTATCTTGGGCGAGTTTGCGATACGCAAGATAAATTTGACTAAAATAGAATCGCGGCCAACCAAGGAGACACCTTGGGAATATAACTTTTATGTAGACCTTGAAGGTCACCTCCAGAACAAGACTGTGCATGAAGCACTCTTGTCAATAAAGCCAAAGACATCTTACATCAAGATACTTGGTTCTTACAAAAAGGCTGAGTTTCACTAGTGGCGCCTGAAGCGCAACCCTAAGCCTATCGTTATTATGCCAGTTACTACAAGCATAAGCGCGCCGATCAGGCCGAGCGGGCTTGACTTTGTCTGTGCGCGACCCTCAATTGTAAGATCTGAAGTGCCTGTATTGTTGATCGTTATCGTGTGCTGGCCAGCCTTTTGCGCAGTCAGATCGTAACTGAAGAAGGAATTGCCGCTTCTTGACTCAATCACTTGACCATCCGGATCTTTGATCTCGATATGAAATGTAGTGCCACTCACCGAAATGCTTGCAGTGCTACCTACGTTCATATCCGGAGTAATTACATCCGCTGTTCCGGGCCTGATAGTGTTATCAAGCGGGACATCTACTGGCATATTAGAATAGATACTTGACGCTATGCCAATGGCAATGAATACTATTCCTGCGGCAATAGCTATGTAAAAGACCTTGCTTGCCAGCATACAACTTGCCGAAGTGTGACACTATAATATAGTGCTTTATAGTATCGCAACCAGCAAGAGCAAGAGCAACAACACCATTAATGATAGCATTTAAGATCTTCTTATACCGCAGCAATACCTCATCTTACTATATGTGGACCACATAACAGAATTGTCCACTAATTTTTGCAGTCAACCATACTGAACAACAGGCGCTGGGTTGTAAAGTTGAAGGGCAATTAATTCCTATATCTCATGGCATGATTACGATGGACAATATATTACATTCATTATCATCCATAAGCGACAACTTGCCGACGTAGCTATTCTAGCCCTTCTATTTTGTTATAGTGCCATTTGACAACCTCAAAGTTCTTCGACTCAAAGTTACCTTCTTAAATTTCGCGCTAAGGTGCAAGCTAAAAAAGATTGGACTGGTTCTAACATCGTTGGCACCAGAGACGGATTAGAGGCAGTAGTCTACTTTTATTTTCATTAATATTTATTTTTGACCTTTAAGGATGCAGACTTCTTCTGCACATTCAAAATGATATAAAATATTTCATTCTTCGATTGACGCTTTCTAACAATATCCTCTTCTTATACTATAGATTTACTCCAGGCAGAAGAAAGACAGATCTTGTTAGACCTGTGCATATTAATCTACCCTTCTTCTTACATTTCAATAGTACTTGCTTATTCTAATCCGTTATAGACTTCTACGTTTTATCTCTCTTGAAAAGATACGGCTAGATTCATAACCCATGGTAAAAAGGCGCGCTGGTAATATTACATTGACCCTTTGTTGGCGGCATTGTGATTGCGGAACATGATTGTGTTGGGATGAGGTACACACCAACAATACTGTATATGTCCTTAGGCTGTACAACACTCAACCTGCAGGTTGTACAAGTTTGGTTGTAACGACAAGTACGTCATAAAAAAAGGGAAAAATACAATAATGTCTGAACGTGCATATATGTGACAGTATTGCAAGCCCGGCAAGTTCAGGTTGATATCTGCCTGACTTGCTACGAGATCAAGTATTCCTTACTAAACATCTACTATGATTCTTACATATCAAGGCTGTTTAAGCTATTTATATAGAAAAAAGCAATTTTTATGGGATGACAACCAACAAAGTTTGCCTTCTCGGTGCGGGCAGCACGAAATATGGAAAATTAAACGAAAGCATTATAGAGATTGCGCTAAATGCGGCCAAAGATGCCGTTGAGTCTGCTGGGATTACTCCAAAAGAGATCCAGGCTGGATACATTTCAAACGTTTTCGGAGTTGCAGACAAACAGGTCCACATGGCACCTGTCATCATGAGTAACCTTGGAATTCCTTATGTTCCTGGCCTTACAATTGAATCGGCATGTGGCTCGGGCTCCGTGATGTTTAGAGAAGCATATGCTAATGTAGCAGCCGGATTCTATGACTGCGTCCTTGCACTTGGTGTTGAAAAGGTGACGCATACTGGCACGGCGCGTAGCACGACCTTATTCTCTTACTGCTCTGACTTTTTCTATGAAGGTGGTAACGGCGCATCATTCCCTGGGCTCTTTGCATCAATGGCCCGCGCTTACATGAATACTCACAAGGCAACTGAAGAAGACCTCGCTCACGTTGCAGTCAAGAACCATGAAAACGGTTTGATGAACCCAAAGGCGCATGTCCACAAGAAAATAACCGTCGACGATGTGCTAAAGTCACCGGTGGTGGCTTCGCCGCTGAAGCTGCTTGACTGCTGCCCGTTCTCTGATGGTGCATCTGGAGTTATTCTATGTAGCGAAGAGTTTGCGAAAAAGAGCGGCAGGCCATATATCGAAATAATTGGATCTGGCAGGGGCGCTTCGCCCGCAGCTGTTCAAGGGCGCGAAGATATTACGACCATTCCAAGTACAGTGGCTGCAGCAAGGCAAGCCTACAAGATGGCCGGAGTGAGTTCAAAGGATATTGACTTTGCCGAAGTGCATGATTGCTTTACCATAGCCGAGATCATCGACATTGAAGATCTTGGGTTCTTCCCAAAGGGCAAGGCTGTCCATGCAGTAAGGGATGGAGCAACAC
>JAICEE010000032.1 GCA_025924355.1 Nitrososphaera sp.
AGGTGAGCACTGCATGTCGCTCAAGTTAGCAGAGCTGCTTACATATTCGTCGGGCTACGCTATTGAGCCGTATGAAATAGTAAATGTACTTGAGGAATTTGGTGGCATTATCCCCACTGTTAATCAGGATGCGATGGACAAGGGAGTCGAAATAATGCAGGTTGAAACACGCAATCCTCACTTCCATGAAGATAAGGGCGACGATCACCTAAAGGAAATGGTAGTCGGGTCACTAGGCTCAATATATCACAGCAAGATCTGTCCTCCAAAGGTTCGTGAAAAGATAGTAGAAGCCCTGCGCAGCAAAAACATGCTGGAGGAGAGTCAACAACAGGAGCCCTCTGCACCACACAAGATAGAGCCATTCAAAGACGTAGACGTGCGACAATTTGCAAAAGTTCTAAGTAAGGCTAGTACATACGCTCAATGATGTTATCGTCAAACCTCGCAGCGTTTGACATGGATGGCACGCTTATCCAAGGCAGGCTGGTCTTTGCGCTTGCGGACAGGTTTGACCTATCAGACAAAGTAAGATCTATACAGTCACACAGGCTAATGGCTGGGCACGAGCAGACAAAGGCGATAGCAGCGCTGTTTTCAGGTCTCACAGCAAAAGACTTGGAATCTGCCATTGCATCAATACCATTTACCAAAAATTGTGAGCGTACAATTGCAGTGTTGAAAGACAGAGGCTACAAGATCGGTATCATAAGCGATAGCTATACTATAGCTGCAGGCTTTGTGGCTGATAGATTGAAGCTGGATTTTGTAATGGCAAACAAGCTCCAGATATTTAACGACAAGATTACCGGCAAGGTTGACATGCCACTTGGGTGGGATAGGATCGGCTGTTATTGTAAAATTTCTGTCTGCAAGCGATATCACTTGGAAAAAAGTGCTGACCAGTTCTGTGTGCCAATAGAAAACACAGTGGCTATTGGTGACACAAAGTCTGATATCTGCATGATACAGCGTGCAGGAGTAGGCATTGCATTTATGCCAAAAGACGAGGAAATAAAAAAAGCAAGCGATAAAATAGTAACCGAACCAGATCTTCTCAAAGTATTGAACTTTGTGAAGAAAGCTTTTTAAGCCATTATCACTTACTTATAGTGATTGAAGTCGAGCTTCCTGCTTTGTTGACGAGAAGGAGCTTGGCTTTTGAAATTTGGTTAGAGTATCAATATGTGTGGAATAGCTGGAATTTTAAGCAAAAAAGGTGAGAATGTTGTGCCACTTGTAGGCTCAATGCTGAACTGTATGGTGAACCGTGGCCCCGATGGGGCGGGCTTAGTTGCTGACGATCGCATTGTCAAGTCCAATTCCCTTTCGGCAATGCAACTTCAGAATGTCAGTGGGAAAAGCGCGCTTGGACATACGCGGCTTGCAATAGTTGGAGGCACCTGTGGCGCACAGCCTTTTTGTAGCTGTGACGGCAGAATTCTGCTGGAGCACAATGGTGAAATATACAACTATAAAAAGATTAGAAAACGGCTTGGAAAGCGTCACAAGCTCACTACAATGACTGACAGTGAAGTAATTGTGCATCTTATCGAGGATCACCTACGTAAAAATAGCCTGCTTGGGGCCATAAAGAAAACAGTTGCAGAGCTTGATGGCGTCTATGCCCTTGCAATACAGGATAAGAAGACTGGCGAGACTGCCCTTGTAAGAGACAGGATAGGTGTGAGGCAGTTGTATTATGCCAATACAAGCAAGTTCGTAGCTTTTGCATCTGAACGCAAAGCCCTGTGGAAGATCGGGATAAAAGAGCCGACAAGAGGTATACTGCCTGGTAGTGCGATCATTATTTCCCAAGATGGCCGGCTTCAAACCTTCCAAGTTGCAGACCCGATTCCCCAAAAGATCCGAATATTACATAGAACAATGACTTCGGCAGTTGAAGCGTATGGGAAGGCATTGGTTGACGCGATGGAAAAGCGCGTTCAAGACTTCCAGAGAATTGGAATAATATTTTCTGGCGGCATCGATAGCGTGCTTATTGCGTACCTTGCTGCCAAGATGGTGCCTGAAGTGATATGCTATACTGGTGGCGTAACCGGATCAAGCGACATTATCTATGCCCGCCAGATAGCTGATAGACTAGGCCTTAAGCTGAAGGTTTGCGAGCTCTCCCAAGAGGGAGTGGAGAGGCTGATACCTGAAGTGATGAATGTCATCGAGGATAGCAACGCAGGACAGGTTGAAGTGGCTCTACCAGTTTACTCTGCTGTCAAGTTGGCCCATGAAGATGGAATAAAAGTGATGCTTACAGGTCAGGGCGCAGATGAATTATTTGGAGGTTATTCATGGTATGCTAAGGTCGTAGAAAAGGAAGGTTACAAAATGCTGCGCAGACATATGATAGAGGATCTTCTTTTGCTCTATAAGGAGACGCTTGAGCGTGAAGACAAGATAACAATGGCGCATAGCATTGAGCTGAGGGAACCGTTCCTTGACCCTGACGTGATCAAGGTTGCGCTAGCAACCAGCTTACGGCTCAATGTTAGGGGCGGAGAGGATAGTTTTGGCAAGCACGTACATAGAAAGCTTGCAGAGACACTTGGGATACCCGGGGACATCGCCTACAGGATTAAAGAGGCAGCGCAGCATGGCTCGGGTATGCATGGGATGTTAGACGCTATAGCAAGGAAACACGGATTTGACGACTCAACAGTACCGGATATTTACCTTGAGGAGCTCAAGATGCGTGAGAAAATAGGAAGCTCACAGAGGTACGGCTACCTCTTTGGCGACGAGAAGATATGGATTGCAGAACCCCACATGCAGATGTATCTCGATAGCATATTAAAAAAGATGGCCGGGTTGGAGCTTATAGCAATACAAGAATAGACTCAAACAATGTTGCAGCTTGAAGCTGACCTGATGCTTCGAGCAATTAGGAAAGGTGCGACGACTAACGCAGGGATGCTTGCCGCTATAAAGAGTGTCTGAAATGGGGCAAGCACGCTTGCGCTTGTGCCTCCTGCTCCTGCGATCCCTATTCCAAGCAGCGCTGAAATGAGACTGCCGGCGCAGGTGGGGCACCCAACAAATAGGCCGCTTGTGGCTCCAATGCCTGCTGCAAGTGATGTCTTTGTCTGAAGCGACTTCTTTAGTCTGAACGCAAAGATACTCAGTGCAACATTAAAGCCTACCAGCAAAGACACAATAGTAGCAAGAATCACATTGAGTGGTATTATCAAAATCAAAAAATGATCAGTGATGTAGAGAGTGACCATGGGCATGTAGCCGGGGGCCGCGCAGCATGGTATTAAATCAAGCGAGGGTACCTCGATCCCCCTTTCAATAAAAGATACATCCGCCCTGTATACAAGTATCTGCGAGAGAAAGCCAAAAAATATCCCATAACCAATTGCAGCAACTATCATTATTTTCCAATAGTTTCGGTCAGAAAATGCGCCTGTGATAAATGAAATCAGGCTGTTGGTAGGGCCTAGTGCAGTCCGGACGTACTCTGACCGAAAAATGACGTATGCGCCATATGCCATCGATGCCATGGAAGCAGCAGTTATGGCAAGTATGCCCCATGCAAGTCCTGTTAGTTCCTGTGACTCAACCCTCAATAGCTCTGAAGAAGGCGTCGTCAGCCGGCTGTATATTATGAATGCAATTATAAGGGAGAAGAAGCCTACAAAAAAGACTCTAAAACCGCTTTCCCTTAAAGCTTGCCATTTCTTCTCTTCCATGTCTGATTAACTGTATATGAAATCGGCTACGATTGCAAATTAAATCCTATCGAAGATCCGTAAACTCTTAATTCTCGGTAAATCTACTATACTAGCGACACAATGTCAGGGGATCCTTTGCAAGAGGATGAGGAATACATTTTCGCCAAAATAAGTTATGTAGGGTTCGTAGACCAGTTGGGGCTAGAAGGGGTTGTAGTATTAAAGTCAAATGACGGCAAAGAGTTCCCAATGCGAGCATTCTCCGGCGAGGTGGCAAGGCACATTTCACGTTTTCAAGAAGGAGACAAGGGCAGCATACCTACGATCTACAACTTAGTTGAAGAAATTGCCGTAATGCAGGATCTTCTGCTGGTCAAAGTGCATGTCTATCAAAGTGGCTCAGTTCTGCGAGCAAATCTTTACTTTAAAAGCAAAAAGGGCGAGATTGTACTTCGCAATTACCGTGCTTCTGACTCTATAGCGCTGGCGGCGTACTATGACATACCAATCAAGGTAAGAAAGGGCCTTTTTGAAGAAGCTATAGAGCGCTAGGTTAAGTCACAATGTCAGGCAGCTTCTGCTGCTCGATAGCATCCTTTATCTCCATAGCAATCCTGCGGCCTACTCCCATAGTATGGCCATAATAATATTTTGTATAGGGGCTTGTAGTCGCCATTATAGGATTACCCGGTACACGCAATGAAACATCGTATACTACAAAGTCAAGGTCAACTGTAACAATGCTTTGAAGCGAAATAGGACCGATAATGCCTGGTGGATACTCTTTTCTTGCTGCAGCAGCAATCCTGTCGCCCATTTCAAAGACTTTCTCTAGAAGTGACTCCCTAATGCTCGCTGGTGTATGACCTACCTCGATATTTTGTATCCGGATATCTTCTATTTCCATCTGCTGTCTTGCAGAAAGTGATACAATGTCGTGTATGTTAGTCTGAAGCCTTCGCTCTATTCCAAGAAATTCTGTTTCTCCCATAAGAGGAGAGACAAAGAAATTCAAATTAAAATAAGTCCCCGGAACATATTGCTCAATTGTTGCTCTGTCGAGATCCTCCTTTGTCACAAGTCCTTGCTCAATCTTTTGCTTTGACTTTTTCTCATAGTCCTCGTACGAGGACACGATGAAAAATGCTCTCTCCAGCTTGCGTGTGGCTTCCTGGACCTTTACCATTGCCGGCCCGTCTATCTCTAAAGGCTTGTGATATAGCTTTGGATGACATATGCCTGCCTTTTCCAGCAGATAGTACTGATTTCTTGGTACAGTCCGCTCTTCTGCACGCAAGAGCAACCTGTTGCCAAAGACGGGCACCCTCAGGTTGTTTTCAATGTTGTCATAGCCTAGATAAGCAGTAAAGGCCCTGTGAGCCACCATTATGGTGTCAGATTGTCTCAACTTTTCTTGGTTCTCTGGATATAATATATCTGAGAACTTGTCGAGCAAAATGATTTCATCCGCAAGCCGCTTGAACCGTCTGTACGGCAATTCTCTGCCTTTTTGGCATATGCATATAGTCTTGAGGTTCTCATCCTTGGCACCATCCATTATTTCCAGTGCTGAGTGGCTGCCAATGGTCCCTACCGTAACGTTCTTCAAGTCATAGTTGCTAACAATAGCTGCAATCTGCTGCAGACTGATCAATAGTTTCAGGTGAAAAAAGGATGTAATAAAAAGGTTCCAAGCTATTGCTTGGATTTGTTGAGTTCTATCTCAATTGCAGTCCTCAACTCATCGTCGTTTTTGTTAGTATAGTCAATGCCAAGCGAATCAGCTATGGCCTCAAGCTTTTCCCTGCCTACATTTCCTTCGCTTTTCATTTGTTGAAGCTCTCTTTTGGCTTCAATTCTTGCCTTTTGAAACTCAGCGCTAGCCTTACCAAATGATCTTGCAAGCTCGGGAATCTTTCTAACGCCAAAAAAGATAACTACGATTAATCCTATGATAATAACCCATTCCAAGCCTCCAATGCCTGCAAATTGCATTAGGAGATTTGATAATCCTTCTGTCAAGATTATCATCTATATATAAGCTCGGCTGATTAGAATTTAAGTGTTAGTTTTTAAGACTACTCGTGCCGCTCTTCTTTCAACAACTAGCATGCCTGCAAGATAGAGTAGCAACATGGGGACTGTAATTAACCACAACGTTAGTCCGCTACCATCAGGAGTAATTAGGGCGCCAAAAATTACCATAATAAGAGCAGCATAGCGGAAATTGGCTCGCCAGAACCTAGGGGAGATAGTATCAGTAAGTGATATGCCGTACATCAGTATTGGCAGCTGGAAGGCGATCCCAAAGCCAAGAAGGAACTGCATCACGAACGAAATAAAATTGTTGATCGTGAAAAAAGTATCAGCACTAAGAGCCTGGCCGTAATGGTATAAAAAGTCAAGGACATATGGTATGACTAAAAGATACGAAAAGGCAATACCTGCTATAAAAAGTGCAATCGAAGGAAGGAATATGTTCACCAATCCAATTTTTGTCTTAGTGCTTATCGCAGGGGAGATGAACGCCGATATCTCTCTCATGATGAAAGGGATAGAGACAGTTAGGCCTATTAGCATTGAAATATAAATCTGAGAAAACAATGCCTGACCTGGAGCGGTCTGAATTAGGCTCACGCCTTCTGGTAGCAGGCTCTCCTGCATGTAGAACGTCAGGCGAATGGAGATATTGTGTAAAGGGTCAGGATAGGGGTATACAAGTGGAATGCCGTGAACCTCGATTGGCCGCAGATCAAATGTCATAGCAAATATGGTGAGGACGATTACCACCACAGCTACCCGGAGTATTCTGAACCGGAGCTCCTCAAGATGCTCCCTGAGGGTCATCTCTGCCACCATTGACATCAGTTGGTTAGTGCCTGAGAAATATATTGCTATATCATTACTACTGCTCAATGTCTGTCAGTCAGGCCCGGTTATCGGAAGGGCCTTTGAGGAAGGTAGCTTGAACAACTCTTGGTCAATATCTTCCTTCGCCATCTTTTCGAATTCTATTGTGAGCTCAACTGGAGCGTTGAATCTAAGACTCAGCTCATTGGCAAGTGTGCCTATCGACCTTCCGTCGGCAAACTCTTTTGATCCCTGCAAAAAGCCCCTGCCATGCAACGAAAGCAGCTTTCCTCCAAATTTAGATTGCAGGAACGAAGCTAGATCGTCGATGATTTTACGGGAAACATCATTGTAGTAAAAACAAATGCCGTGCACGGGCTCCTTATCAAAGGGTGTACCATAGCGATACCAAAAGACCCCAAAGTGTTCGTATTCGCCCTGCACGCATTTAATGTCCCAGTGGTTGGCTTTTTCTGCCGGATAGGTTGCGTCCAAAACATCCGTAATGCTAAGCCGCCAATATCTTACCCGCATATTTAATACGGCTGGTAATCTTAGTTAGGGCAGTATAATAACAGTTCGGAGAGACAACTGCAGCCAGTTATCTTGTACGGTATTTGGGCTCTTGTTTTATGTTTTAATTGTGTCTTTATTATTATTATTACCGTCTAGGATTAGCGTAGTTATAGATTGCGTTGTAAGAATACAGTCACATAATCAACTTTTAAATAAAAGTCGCCTGAGCGAAAAAATAAAAGACCTTGATCAGATATATTATCCTACACATCATGACTGGCTCCATACATTATGACAGGATTAAGCTTTTTGAAGAAATGGAAAAACAATTTGACAGCAAGAATGAGCAATACTTTAAGGAACTGCTCGACCATCATGATAACGTAGTGCGCACCCGCGCAGTATGTATCCTTGCGGGCATTGGCGCAGAAAATGCAGTCGAACCTATTGGCAAAGTTCTAAAATATGACAATAATGCCCTTGTAAGACATGAGGCAGCTTTTTCGCTAGGCCAGCTTGGATACAGAAGTGGCATACCTGCGCTTGCACATGCTGTTAGCTCTGACTCAAGCTTTTTTGTTCGTCACGAAGCTGCAGTTGCACTTGGCGTCATAGGCTCAGAGGAAGCAAGAAAGACTCTCAGCGAAGCACTCAAAGACGAAAGCGAAGAAGTAAGAGAATCCGCAGCAGTAGCTCTTGCAAACCTTGATTACATCAAGGCAACGAACCGAGCCGACAGCCTCTTTTCAAAGATGACTGGTGGATAAAAATTGAATTAGCAGTGACCTATGATTATTGTGTTAAGGTTTCTTGCGAGCCTTGGTCATAAGACAAACACATCTTGTAAGGCCGCTCGACACTAAAATTTCCTGCAGAGATAACATGAATATTGGATTTGATATTTTAGCACGAACTAATCATGCTATACGCTGCTGAACCAAATGAGTAGTAATCCGTATAAGTGACATGTGTACATGCATCTTGTATGGGAATTTCTGCTGTAACATGGAGATGTCCAAGATGCAATCTAGATGTTGGTGGAAGCTTGGGCGAATTGAGATATCACTGGAAAAGGGTTCATGGTGCTCCTCCTACGACAACGAGTGAGACCTCCGGCGATACCGGGGTCTGACTGGCACGTTTTATAAATGCCCCGTCTATCTATATTTTAATTGAAGTAGGAACTATATGTTTTCACTCCTCTACATATTAGAGGAACAAAGGTATTCAACGCAAGTTCTCTCAGTTTCCTAACCGCCTGCGAATAGAAATTGCGGATTGACTGATTCTGTGCCGAGTATAGATAGGTGCAAGACTTTGACAACATCTATATATCGTGTCTAGCGGAGCTCTCAGATATTGCCACCTTAGAACCATCAATGCAGCAAAATATAAATTTATGCAACGATACTAATTTCTTAATTAGCAGAATCCTTGAATCATGTTATCCATCTTTCTGCAAAGGAATCTCTACTACTACCTTTGTTCCTTAAGTGGGCAGGGGGTAAATTGCAACTCATTGAACAATTGGAGAATCTTTTTCCTCACAAATTCCGTAATTACTATGAACCTTTTATTGGAAGTGGAGCAGTATTTTTCTATGTTAAATCCAAATTAAAACCTAATAAAGTGATTCTCTCAGATACCAATGAAGAATTGATAAATTGCTTTGTCATAGTAAGAGACAAACCGTCTGAACTTGTTGAATCACTTTTGAACCACAGGAAGAAGCATTCAAAAGAATACTATTATGCAGTTAGGAGCATCGAATCCAATAGATTAGACAGTGTAGATAGGGCAGCACGACTGATCTACCTCAACAAGACTTGTTTTAATGGTCTTTACCGAGTTAATTCAAAAGGGCAGTTTAATGTCCCATTTGGAGATTATGAGAGCCCTTCTATTTTTGATAAAAACACACTATTTCAAGCAAGCCAACTACTTCGAGGTGTACATCTACAAGTCATGAGCTTTGAAAAAATCCTAGACTTTGCGGGAAAGGATGACTTCGTTTATTTCGATCCTCCCTATATTCCACTATCCAAAACGTCGAGTTTTACTCGATATTCTAAGAGCGATTTCTCTATGAAGGAGCAGAAACAGCTATCAGAAGTATTTGAAGCACTTCACTCTCGAGGGTGCTTTGTTATGCTTAGTAATAGCGACCATGCATTAACAAGGGAGCTTTATAGAGATTACAAGAAGAATACTGTTGTTGTTAGGGCAAAAAGGATGATTAATTCTGTAGGAAGTAAGAGGGGAGCAATTGATGAACTAATAGTGACAAGTTATAGTACCGCTAATAAAGTTGAGACATCACTTCTTTCACAAGTCAGTAATTTTGAATGACACAACTCAATAAGTGAGTCAAAATCTGTTAGAATAATCTAACATAACTTATGTGAGACATTGGTTGGATAAGAAAACATAAATTACATTGGTCAATTAGGCTTGCCTAACGCTTTTGGAGATTAGAAGAATCAGAGTGGGCATCGATGTAGGCGGTACATTCACCAAGGCCGTCGCTATTGAGATGACGACAGGCAAGATAATAGGCAAGGTCACGGTCCCTACAACACACTCTTCGTCGAATGGTGTTTCAACCGGCATAGTTGAGGCGCTTAAGACATTGATACAAAGATATTCAATCCAAAACTCCGAGATTGAGTTGATATCTCACAGCACCACGCAAGCAGTCAATGCACTGCTTGAAGGCGATACTGCCAAGGTTGGGATTATAGGCATGGGTGTGGGTTTGGAAAAATCAAATGTGATCAAGCGCACAAATATCAAAGGTGTTAAGCTTGCGCCAAACAAGTATTTGCACACCTGCTATCGCTTCATTGACACTTCAAAATATCTTGAGGATAAGGAAATAGAGCAGACGATAGGTGAATTAAAAAAAGAAGGTGCTGAAGTCATTGTTGTTAGCGAGGCGTACAGCGTCGACGACCCAAGCAACGAGCGATTCGTGATGGATAGATCAGACATTCCTGCCACCGCAGGTCACGAGCTGACCGGCGTCTATGGACTTGAAATAAGGACTCTTACCGCAGCAATCAATGGAGGCATCCTACCTAAGACAACCAGCACTGCAAAGTTTGTAGAGTCTGCTGTGATGAATGAAAGAATCGCTGCTCCTGTCCTAATAATGAAGGGCGATGGCGGAGTCACAGACATGAGCACTTTTCGGAGCAAGCCAATTGTCACTATCCTATCAGGCCCGGCAGCAAGTGTTGCCGGGGCTCTTCTCCACCTGCGTCTAATCGACGGCGTATTTATAGAAGTTGGCGGCACGTCAACCAACGTCTGTGCCATCAAGGATGGCAAGCCGGAGGTGCGCTACGTCACGATAATGCAGCACCCCACTTGCATTCGATCACTTGATGTTCGAGTTGCCGGGGTCGCTGGCGGCTCACTCGTACGCTGGTCCGGCAGAAAGATAACAGACGTTGGTCCTCGTTCTGCGCATATTGCCGGCCTTCCCTACTCATGCTTTGCATCATCTGAGGAGCTTGAGAATGGCCAAATTATCACCTTCAAGCCAAAAGAGGGCGACCCCATTGATTATATTGCGATCGAGTCCGCAGGAGGCAAACGCTTTGCGATAACAAACACGTGTGCTGCAAATGCACTCGGCCTTGTGCCGGAAGGCGACTATGCAAGGGCAAACCAAACTTCTGCTAAGCTGGCACTTTCAATACTTGCCAACAGGCTGGGAACTACTATGGAGCAGGCATCGACTACAATCCTCGATATTTCTGCGAAAAAGGTGGTTGATATA
>JAICEE010000033.1 GCA_025924355.1 Nitrososphaera sp.
AATATGCCCGCGATATGCCAGTTTCACATATGCACATTACTGTGTCGTCATAATATTCAAGAGATTGACTCACTAGTAGAGGTCTCTGATTTTATTAAGAACATCGAGTAACTTATAGTAACTCTTATGCACAAGATGGAACCAGCTGCTATAAGAAAACTTGATGATAACGATCAGGCCAGCTAAAAAATTAGACAAGGATGAGATCCTCAGTTTTTGCATAAATACCTTCAGCTGGGGCGACTACATCAATAGAGTGTGGGATTATTGGTACGCCGAAAAGAATGGCCAGCTATTTGTAGTCGAGTCCGACGGTAAGAAGAAGATTGCAATGTCACATGTTGCTATCTGTCCCGAAGGCAAAGTCGTCTGGCTTGAAGGAATAAGAGTACATCCTGATCATCGCCGGTCTTACATTGCAACAATGCTCCTCACAAAAATGCTAGAGTTTGGCAGACGCAAAGGCGCCCGAGAGGCGTCTGCAATAGTGGATGCAACCAATTTTGCGTCACAGAGCATGATGGAAAAGAATGGTTTTAGGGTAGTGTCAAGGTGGATGTATTACAATGCACTAAGCACACCAAGGGACCAAGAGTCAAATGCAAGAATTGCAAATGTTGATGATATAGATGATATCTGGCAGTACCTTCAGCAGTCCAAGATCTACTGCCTGTCTGGAAAGAGATATGTCAAGTCGTGGCGCTGGTATATGTTTGACCGTAGAGCACTTCTGAATTTTGTCAAAGAAGAACGTGTAATTGTGACTAGCCTGCCCATTGATGGCATTGCAATAATTAACAAGCACGGTTACTGGGACAGGACTAACATACTGCAAATAGTCTATCTTGACATTGCGTCTGTAAGCTCACTCCACCACCTTGTTTCCTTCATAATGAACCTTTACTTAGATGGCAAATTTGACAGTCTGCAGCTAGTATGTTACAACAGCAAACAAGTAACATCATTTATCGATAAATTCGTGATAAAAGAAGAAGAGCAGTTCCTCCTTTACAACAAGCAATTTACGTCATAGCAAGTCATCATATTCAAAGGATAAGACTGCAGGCATGTATGAAGCAGCCAGCGCTTCTTCAACAAGATATCTACAGAATTTGTTATGAGAAGTTATTAACGAAGCTCCCGCTCCAACCTATCCACTTTTTGCAGTAGTTCTAGATTCTTTGACTTGAGGTTTTCAAGCTCCTCTCTCATCAGTGCGACATCTTTTGGCTTCTTTGTTGCTCCTCTTATGATGTTTATACATTCTTCAGCTACCCTCCTTACCCTGTAGTCTAGGTCGTTCTCTATCACCCATGTCAGATCAGGAATCGCTTTTATCAGTTCAGCATCCGCAAGTGCTCTGCATGTGTTTATGCGGACTCTGAACCACTTGTCAGTCAGCAGAGTCTTCAGGTGGTCAAAGACGCCAGGGTTATCTGTAAATCTGCCAAGGGCAAAAGTAGCAGCTTCTCTTATCCTATGGTAATTTCCATATTTGCTTCTTTCAATCAAAAATTCTGCAATCTCCTTGTCGCCAGTAAATTCTTTAAGGCCTGCTATTGCCCCTTGTGCCACTACATTCTGAAATGTGGTAGTTTCTGTAGCCTTTTTCAGGATGTCAATGGCCATCTTGCTCTTGGTCTTGCCTATCGCCGTCGCGGCTTCAGACTTGACAAAATAGCTCTCATCATCTTGCAGCAATGGCCTAATCAGTTCCAGTGACTCCTCTTTCTTGAATTCTCCTATCGCCTTTACAACTGCACGTCTTACCTTTGAATGCTTGACTGCAAGGCAGTCTTTCAACGCTTCATAAGCATAGCTCATCTTGATTGCTCCTAGCGACTTTGCAGCTTCAGCTGATACTCCCCAGAATTTATCGTGTAGGACAACATCTGCCAGTGCATCAATTACAGAATCTGATGATTTATCCCTAAGCGCTCTGGCAGCTTCCACACGCTTGATCACATTATCCCCTTTTTGCAGCTGCTTGAGAAGTAGCTCCTTTGGTGCTTTCATAGATATGGTCTTTAAGATTTTAAACTCTGGATCAACAGAGAACCAATCTATCTCATCGTCAACAGGGATTTGAAAGATACTCTCTCTATCCCGGACCTTGAACGTATATATTTTCTTATGACTATTTGCAAAAGCTATCTCTACTTCAAGCGGGAACTCAAAATGCTCACCTGCCTGTGACTGTTTGATTTTGATCTCTACAATATGGTTATCATGATAAAAGTCGACCTTGAGCTCAGGATGTCCTTCTCTAAAAATCCATTGGTCAAAGAACTGCTGCAGGCTCTGACCCGTTTCAAGTTCAAACACTTTTCGCAGATCATCGGTCTCGGTATTGCCATTGGCAAAGCATTGCAAATATGTTCTAAGTGACCTTCTGAAGTACTTGTCTCCGACAAGGTGGCGCATCATGTGGAGCACGCACCCTCCCTTTTCATAGGTGTGTCTATCAAAGAGGTCATCAGGGTGTTTGTATACTTTTGTTACAATGGGCCTAGTATACCTGGTTCTGGCCTCTTCAAGATAGTCGTCAGCAGTCTGCATCATATAATACTGGAACTCGTCCTTGCCTTTGCTTGCCTCCCAGTAGAGTGCCTCACAGTAGGTAGCAAATCCTTCATTGAGCCAAATATGCTGCCAATCATTGCATGTGACAAGGTCACCAAACCATTGGTGTGCCAGCTCATGCGATATAAGATAATCACTTGTAAAGTCAAGGTGGGCTTTTTCGTCATGAAGCGTATCCAGCGTTAGCGTAGTACAACTGGTATTTTCCATACCTCCATAAACGAAATCCTGGACTGTCACCTGTGAATATTTATCATAAGGATAGCTTGTGCCAAGGTATTCTTCATAGAACCTGATAATTTCAGGAGTATGTTCAAATGATCTGAGCGCATCTTGCTTTTTTTCCGCCGGGACATAGTAATACAAGTTCTTGCCATCCTTGATCTCAACATACTTGCCGACAACTACTGATGTAAGATAAGATGGGTGTGGGTTTGTTTCAGACCAATGGTAGATCTGCTTTTTATTCTGGTTCTCCACCTTTAGCAATACGCCGTTTGAAATTGCCGTAAATCCTATTGGGACTATAACTGAAATTTCGCTTGAAAACTTGACCCGTGGGTGATCGATGCAAGGGAACCAATACCTTGCTTCAGTGGTTTCACTCTGTGTCCATGCCTCTTGGTGCTTCTCGGGATAATACTTGTCAGGCCCGACAAAATAAAAACCCTTGCGCGGCTTGGCAGTATAGGAAATGTAGAGCTCAATTTTACTCCTTTCTTTTAGAGTCCCGCCTAGTTTAACTACAAGTTTGTCATCAAGACTACGAAAATCAAGCCTGCCTGCTGCAGAGACCATTTTTACCTGAAGTTCAGCTGCATCAAGCTCTATGGTGTCAGTGCCCTGCAGAGTTACAATCGAGAGCCTTTGCTCGCAACTAATCGTATGCCTCTGGAGGTCAGGCTCTATCTCAAGCCGCATGTGATTAATTGTAAATGAAAGCGACGGAGCATAATGAGCTCTGCTGCCTGGAAGCTCGAAATTCTTATTTTTTGTGTCGTTCTCGTCATGGATATGCATTGTTATATACGTGCTACTCGATAGTTTGACAAAATAAAGCTTCCTTGCACCTTATGAAACCAGCCTCTCCACCATACAAGGTCCGGATATCTCTAGAGACAAAGTGCATGCAAAAAACATAGACGTAGTATAGCACTTGAACGTAACAATCATTTATAGAGCAATTATCTAGATCTTATTCCTGCGATAAGTCACATAGAAATTCTCTATAACATAGACAAGGTTCCCCTGTTTATCTTTTGAAATCTATATTTACTACTGCGCCATAGTTGACAGGCTTAGTTATCGTTGCCAGAAAACTGCAAAAAGGCTCTGCTGCGGCCTCTCATGGGCGGTTGCAGCATACGGGCCATCGGTAGGAATAATCTTCCTCTACTTCTATTGCTCTTTAACCGCTCTATATCTGAATCTGCTCTAATATTTGGATGCTA
This sequence comes from Nitrososphaera sp., assembly GCA_025924355.1. Lineage (GTDB taxonomy): Archaea > Thermoproteota > Nitrososphaeria > Nitrososphaerales > Nitrososphaeraceae > Nitrososphaera. The sequence goes on from JAICEE010000033.1 coordinate 4,035, forward strand.
ATGATATTTTGGTCTTAGCTTGCCAACATGTTCTCTCAATTTATTAACTATCTCCTCATGGGTATATGGAACAGAAGTCCTTACAACTAGGATCATTTTTCTGCCATTGATAACTATTGGAAAGAAAAAGAGATCCATGCTGTCGTTATGCGCCATCAAATAATGTGGTCTGCCCAGATGCTCTGTATTTGCCTGTAGAGTATTCATGTAAAGTTCTGTCTGGGCAAAGAGTCTTTCTAGCTTTGGAAGAATGCCTGACTTCACATGTGCAGCAATGGTGACGCCCTTTTCAACTATCTCGGTGCTGACAATGTTATCATGTAGATTAGCTATTTCCTTGCAGATATGGGTTCCATCCATTGAAATTGATAAGCAAAAACATGTAGAAATAACTTGTTAAATACCCTCAAGCGACCAAGGGTTTTCAAGTATCGACAAGTCCTGGTCGGCAATATTTCCTTCAGTAATTTTTGCTTTAACAAGCCTCCTGACTAGCTTACCTGTCCTAGTCTTTGGCAGTTCGGCCACTATTCTCACCTCTTGAGGGCGAGCAAATCTTCCTATCGCTTCTTCTACTCGTGTGATGATTTCGTCTGCCAAGATCTTCTCAGCTTTGCAATCATCCTTTACAACGATGTACACAACTATTGCCTCACCTTTTAATTCATCTGGTCTACCGACTGCAATCACTTCTGCTACCGCCGGATGAGACGCAGCAGCTGCCTCAACTTCTGCAGTCCCAATTCTATGACCTGCCACCTTTATGACATCATCGGCGCGGCCTTGAACGTACCATAGGCCATCAGAATCGACAAGCACTAGGTCACCGTGATACCATACATCCTTGTACTTTGACCAGTAAGTATCGAGGAATCTGCTGGGGCCATCAAAGAGCCCACGTGTCATGGAGGGCCATGGCTTTTTGATTACTAAGTATCCCTGATTTACTTTCCTGCCAGTATCATCAAAAATATCGGCATCAAAGCCAGGGACGGGGCATCCTACTGTGCAGGGCTTAAGTGGCATGACCGGCAGCACACTCAGTATTGCGCCACCGATCTCTGTTCCCCCTGATAAGTTGATCAAGGGACAGCGTCTTTTTCCTACATTTTCAAAATACCAAGTCCAGGCTTTGGAGTTTATTGGCTCCCCCGTTGCAGCCAAAACTCTAAGCGCCTGAAAATCGTATCTGCTAGCCTGCACATTGTTTTTCATAAAAAGTCTAATTGCAGTAGGGGCAGCTCCAAAGATGGTTACCTTGTGGTCTTCAATCAGCCTGCACCATCTATCAGTTGTGGGGTAGTCTAGAGCATCGTCATATACAAGGGCAGTCCCACCTATTATCGGGCTTCCGTATACTACCCATACCTGCCCTGTTATCCAACCGATGTCTGCATACCAGAATAAAATATCTTCAGGATTCATATCAATTAGATATGCCGCCTGCTGGGCTGCAACAATGGTAAAGCCGCCATGCACCTGCAGCGTACCCTTTGGATGGCCAGTCGTACCCGACGTATACAAGATAAACAGCGGGTCTTCTGAATCCATCACCTTCGTCTTGACCCTGTCTGCATTTTTGACAAAGTCGCTATAATTGCCACCAATCGTCACTATTCTGGAGACATTTGTGCATTGTACTGCCTTTTGCCACTGGCTTGCAAGGTTAATCTTCTTGCCTCTCCGCCTGGCCGCATCGGTGGTGATAAGCATCTTTGCCTTTGAATCAACAAGGCGAGAGTGGAGTGCATGCGCGCTAAACCCGGAAAAGATTGTAGTGTGGACAGCCCCGATCTTGGAGCATGCGAAGATCGCATAAAAAGCCTCTGGGATCATAGGGAGGTAGATGGCAATAACATCACCTTTTTTGATGCCAGTTGTTGTCAGTGCGCCTGCTAACCTGCTCACTTGCTCATCAAGCTCACGGTAAGTGATTTTCTTTGAACCTTGCTCATTTGCAAAAATGTATGCGACTTTATCCGGCTGCTTTTTGGCGTGCCTGTCAATTGCATTGACGACAATGTTGCATTTGCCGTTTAAGAACCATTTTGTCCAAGGTATGCCTGTCTGTGAGTCGTAAGTCTTATCATATTTTCGGAACCACTCGATGCCAAGGTGTTCGTTGACTGCATTCCAATACCACTCGATATCGCTATTTGCCTTCTCAATCAGCTGACACCAGTTGGATATGCTGTGCTTTTTCATAAATCTGCCAATGTTACTCCTAGCCATCTGATCAGCTGAAGGTATGAATATGAACTCCTCAGTCAATAAGCCGGCTTCTAACGAGACGTTTAATATTTGCAACTAAACGGCGACATTGACACATATATACCTCATCTGTAGCATTTAATGCAAGAAAAATTCTAATGTGCAGGGTGTAGGATGGTTACTGTCTTGGTCGTAGAGGAGATTCTTTATGATTTTGGGGAGTTTCCCGGCTACGCCGACGATTTTGTCAGGAATCTTCTCAATCTCATGATAATCTCGAAAATGAACGCAGCTATCAAGAATCTGACATCCAAAAACTACTTTGTGCACCTTATATCGCAAATAGATGGCTGCGAATCCTATGTTGTAAAATACGGTCAGCCATTGCTGTACGCCAAGTACCATGGAATGGAATTTACTGACCAAAAGGTGACAGCGCAGTTTGTTAGGTCAAAAGATCATATAATCGGCGTTACTATGGAATCAATGTTTGGCGAGTTTGTCAAAAGCTTTGATAGCTTGGCCTCAATGACAAAGACCAAAGTAAAGTGGGGCATGATGAAGAAAAAAGAAGACAAACCTGATCCACTCTTTGCACTCCTTGATTCATTTGTAGGAGCAGTTATCCGGCTATCGTCGCTTGACTCCTCAAACCCGGACAGTCTTGTAGGTAAGCGATTTGGCATAAGAAATGTAAGTGTTATAAGAAAGTCGCTTCACCTTGAATTTCTGATAAACAACAATCTGAATATTATAGAGCTGAATCCCCGTGAAAAGCACAAGGATGATGCGATAAAGCTGCTCTTCAGCAGGTCAGAGGCCGCCAGAGCAATAGTGAGCCTAATGAAACAGTAGTAATATGTATACCCGCCAATACATTTGTTCAATATGTCTCTGTGTCTATTTGTGCCAGTTGAGATGATGAGTATTTCCTCATCTCGATGAAGCGACAAACCATCTAGGTTAGTGTCATGTAACTCTCTCTTGCCATCTGACATGGCACAATGAAAAATATTATTATTATTATGCTATTTGTTCTCTTGCAATTTTTTTCCTTTTTCAGCCGGCACTATTTTCAGATTGGCATCAGCAAATGTCCTTTTAAATTGCTTACCCGTGAATATTCTGTCTAGAAAAATCGCTAATGCCGCAATTTCAGAGTGAGGTTGGTTGCCGATCGCAATATTGTAATCGGCAAGGTCGTACGCTTCTTGGGGGACTTTCTCTGCACCAATTATTACCAGTATCTTGCTTTCTTTGCGCAGTCTTTCGGCTATATCATCGATATTGATGCCATACATTGTAAGGTGAGCCACTTTGCCCCCTTCCTTTTTCCAAGCTTTTGCAAGACTTTTCCAATCCTGTATGATCTTAACATTGAACCTGCCGCCCCATCTCTTGGATACACTTGTAACTGTATCATTGATAGAGCCGTCTAGGATGCCTGTCATGTATATCATATCCGCGCCAAATGCCCGCGCAACAAGCGCAGCATGCGTCGTCACCCTGTCGTCACGCACAAGCCTGTGGCCAATCCTGAGTACTGATATGTTCATTCTTCTTCTTCTTCTTCCTCCTCCTCAGTTAAGCGCTAATCTCTTATTTGCCTCTCACTTTTTTAGTTTCAAACAGTGTTGATGTCATCAGATTTTTCAACTGATCAATGTTATAGCCTGTCTTGGCAGATACTGCAAGCAAGCGTTTGCTGTCCAAAATGCCAAGTTGATCGGCCTTGTGAAATGCATCTTCAACAGTTGTCAGGTCGGCCTTGTTAAGAACATAAATTATCTTTGTGTCTGGCACCTCAAACTCGTTTATTACATCACGAGAGCTCTCAAGTTTTCTTTTAATTTCATCAACCGGCTCACTTATATCAAGCACCAAAAGTGCAAGGCTTGCATAGGTCAGCTCATCAAGAGTTGATTTGAATGCATCGATCATATACGGTGGCAGCTTGCTGATAAAACCAATAGTATCATTTAGCAATACTTTGCCGCCCTGCAGGTCTATTGCCCGAGTAAATGTAGAAAGGGTAGTAAAGATACCCTGTCCAGTAACTTTGGTCTCGCCTGTCATCTTGTTGAACAGTGTAGTTTTGCCTGCGGAAGTGTAGCCAGCAAGCGATACTGTCGGCAGGCCGACCTTTACCCGTTGGTTCCTGTGCAACTGCCGTCTTGTTTCCTCTTTTTCAAGTCTTTTCTTTAACATTGCAGCTCGTCTCCTTATATCAAGGAAATAGATGTCAGCCTCGTACTTGCCAAGGCCGTAGAAACCAGGTTGCTCTCCCGCTCTTGCAAGTCTGACCTTTTCACGCGCCCTTGCCATATCATAGCGCAATTGAGCAAGCTTGATCTGGATATGCGATTCAGCAGTACTTGCTCGCCGCTCAAAAATTTCCAAGATCAATCGCTCCCTATCGATTATCTCCACCTTGCACAAGCTTGCCAGATTGTATATCTGAGTTGGCTTAATCGTCTCGTCAAATATGATGACATCTGACTTGATCTCTTTGACAATCTCTTTTACTTCTTCTGCCTTCCCACGACCAATCCCAAATCTTGATTTTGTTATCTGACGCTGGGTCACAGTCTTGATGACTGAATAGCCAGCCGCATCGGCAAGCGATTTTGCTTCATTTATTGTCTGCTCTATTGGATACGTTATGAGAATAGCCTTTCTGAAATTTGCCATTTATTCCTCATCGCTATTAGCGCTGACGTACAGCTTGACCCCCAGGTAACGTTCCAGCTTTTTTGCAAATATCTCGTCGGGTTTGAGAGAGCCTGTTTCAAACTTTTTGAGAAGCTGTGCCTTCTCGTTCATCTTCATGCCGAGCTGTTCATGTGTCAGACCCATCTTCATTCTGGCTTCTCTTATCAGCTTTGCAAAATTAGGTGTAAGAATAGTTTCATCTGCTAGCTCAATCTTTTTCTGCGGTTTTACTGCAAGTGGCTTTTTCTTCTTGACTGCAATCTGCGGCGGCACATAGGGCTTCCCTCGTTTTGAGCATGCAATACAAACATTGAATACTGTGCCGTCTACTATCACCATCTTTTTCTCAAAAGTCTGGTGCCCGCAAAGCTCGCAGTAGGACATTTGAGTTCAAATATGTGAGGGGCGGATTTAGCCTTTTCTCAGAGTCTGCTGAACTGTCATATTGATCACTATTTCTGCAATATCACTTGCATATTCTGCAACCCTGCGAATGTTCTCCGTTATCAGCTTGATTCTATATAGTTCATTGACATCTCTAGGTTTAGACACTGTGCGCAGTATTGCTTTTTCCATTTCATCTATCTTACGGGCCTTTTCAATAGCTCTATCAGCAGCTTCGTAGTCACGCTTAAACATTGATAAACATGAGTCATCTAGAACCTCAAGAGCAAAATAGCTCATGTTGGATATTTTATCCACAATGTCTTTGTTAAGCGGTTGTCGTATCTCTATAAGATCTTTGGCTATTACTACTGCATGGTCTGCCACCCGCTCTACTGACTTGGCTATCAGCCTATATCCAAGGCAGTTGCGCGGCTCCTCAAGCCCTATCTCTTTCAACAAATATTCGTTCTTGATCGCTATCTTCAATTGCCGCACTATGTAAAAGCTGAATCTATCAACTTCATCGTCAGACTTCACTACTTCTTGTGCAAGCTCGACATTATTTTCCCTAAGAGAGAGAAGAGTGTCACGATACATAGACTTGGCAATAATCAACATTCGCTTGAATGCTGTATCGACGGACAAGTCAAGTAGGTTGATAAGCACTTGCAAGGTAATGCCTGTGGCTGAGTCGGCAATGATCTCCGTCCCCATAAGGACCCGTCTGATGATGTTCTTGATAACTTCTCTCTGCTCTACAAGCAATCTGTCTTCCTTGGGAACAACATTGATGACGTTAAAGCCAAGGAAATAGAGAGCAATCAGTTTACGCGCAATAAAATACGGGTTATGATCCTTGCCGACTTCAATTGTTGCTTCCTTTTGTTCTTTGATGAGTCTCTTTGAGGCTGGTGCTAATTGGAGTGTAGAATTACCTTGCCTTAAAATTACGACATGGTCTCCCTGTTTCAAGCCTAGGTCCTGAATCCACTTCTTTGGTAAAGATACAATGTAAGAAGAGCCCCCAGTGTATTGCAATTTTCTAGTCTCTTCGCTTTGCGAAAGGTGTTTATCATTGTCGCCCTCTTCACTATACATTTTACTCAATGAACCAGATCTTTTAGGTGTTCTATATATTCGTACCCTGAATCTATATAGATAGAACACAAATGAAATTGTTTTTATGTGGTATATAAAAGTATTATCCCAAGTTGAACCCTCTGCCAATCGATCCAAGAGAAAAAGTACATAGACACGTCGATGCCCTATTTGGAGTAGGAGTCTCAGATGCCCTGCCGGCTGATATCCAATTCGACTTTTCAAGGCGGACTGGCC
>JAICEE010000034.1 GCA_025924355.1 Nitrososphaera sp.
CAGGTATGCTAGTGGACAGAAAAGATGCCAGATATGTGAGATATTTATAAAGTGGGATGGCCTTTGGTGCCCATGCTGTGGGTATAGGCTGAGGACCAAGCCTAGGAATTTGAAGTATAAAGCAAAGCTGAGAGCGAGAACCAGCCGAACTACGTTAGAAATGTCTGAGCCGCCCGTTCTAGCAGTAAGACGAAGGTAATTCATCGTCCCAAGCCTCTATTTACTACTCTAAATAGCCGCTTTTGCATCTTTTCTAGACTCTGCAAGTCATTAACCAAGTCTAGGGCAAGTTGTACAAGCTTCGAGTATTGGCTGTAGAATATCTCCTTTTTATTTGCAAGATTTTTTGCTGCAACTCTTCCTGCATAATAATAGCAGTCTACCAACATACGGCGCTCAAGCAGATGGCTTACCTTTGATATGAAAAGCTCTCTATCATAGTCCTTTGACTTTAATTCCTTGATGGCCGCCATTGATCTAGATATCGCAGGTCGGGTAGCTCTCTCTGCTCCGATACATTCTAGCGCAACATCAACACCTTCTGCCATTTTAGAATCAATTTGCCTCACCTGTTCCAAAATATGCACAGGCATAGGCCTGTTTCCTGATAGAGCAAGCATTCCATCTATGAACTCATAAGCTGCAATCTTGAGCCACATTGCAGCGATCGTAGGATGATTGGTTCCCCTCATTTTCTGCTGGCAAAACAAGGAACTTATTAGCAGTTTCTTGCCTGAAGTGGCTAGCACTTTTTTAGATTTTTCTGCTATGATATCTTTGGCTGCAGAAGACAGCATAAGCTTACTGTTATCTTTCAATATGACCATGCCTGCCAGATCAATAATGTGATCTTTTATGGGTCCGGTAAGATGCATCAGCTCAACTGGGTGGTTGTCGACCCGCACTACTTGATTGGCTTGATTATGTTCTTGAGATCCTGCAAATACTGCCAGATCGTATTCACAGCAATCGAGCGACATCTCCGATGTACTACAGCCGATAAGTGCAACTGGATACACAATTTCACCAGCAAATGCCTTGATTGCTGTAGGTATTGATTCAGGCAATAATGCTGCATTGGCAGCTTCATGAATTTAACCTGTTGGCTGGTATGCAGTAAAGATCAACTCTAATATATGAACAGAAACTATATCTTAGACCCAGATGAAGAACCGCAGCAAGACTCATGCAGTCTCAGCTAACAAGAACAACAACAATAATGATCGAGATCTTGCAAGACGAGTCAGATCAGGCGAATTTAGAGTCGCGGTTTACGGCCTTGGACACGTAGGCTCCCCTCTTGCTTCTTCATGGTTGCGAGCTGGTGCTCATGTGATAGGCATAGACAACTCCTCTGAAGTGCTAGAAAATGCAAGGAAGGGGAAGACACACATCTATGAGCCAGGAGTAAATGAGGCCTTTTCAAAAGGACTAAAGGAGAAGCGGTTTTTCGTCTACGGCGATCCGCTCAAGGGTTCCCACGATAGCCATCTCAAGTTGATATGCGTGCCAGTGCTGCTTACCGATTCATTTTCTGCAGACCTTTCAGCAGTAAAGCAAGTGGCAACTGCCATCGGCCAAGGCCTGAAGAAAGGGGATGTTGTTTCACTCAATCCAAGTGTGCCACCTGGCACATCTGAAGATGTTGTCCTCCCGATCTTGGAGGAACAAAGTGGGCTGAAGGTTGAACGGGATTTTTACATGGTATATAATCCAGAGCGCATCTATGAAGGCAGGGCGATTGAAGATATTGAGGAGAGATATCCGGCAATCGTGGCAGGCGCCGGCGCCAAGAGCTTAGAAATTGGCGCCAAGCTCTATTCTTTGGTGGCCAAAAAGGGCGTAATAAAGATGGATAACATCAGAACTGCCGAGACTGAAAAGCTTCTAGAAGGGGTCTATCGAGATGTCAACATCGCGCTTGCAAACGAGATGGCTAAATTCTGCGAAAAAGCAGGAGTTAATTTTTGGGAGGCAAGAGAAGCTGCCAATTCTCAGCCTTTCTGCCACATACACAAGCCTGGAGCCGGTGTAGGAGGTGCATGCATACCGGTTTATCCTCAATTCATTCTCCATGCGGCAAATAAAAGTGGAGTAGAGTGTAAGATCATAAGCTTTGGAAGAAATGTTAACGATTCAATGCCTGCCTATTGCGTCGACCAAGCAATGAAATTGATTGACAAATCCGATATCTCAAAGTGTACCGTCGCATTACTTGGACTGGGGTTCAGGGGTGGCGTATCAGACACGCGCCTGTCTCCCACTTACAAAGTCATCGATGAGCTGAAGAAGTTGAAAGTGAAAGAGATCCGTGTGCACGACCCGCTTGTAAGAAGAGATCCTAATTTAACACCAGATATCATGCTAACATCGGACTTGTCAAGAGCGGCAAAGAATGCAGATCTTGTGATGTTGATTTCAGACCATCCGGAATATCACAACATTACAAGTAAAGATCTGAACGGTGCACCAGTATACGATGGCCGTGGCATCCTTGACAGATCGCAATTTGCTGCAAGCAGCTTCGCATCAATAGGCAGGCCTAGTTAGATTTATTACTGCCTGAAAAAAAGATTCCATATTATTTGGCTAATAATCGAGATCCTTTGCTGACAGTTGCATGGAAAAATAATTCTGTCGTGCTCATCGATCAGACAAAGCTTCCAAACAAGCTCGTCTACGTAAGTTGCAAGGATTACAAGGAAGTAGCAGATATGATCAGGAAACTTGTAGTAAGGGGCGCACCAGCAATAGGAGTAACCGCTGCTTTCGGTCTTGCACTAGCTGCTCAGCAGAGCAAAGCCAAGACTTTGCTTGATTTAATGAGAGATCTCGACAGTGCATTCAAGGTACTCCAGTCGACGCGACCCACTGCCGTTAACCTCTTCTGGGCGTTAGAGCGGGTGATAGGAAAGGGTATGCGTGCCAAGACAGTACAAGAAGCAAAAAGAGCCGTGCTTAACGAGGCCCTCAAGATGGCCGAAGAGGACATCGAAACCAACAGAAAAATCGGAGCACATGGCCTCAAACTGTTAAAAGACGGCGATAATGTGCTCACTCACTGTAATGCTGGCTCGCTTGCGACAGTTGCTTATGGTACCGCCCTTGGTGTCATAAGGGCTGCTAGGGAATCTGGTAAACGCCTGAGCGTGATTGCGACAGAAACGCGTCCAGTGATGCAGGGTTCTCGTCTCACTGCCTTTGAGCTGCTACATGATGGCATCGATGTCAGCCTGATAACCGATACCGCTGTTGGCCACATGATGGCGATGGGCGCGATCAACCACGTTATCGTAGGCGCCGACAGAGTGCTTCACACCGGCCACGTATTCAATAAGATTGGGACATACCAGGTGGCAATTCTTGCCAACAAACATAATGTGCCTTTTTACGTCGCAGCCCCTTTGTCAACATTTGATTTTGAAAGTAATCCAGATGATGTGATAATTGAGGACAGATCCGTCGACGAAGTGGTTAAGGTAGGCAAGAAGAGGATTGCACCCAAAGGAGTAAGGATCTTCAACCCTGCCTTTGACATGACACCGCCGGAGCTCATCACAGGTATCATCACCCAGAAAGGTGTACTTAAGCCGCCCTTTGAGAAGAATCTTAAGGCCTTGCTTGGCTGATAAAGTTTTTATCATGTTTTGTCTAAACCGTATGTAATAGTAGGTAGAGCCATGTCGACACAGCAAACAGTCACCGAAGAGCAAGTTTATGCAGCATTGAAAAAGTGCATGGACCCGGAGATACCTGTCAATGTAGTAGACCTTGGACTCATTTATGGAGTCAAGGTTGCTGGCGGTAAAGATGTAGACATCAAGATGACAATGACAACCAGAGGCTGTCCGCTTCATGATACTTTAATAAGTGATGTCAAGCGCTACGTAGGAAAGGTAAACGGAGTCGGCAACGTCAACGTCGATATAGTATGGGATCCTCCCTGGAGCCTTGAAAAAATGAATCAGGATGTGCGGGAGAAGCTTGGCTTTGGGGGGCCAAAGCTTCGATTTCAGATCGACTATGAAAAGAGCAAGCCTATGAAAATGGGCAAATTTTCAAAGCAGGATGACGGATCGCTGATACTTGCAAATGAAAAGGATCAGGGATTCATGGTAAATGATGCAATCGTAGAATTCTGGAATGCCTGCGACGGAACCAAAACCATCAATCAGATCACCGACCTATTCTCAGCTAAGCTTGGATTGCCAAGGCAGCAGGTCGAGCAAGAAGCCGTTCAGCTTCTGCAGCAGTTGCTTGAGGCTGAGCTTCTCAAGGCTTAACATTGGAGGATGGAGCTTTCTCTCCTTTTTTATCCTAGGCTAGTTGTAGAACTTGGCATAGGTGATGGCACACTTCTTGAAACCCTTGCCAAGCGCGATCGCAATTCGATATATATTGGAATCGAGCTTGACAACGAGCAGTGCGTACAGGCGCGGTCAAAAATCGCCCTTTCCAATGTTATTATCGTGAATAGCTCTTTTGAAGACCTTGTTCCTACATTCCAAGATGAATCTATTGATCAATTCATAGCAGTACTGCCTGACCCAGCATTCATTGATCAGAAAAAAGAAGAGCGATGGAAGCCGTTCTACAAATCTTTGTACTACAAGCTAAAAAAACAGGGGCGCTTCAGGCTTGTTACAGAATTAACTGATGAGCTATTGCAGCCAGTAAGCGATGATCGGTATTTGGCATGGGCTGATTGGCTTAAGTCCTGCTTCATCTCACTTGGTTTTACATTAGCGGGTCAGCAGGAAGGTGCACCAAGACAATACCTGTCGCGCTGCATCAAGCAGTTCAGGGCAGACCCAGAGCGCATACGCATGATCACCCTTGATCTGCTCAAGCAGTGATGAAATTTCAGTTGCTGCCGCCGCATCCCAAGGAAATCCTAATCTTAACCTGTTGAAGATGGTTTTATAATAGAATGCCATCAGTTGTGATGCAAATTTCTTATTTGCGATTATACTTGTGTCCTTTCTTGCTGGTTATTGCCGCGCCACCTGAAATATGCATGCCGAGGCTAGAAACAACTTATAGTCAGATAACAAAACTCATCACTTAATGCGCTATTGGTATATACGCCGGAACTGCAGGTCGTCGGGGAGGAAGTTGATGGATCTTTGATAATATGAACCGCTTATGAAGAATTGTTCGTATTGATTGCTATTCTTGCAATAGGATGAATTCCGTGAGCCGGACAAATGCTTGTAAGAACAACAGGCTAAATGTGTGCTGACTTTTCCCTAACTTTATGACGCAATGCAAGATGATTTTCCATACACTGCCTTGAGCAAAACTCGGCGTTGCAGCCCCCATGACTGCAGGGCATTGGTTCAAGGTCATTGAACTTTTTGTTGCAGTACGTACAAAGCGATTCAAGCTCAGGAACGTCATAGTTAAGAAATGGCTCGCAGGAACGCTTTTCGCGGAACCACATCACCTCTATGTTCATATTTTCAGCGTATGTCAGAACAATATCATAAGCCTCGTAAAAACCAGCCGCATAGAATTGACGAATAAATACAGAGCCACCTGGATGCTTTTTTGACACAGGGTTCCGGTAGCAGACAAGCCACTTTTCTAAAGGGATGTCGTCATCAGATGCTATATTTTTCCTGTTGCTCGTGATCTTTTCATGGTATTTCATCTATGTTACATTTTAATTTCTTTCGATTCTATCAGATTATTAATTTTTACATCAGACAAGTATCATAAAAAAGGAACTTCATCACTTTAGGTGAAATTAAAGGCTATATATTAAAAATTTTTTCATCCTTGCTAAACAAATAACAAAGGTGTGTGTATATATCTGTGTGTGTATATATGTGTGTAAGAATCTAGCGACGTCCAAGTGCCCTATGCAGATACTGAGGTAGACCAGATATATTGATTCTTTCCTGCTGCATTGTGTCCCTGTGTCTTATCGTTACAGTATCATCCTGCATTGTCGCCTTGTCTATGGTTATAGCAAATGGTGTTCCTATCTCCTCAAGTCTGCGGTAGCGCCTGCCGATAGACCCCGATTCATCGTAAAAGGTGTCAAAGTCATATTTTAACTCAGAATTGATCTGGCGTGCTTTTTGGTCAAGCCCGTCTTTGGTCATTAGCGGTAATATACCGACTAAAATTGGCGCGAGGTAAGGCTTTAGGCGAAGCACTACTCTATCTTCGTGCTCCCTGTCTTCATAGTAACAGTGTTCTAAGATTGCATAGATGCTTCTGTCAATTCCCATCGAAAGCTCAAAGACATGCGGCAGCACCTTGCTTTGGGTTGCAGAGTCTAGTACTTCGAGGTTCTGCTTGCTTGTGATCGCATGTCCCTTTAGGTCATAGTCAGATCGGTAGTTACATGCTACAAGCTCGAGCCATCCAACGCTAGTCTCGACTTCAAAGTCAAATGCAACAGAGGCATAGAAGGCCTTTTCATCGACTGATAGATTCCTGAATCGGCTACGTTTTACATCTATGCCCGTCTTGTCATAAAATTCTACGAGTAGTGCCAGGTAGTATGTGATAAGCTTATTTGGTGTCAATCCTTTACTGATTGCCTCCTCTGCAGTTACATCAATTATCGACGATCCATCCGATAGTCGAAGTACAGTATTCTTGACTTCTTCGAACTTTGGCATCTCATTTAGTCTGTCGGGGTTGCAGAAGACCTCTATCTCTGCTTGGTAAAACTCCCTTAATCGGAGAAGACTCTGTCTTGGTGCAATTTCGTTTCTGAAACTCTTGCCTACCTGTGCTATACTAAGTGGAAGGCGGCCTCTCATTGTCTTAAAGAGACGTGCAAAGTCTACAAATATCGTCTGGCAAGTTTCCGGACGTAGGTATGCTTCCTCCGCTGCCGGGCCTATGCCAATAGGGAACATCATATTGAATCTGCTTACCTCGCCAAACTCGCCATTGCAATTTGGGCATCTCAGGTTGTGCTTTTTTATGAGCGCTTTGATTTCTTGTTCTGCCATCCTCTCGAGTGCACTCTCACCTGTTTTCTCTGTGATGTAGCGGTCTGCCCGGAAGGAAGATCCACACTTTGTGCATTTTACTACAGGGTCGGTAAAGTTTCCGATATGACCTGATGCAACAAAGACGCTCTTGCTCATTATCTGGCATCCATCAATCTCTAGCATCCCATCACGCCGTACAAGCTCACGCCGCCATAGCTCGATAAACTTGTTTTTCATGTGGACGCCTCTGGGCCCGTATTCCCAAAATCCAGCAGGCGCATCTGAGTAAATCTCACAACTTGGAAAATAGAATCCTCGTTCGAGTGCCAATTTCATTACTTCATCATAATTAGCCACCATCATCCTCAAGGAGCAGACGCGTATGAGAGGCTTTAAATTTATGCCTTGATTTCATGCAAAGAGTGTATCATTTATGAAGAATAACATTTTATCTCGGTCACATTCCCTAGGTTTCAGGTTGAAGGTATCAGATAGGACACACGGGGTAGAGTATGCTATCCGCGACATTATCGCTTATGCGCGCAAATACCAAGCATCCGGCAAAGAGATAATCTACCTTAACATAGGTGATCCTGTCAGGTTCGACTTTAAGACACCAGACCACATCAAGAGGGCACTTGTAGATGCCGTCATGCATGATGAGAATTATTATACTGATTCTGAAGGACTGCCCCAGCTCCGACAAGCAATCATGGAAAAAGAGTCTGAAAAAGGGTTCAACGTTACAGTAGAAGACATCATTGTCACCAATGGAGTATCAGAAGGACTTGACATGACTATGGCTTCTATTGTCGACCCCGGCGCTGAAGTGTTGATGCCTGGTCCCTATTATCCTCCATATGCTTCATATGCCAAATTTTATGGCGGCAAGCCTGTTGAATTCAAGCTTCATGAAGATGGAAGGCCAAATATTGAAGATCTACAGAGCAAGATAAGCCCTCGCTCGCGAGCACTGTGTATCATTAGTCCAAACAACCCCACAGGTGAAGTCTTCGATCAAAAGAGCCTTCAACAGTTGATAGATATTGCCACTGAACATGATCTTTATGTCATTTGCGATGAAATATACGACAAAATAGTTTTTGACTCCCATTTCACGGGCATAGGCAAGGTGGCCAAAGATGCTCCTGTTATCTTGCTCAACGGCTTTTCAAAGGCCTATCTGATGACTGGCTGGCGCTGCGGCTATATCTGTCTGAACAGTAGCTCTAAGAAGCTTGAAGGATTGCGTGAGGATATACCCAAGCTAGCAAGAGTGCGGATAGCGGCTAACCTGCCTGTACAGATAGCAGCGGTGCAAGCACTTCGTGGATCTCAGGCACATATATCCACAATGGTTGATAAGCTGATAACAAGGCGCGATTATGTGGTCAAGCGCCTCAACGCAATGGGCATCCAATGCAAAGTTCCGCGTGGGGCATTTTATATTTTTCCACAGATCAATACTAAAGGGCGCTGGAAGGACGATCAGCACTTTGTAATCGACCTACTCAATAACACCGGCGTGCTAACTGTGCACGGTTCCGGCTTTGGTTCTACCTATGGGTCAGGTCACTTCAGGATCGTCTATCTGCCGCCAGAAGAAATACTTGAAAAAGCAATGGATAAGCTTGAACGTTTCTTAAATACCAAATTATGAGTACAAATAGCTAGGTGGTAAAGAGTTAAATTTATTGGAACACTTTAAATCTTCTCCGTTGTTATCTTTTTTACTTTGCAAACGCTTTGAGCTTGCCTCTCATCTCCCTGTCTTTGGAAATGGCTGGATGAAATGGGTCTACAAGGAGGATTTCGTACCAAATGTTCATGCCGTCCTTGTGGAGAAAGTATGATCCAAGCACTTCAAGATTTGGGAACTTTTCGCCTACTCTTCGCTCAGCAACCTTGCGCATGCTGATACCCTGCTTAATGCGAACCACACCTATGTGTTTAGGCCTTCTACCTGCAACCGGGCGCTGCTTCCTCATGCCACCTCTACCCACACGAGCTCGGACGATAATAATGCCTTGTTTTGCCTTATAGCCCAATCTCCTAGCTCTGTCAAGCCTGCTTGGTCTCTCTATCTTGTGGATGGTTGGTTCTGCTCTCCAGGCAACCGCCTTGAATTTGAGCTCATCGGAATTCTCCTTCCACATTCGATGCCATGTTTGGGCCATGTAATTGCGCATTATATCACTCTCCTGATTCTGGCCCCTTTATATGTCATATTACACCACGCAAAATCTGAATTATCTTTTCTGCAATAACCCTAGAGGCAAGTTCTTGTGCTTCTTTTGTCTGCGCGCCAATATGCGGCGTGCATACGACATTTGTCAGGTTCATTAACTGCTTGTTTGTAGGCGGTTCCGCCTCAAATACATCAAGTGCTGCGCCTGCGAGCTTGCCACTCTTTAGTACTTCGTAAAGTGCATTTTCATCAATTACTTCGCCTCTTGAAGTGTTGATCAGGTACGCTGTTGGTTTCATTTTGGCTAGCCTCTCTGAATTAAACATATGCTTTGTTTCAGGAGTTGCTGGTACGTGGCATGTTACAAAGTCGGCGCTTTCCAGAAGTGTGTTCAAATCAGTGATTATCATGCCAGTTTCGCTGATGAATTCCCGATTAATTGGGTATGGGTCGTACCCTATTAAGTTCATCCGCAGCGCTTTTGCCATCCTACCGATGTTGCGCCCGATGTTTCCAACACCCACAACGCCGAGGTACTTGCCCGACAATTGTGTGCCCATTAGGTCTTTTTTGATCCAGTTGCCGCGTTTGGTCTCTGCATCTGCCTTTGGTATGCTCCTTGCAAGAGATATCATGAGACCGATAACAAGCTCGCCCACTGCTATAGAAGCAGCTTCAGGCGCATTAATTACTCTAATATTTTTCGTTTCAGCAGCCTTGACATCAACATTGTCAAGTCCGACGCCTACGCGTGCAATTATCTTGGCTTGGACGGCAGCATCGACGACCTCCCTTGTGACCTTCGTTCTGCTTCTTACGACTAGAACATCGTAATCCTTAACTGATGACACCAGTTCGACCGGCCTGATATCGGGTTTATAGTGAACTGTGAGCCCTGCGTGCTTCATGCTGTCGATCCCCACCTGATCAATAGAGTCACAAACTAGCACATTGCCGCTGACTTGCACGGAACTTGAGAATTTTAGTGCTAATATATTGTTTGTTACCTGCGAAATAATAGTAATCGTTTCTAGTCAAAGATTTGTTATTTTTAAAATATAGTTGTGGTGATTATTAGTTTTCTAATAGCGAGTTGTTTTCTGTTAGTTAGACTATATGTAATTGTAAAATATTCAAAAAAAAGAAACACCTCTTAACTACGCAATATTTTCTGCCGCCGCCGTCAGATAATAGCCATATTCAATGTCAAATTATTTTTTCACTTTACAATGCCGATCATCAATCACAAGAGCGATTTGTTAATTGCAATCTTGGCCTGATTATTAGCGAACTCTTAAAACCAAAACTGTGGAATACTGCTTGAGGTGTAAGTCTGATGACGGCCGACAATGAGCC
>JAICEE010000035.1 GCA_025924355.1 Nitrososphaera sp.
GATGTCAATCATGGCATGCTTGCCAATTGACATGATCAGGTGGTCGATGAAGGAAAGACGCGTCTTGATGCTGGTCTTACCAGTGCCGTCGAGATTAACGTTAACACTTACCTCCGTCTCCTTTGTGACCCTCTCAATCCTTGCTTTTCTTCCGGCGGAAGCCAAGTGTATTTTAAACTACAGCGGTGTACTTTATTTATTATGTTCGGTAGTTGGTTGACGCTTCTTATAATTGCCTCAACGCCCTCCTGCTTGAACATGGCTATTGTTTCGTCTGGCTCAGAACTGTTGCCATAGATGCCTACAAATGCGATTTTTGCACCTATCTCTTTCTCAGCGCGCCTTGCCATAAGCAAGTCTTCTGCAGAATCACCCACATAGACTGCAGTTCTTGCACCCATCATCTTCATCGCATGCTTGACTGCATAAGGATTTGGTTTGGCATATTTGCGCTTTTTGTCCTCTAAAAAGATGCAGGCGTCAGAGTTGAAATATTTTATTATGGGTTGGAGCGAATATTCTGCAGCAAGCCTGCTCCTGCCAGAGACTATTGCAAGATTGCCTTTGAACATTTTATTGAGTTTTTTCATCGTTTTGGCACTTACTGCGAGCCTATCGTTCTTTATCAGCGGCCTGCCAGTAGTCCAATATTTGGGCTCTAAATGATCCTGCTTTCTGAACAGGTCCGGCCCGTAAAATATCTCATCAAATACCCGTGCAAGCATGCTATCTTTGACCGGTGCTGGGTAAGTCAGCACTTTTTTCCACTTGTCAATGCCATAGATAGCAAGGAACTTTTCCACCGAGATATAGCCACTTTCGTCAGAATTCTCTGCTACCTTGGCAAGAAACTTCCTTCCCTGCAAGATGCTCTTTGGAGGGTTGGCAAGGATTGCAAGAATTATAGCATAACTAGTGTCTGTGTCGTTGTTAAAGCCACCGCTCTGCCTGAACTTCAAAATGATCTGATCGGTGACTAGAGTCCGAAAAGAACTTCCAGTGATAAATTTGAGCATGTATTCCACAGTCTCTTTGATTGCAGCATTGTAGGACTTGCGAATGTCAACTAACACACCGTCGATGTCAAAGAGTACACAATCATACATCAAATTATCTGTTCTATGCATTTAAGATACTGGTCATTCATTTCCCTAGTGCCTATCGTTATTCTCATGCAGCCTTTGTGGTTAGTGATATTGCCCAGCAGCTTTACTACGATTCCATTGCTGTTGAGAATTTTTGAAATTGCGTGGTAGTTCTCGCCTGCCTCGATGAAGATAAAATTAGCATCTGATCTGAAAATCTTAATACCATCTATTTTTGCCAATCTGGCAAACACTCTCTCCCTTTCAAGCCTCACAGATTTGATAGTCTGCTTGACCTGATCTACATCTGCAAGTATGCCTGATGCAATTGCAAGGGAAAGTGTGCTTATAGGGTAAGGGGATTGGATTATGGATCGGAATATCTTCACAAATTTTCTATTTGAGACTATGTAGCCAACCCTTGCACCAGCAAGCCCAAATGCCTTTGATAGCGTACGAAGTACTATTACATTATTACGTTTTATTGCCTCGCCTGACAAAGAGTAATCTGCAAAGTCTACATATGCCTCGTCGATCAATACAAGTCTGTCCTCAAGCGAATCGACGACTTCGATCATTTCCCGCCTATCAAGTTGATTGCCGGTAGGATTGTTTGGCGAACAGATGTAAATAAGGTCTGACCTCTTTGCAGCCTTTACAAACGCCTTTTTGTCAAGCGTAAAGTCAGGCTCTAGAGGAACTTGATATACCTTTATACCATGAAGCTTGCACCGGTTAATAAAATACGAAAATGTGGGAGAAAGCACTGTAGCATGTCTACCTCCAAGCGTTGACAGCAACAGCTCGATTATCTGGTCAGACCCGCTGCCAAGAGCTACACACTCTACGCTGACGCCGGCATACTTGGCAAGTAGAGCATATAGCTCATCCATCTGGCCAAGAGGGTATTCTCTGAGATCTACTTGCTTTGCAGCTTCAGCTGCTACGCCTGCGACAAAATCCCTGTCAAGTGCGAAATTTTCATTTGAGTCTAGCTTAATTGCACCTTCCATTTTTTCGGGTTTTGTATAGTGGTCTAGCCAAGCAATCCGCTTGATATTTTCATTGAGCCAGCTATTCTTTTTCTTCACTCATCCTCGCCTTCACTGCTTCATAGTGGTTCAAGAGCCCCTCTGCAGATGTAATTTCCCTAATGGATCTATCCACCTTTGCCAATCCTGACTTGTTTACTTTCACCTTGTTTACTATTTTGACAAAGTCAAGCACTGACAGTGATGCACGGGACTTGCCAAAGCCAAGTGTAGGAAGCACGTGATTTGAACCGAGGCTGTAGTCGCTTGCAGATGATGGCGTATACTGTCCAATCAGCACAAGTCCAGCTGAATCAATCTTCTTGGCAATAGCGTCAGCATATTTACACATTATTTCTAAGTGTTCCGGTGCAAACTCGTTTACAAATTCAATGCAAGAGCTTTCATTCCTACAAATGACTATAAAGCCATTGTTTTCTAGACTTTTTTTTACAATATCTGACCGTGTGATTTTTCTAACTATAGACTCTACTTGCTTCTGCACTTCTGATGTTAGCTTGTCAGATGTAGTAACAAGGCCGCAGACAGTGTCAGTGCTGTGCTCAGCCTGTGAGATCAGATCTACAGCAATAAGATGCGGGTCAGCAGTTGCATCGGCATATATCAGCAGCTCTGTTGGGCCGGCTACCATGTCTGTTGACACTTTGGCAGAAGCGACTAGCTTTGCAGCAGTAACAAACATGCCGCCAGGACCCACTATCTTACTGACTGGCCTAATCGATTGTGTACCATAGGTAAGTGCAGCTATTCCCTGCGCACCGCCTATTTTGTAGAATTCGTCGACTCTGCAAATGTCTGCAGCTACCAATGTTAATGGGTCAATGGTGCCGTCCCTTCTTGGAGGAGATAGTGCCACGATCCTTTTCACGCTGGCGACCTTGGCAGGTACCGCGCACATGACGACTGTGCTTGGATATCGGGCCCTACCGCCTGGAATATAGCACCCAACGCTTGTAAGCGGCTTGACCATACGATCTATCCTAACACCATCAGATGATGACACCACCATTCCTTTTAGCCGCTTAAGGATTGCCAGCTCGCTCTTGACAAGCCTCTGTTTCATCAATTTGACTGCCATAATCTCATCCTTTGTGACCTGCGCATATGCTTGCTTCATCTCTTGTTCGCTAACTCGTAGCGAATCAAGCCGTACGCCGTCAAACTTTGACGTGTAATTGAGAACTGCAGGGTCGCCGTACTCTGCGACATCCCTCATTATTGCCTTTGTGTCTTCCAGTAGCGAGTCTTGGATTATAGTTGCCTTGCGAAGCTGCGCAGCTTCGCTAGCCGGGTCGGCGACGTGAATTATCTTCATCAGGAATATCCGTCCAAGTTTATTTCGTCAAGTGGCAGTATTTGTCTTGGCTCTAATACAACCAGGCCCTGCGCCAGCTTTCTCAGCTTTGGCACTATCATGATAAATTCATTCTTATCGATGACGGTGTTGACGCCGTACCAGCCTTCCTCAGAAAGCGGGCTGACAGTGGGTCTTTTAAGGGCAGGCAGTTCCTTTAACAGTCTTTCCAACTTCTCCTTCCGGACATTGACAAATATGTGGAGCTTTTTCCGTCCCTCTACGACACCCCTGAGGAGTGCCATCATGTCAGCTATTTTTTCGCGCTTGGCCGGATCCTTAAGGGACTTTCTATTTGCCATCAGCACTGCAGTAGATTCGGCTACAGTATCTATTATTTTGAGTTTGTTCTGGGCAAGCGTGGTGCCAGTCTCAGTGATATCGAAAATGGCGTCTACATCTTCCGGTGGCTTGGCCTCTGTAGCTCCAAACGAGAGAAAGATTTCGACCTTTTTGTTTTCACCTATCCTCATCCATGGCGTAATTATCATAGGGTCAGCATTACCATAGTATTTCTTGTACATGGCATTTGCCTTGATATGAGTGGAAATAGTGGTGAGGTACTCTGAGGATATTCTTAATGTCTTGTTATTATTGGCGAAGTCGACTATCATATCGCTTAGGTTGTTGAATGGAAAGCTGGTGTGAGCTGCGATCACCTGTTTGACACGTCCAATCTCAAGGTCCAGCAACACTTCAACGTCTGCCTTTGCCTCAAGTATCCAGTCCCTGCCGGTGATGCCCACATCATAAAACCCTTCCTGAACATATGTGGGGATCTCTTGCGGCCTCAGGATCTTAACATCAATATCAGGATCACCCAATTTCACTCGGTAAGTGCGACCCCGGCCGCTCACATGCTGCCACGCCTGCTCTAGTAGATTGAACGTGACCTCCTCAATGCTCCCTTTTGGGATCGCAAATTTTACAGTAGGCATTATATGATGTGACAGTTTGAGAAAGGTGCTTTTACTGGATATATATCTACTTACTGAACTTCCGTGCATGTAGCTTCATGTGACCAGCTTGAATACCCTCTGAGGATAGCGCTCTTATCGCAGCCAGATTCTGTGCAAGGCCGACAGCAGCCATCACCATTGCCAGCTCCTTTGCGCTTTTGACGCCCAAAATTTGAAGCGCAAACTTGGCAGTAGGATGGGCATTGACTACTCCTCCAACCACGCCTACTGCCAATGGTAACTCAATTTCACCAGCCAAGTCGCCTTCCTTTGTATTGCGCCAACTAGTCAGCGACCGATAGATTCCATTCCTTGCAGCGTAGGCATGCGCGCCAGCTTCAATAGCCCGAAAGTCCTGTCCGGTGGCAAGCGCAACTGCATCAATACCGTTCATGACGCCCTTGTTGTGAGTAACTGCACGGTAAGCGTCAGAATAAGCAAGCGCATAAGCATAGAGTATCCGCTTGACAATTTGGCTGCCGCCAAGCTGTTCCTTGTCAAATGTGGCCTTGCATCTGACCATCCTTCGAGTAGCATAATTGGATAATATCTTTAACACAACTTCGCCACCAGTAATTTCGGCCACATGCGGCGCTATTGCTTCGCACATAGTATTTATCGCATTTGCACCCATGGCGTCCTTGGTGTCAATGACCAGCTCTACGAGGAGCATATTGCCCATATTGTTTGGGCTTTTATCGCGCAGCTGTCGCACCTGCAAGTCGACTGCAGTTACAGACCTGCTATTTGAATTAGCAGTTGCAAGTAACTGGTTTTTGTTTCTCAATATCTTAGACATTGCATGCTTGACGTTGCCAAGCCCGACAACTTGCACCTGACCTATCATAAGTGAATCATCAGCCTCAGCAACAAATCCACCATTAACCTTGGCTATTTTTGCAGCCTTACCAACTGCAGCAATAACAGATGGCTCTTCTATAGCCATTGGGATCACACACTCTCTGCCGTTTATGACGAAATTGGTGGCGATACCCATTGGGATAGACATAATGCCAATAGCATTTTCTATCATCCTGTTTGCATCTTCGTACGGAAGTGGTCTGAGCATTACTTCAATGTCATCAGATATTCCAACAGCCTTTCTTATGTAGTCAAGGCGCTCTTCCCTGCCCATTTCATAGAACTTTTTCTCCACCGCCATTACTGTCATGCTACTGCGTGCTGATGATCCTTAAAATCTTGTCATCATCTTGCGCGGGTACAGCTCTTCCGTCTTTATTACTTGTAGTGACATAAAGCGACCCATCAGAAGCTTCAACAACATCGCGTATTCTTCCAAAGCCGGTCAGGATGTTGCTTTCAACATCAGATCCCAAATCGATGAGACGAATGTGTTGAGCCTTCAGAGTGGCGAGCAATAGGTCATTTTGGTAGCCTAAGATATCTGAAGCAGCAAATGTCATTCCTGCAGGAGCTATTGCAGGGTTGAAGCATACGATCGGCTTTTCAAACTTCTCGGCATTGCAATCTTCCATGGGCCAGCCGTAGTTAGTGCCCGGTTTAATGAGATTGATCTCATCACTGCCCTCAAGCCCGTGCTCGCTTGCGTACAGCTCACCTGTCAAGGGATGCCATGCCAACCCCTGAATGTTGCGGTGTCCGTAAGAATACACAGGCGAACCTTCAAAAGGGTTGTCTTCAGGGATGCTGCCGTCAGAGTTGAGTCGCAGGATCTTGCCTGCAAGTGATCCGGCATCTTGGGCAAGCTCGGGCTGTCGTGCATCGCCTGTGGCGATATACAACTTGCCATCGGGTCCAAACTTGATCCTGCCGCCGTCATTTCTGTCGGCAGCTGGGATGTTGTCAATGACGACTTTTGATTCAACTATTTTGTTGTCATTTTCTGTAAGCATTAGGACTTTGTTCAAAACAGCTGAATCATTAGAGTAAGTATGGTAGACATAAAGCAGATGGTTCTCAGCAAAGTTGGGATGAAGCACCAATCCCAAAAGTCCTGATTCGCCGTTCTGCAGGACATTGATGTAAGCTACAGGATCTGAAAGAAGACTGCCATTCTTCTCTATAGCCATTATCCTGCCGTTCCTTTCTGTGAAAAAGAGCCTGCCATCCTCGGCAATCTCAATGGCCCAAGGTACGTCAAGATTCTCGGCAATCACCTGAACGCCAGAGCGGGTATTGTTGCCATCGCTCTGTCCCGGCTCAGGTATGGGAAGCGTAGTCTGTGATGGCGTGAAAAAAGCAGTCGCGACTGCAGCCACCGTTACAGCGGCTATTGCCACTATTGCCAGCCGCCGCTCTTTATTCATAGTCCTAGTTAGGAGCCGAGCAGCATTATAACTATGCTGCCTGCAAATGTGTAAGGTTTAAAATGACAAGCACCCAGATGTTCTATTGAATGAAAGTATCAGAAATAATGGTGACAGACGTTGTTACTCTCACCTCTGAGGACACAGTTGCAAAAGCATTAAACCTTATGGCAGACAGATCAATCAACCAGATACCCATAGTAGATGAAAATGGTAAATACCTCGGTATGATATTTGCTAAGCAAATCATTAATTCTACTGCACAGCCTTCTTCAAAATTAAAAAGCTATATCATCAACACATCGACATTGAGTAGAGACCACGACATTGAAAGGGCTGCCCAGCTTGTAATTGGGAGTGGAAACCGCGCCGTGCCCGTGGTAGAAAAAGGCGAGCTCGTAGGCATTATCAGCGAAACTGACCTTGTGTTGACAGCAGACTTTGGGCATGCTATTGTAGATGAGGTCATGTCTGGCGCGATAGTTATAGAGGAGAATACCTCACTTGCTGATGCAATCTCTAAAATGAGAAGATACAACATTTCACGGCTTCCAGTGATAAATACAAAAGGCATCCTTCGCGGGACATTGAGTATACTTGACATAGCTAAGATAATTGCGACTCCGCGTGAGCGCACAAGCAAGTCCGCAGCAATCTCTGGGGGAACTGCGGGCATCAAAGATGTCAAGGTAAAAGATATCACAAGAAGGGCCTTTTCAGTCGAGCGGGGCACCAAGCTCAATGTCATGACAGACCAATTTAGGCAAAATGAAGAGGCGGTTGTGGTTGGAGATGGAAGGCCAATGGGCATAGTCACCCCAAAGGATGCGCTTGAGCTTATTTTGCCCAAAAAGAGCAGCGAGCCTATCATCCACATGGCACACTTTGAAGATGGTCAGGACAGAATAGAAATTCAAGAGCAGCTTGCGCGCTTTTTGAAAAAGATTCAAGGCAAGCTTGGAGACGTGAGATCCATAGTCGTGTATGCAGACAAGCACAAGACGCGCAAGTATTCACTTAGGACACGGGTTATTACGTCAAAGGGGGTAATAGATGCAAAGGCTGTGGGCTATGATCCACTCAGTGCGTCAAAGGAGCTCGTAGCACGGCTTGACCGCAGGATCAAGTCTGAGCATAGCCAGAGAGTAAAGGACCGACAGCACCGCGAATCCCCAAGAAAAATGTAATAATAATATATAGTGGCGCGGATGAGGAGATTCGAACTCCTGATCGCCCGAGGGCGAATCGGCTTACCGGCGCTTGTCATCTCAAGGCCGACGCATTATTATGTTCCCTAAAAAGAAGACCACTCTGCCACATCCGCGCTACCAGTTTCTTTTAAGGTCCTACTATTATATGTTAATTATAGGATAGAAGCACTTTTTCTACGATATATGACTCTCTACGGATATGGGATAATCCATCCGGCCGAATCTTGTATGCAACAGAAATTAGTTTAAATAGCAACCTGTATCAAACTCTTCCCTATTGAAGAACAACTGTCAAAGTCCATACTCTCAAATAAAACGAAAAAAGACAGGAAGATCTTTGTGGCCAAATAGCCCCTGATCTAAGCTGTGCAATAAACGGAAGCAGGAGGCCTGCAGTCAGCTATCATATGATAGCTCAAGTCACATCTAACATGACAGAGACGAAGTATGAGTCCTTTTTTGCAGCTATACGGTGTACTTTGCAAATCATGATGATCCTAGAGAAGATGTTCATAGAATGCAGTAATAGCTATAGCTCTTTCTTCTTCATGATGAAAAGATATAATATGAATATTTACAACAGAAACCTCTTTCATCTAACTTGCGACCAATTTTTATACCTGAAACACAAAGAAAATATCTGTGCAAGAAAAGAAAGGCGGACAAAAACTGAAGTCAATTTCTGTGCTTGTGCCGTTTGAGAGGGTGCAGGCTAGCCTTTCTAAAATTGGGTTTTTGCTAGACGATACTGTTACGATTGTTGCTGACGGCAAGTTCTGGACCAAGATGCTGTACATCAGGGGCAACGAGACGATCAGCGTTTCAGAAGAGATTGGAGATGCCTACCCAAAGGATCCGATAATTACTATATGTGGCTCCAAGATGACAATATCAAAGGTAGTCAAGGGCGTTGGCGGATAAAATTGCCACTTTACGAATGTAACGAGCACCAGTTTGTGGAGAACATCCGGCGTCTTTTAGAATCAAAGGAAAAATTCCTTGTGAACCGCAAAATCATGTTACATGATGATGCTAAGTACGGCCCAGCTATCATGCCGGACCACGAGTTTAAACGGTATGAAATGATATGCACAAGGAAATCTGTCAACTCGACTGTTTACGCGAAAGTACCATTTATTGATATCTTCCACCATAACAGAATGTACGATGAGGGAGAGAACCTCCACTCTGCCAGCGCGCTGCTGTTTCCAAGGATGTCAGTTCCTTACTACAGAGTCGAATACTCGGTCAATGTATGGGGCGGGACTTATTTTTTCGCATTTGATGCATTATTCAACCCCGAAGTAGTGATTGAGAAGAGGAGTGGTAGGAAGTTCGGGAAAGAGGGCGCTCTGATCCACGTGTTGAGATACAATCCGCCAGAAGAGCGTGTGCTAGAGATCAACTTGCCAAAAGAAGTGATGGTGTTTGATGTCAAGCAGATGGTGCGTGTAATAGATCATTCTTCAAACTTTTAGCATCCATTCAAAAAAGGCATGAAGCGAGCTTTTGAATGGCAGTGACTGCATGTTCTTGACGTTAAATCCTAGCAAGAGCATTCTTCCTTCAAGTTTGTTTTCTAATGCGGGCGGCAGTTGCTCCGCTTTAAGAGGCGGAAAGAGTTCAAAAAAGAAGTCCTGCCTGTAGTATGCGACATGCTGGGCAAAACAGTCCGATAATATTATTGGGTCGCCGACAACGCGCCTGTCTACATCTGGCTGCCTACCACCACTGTCAACAACTATTTGAAGCGACCTCTTTGTGTAGTTCTCACGCGTAAATCGTGCATCCATTTTCTGGGGCATGGTGATATAGACTCGGATATCCCTTACCACTTGCTCGACAGTCCTTTTTGCCAAGTCGCTTGCCGCATTGACCTCAGATTCTCCAATGACTTCGTAGTCTTTGCCAAATAGGTAGAATACGGCCAAGAGCTCATTCTTTCCAAGGAATGGAAAGTCCACTTTGGCAGCCATGAACTGCTTTATCCTGACCGAAATGTCAGGAGGTAGGAATATACCCATATAGGAATCGGCAGTGACAGGCAACTCTACTTTCTAGTAAAGAACAAGGAGCTCAGAGATAAAAGAGGAAGGAAGGAAGAAAAGGCGCGCCTAATGCGCATGTGGCGGAGGTGCACTACCTTTAGACAATGCTTCATTGAATGTGCCTGCAGCTTTTTCATGAAACTCTAGATTTGCCTGGTCGACCTTGATTGCTTGTGGAGGACAC
>JAICEE010000036.1 GCA_025924355.1 Nitrososphaera sp.
ATTACACGAGACCATCTTTCGGCAGAAGCGCCAAGACCGTGCAAAAGAATCAGAGTCTTACCGTCAGACGGCCCATAGTCGAGATACCTTATGGTATAGTCATTGACATTGGTGAACTTTTGTGGCGTCGACTGTTCGCCCCCAAAGTTGCTCGACATTTGTCTTTGAGCCACTTCTGATATGAGTAATCTTCCTCTTCTTCTTTGCTTACTGATATTATATATAACCATTCTTAAAAACCACAAAGTATGCTAAGAGCTCTATATGTAATATACTGATACTGGGCATACGTAACATAACGCAGCAATTAGATATTCCAGATACTTGAGAAACTTTATTCGAGGATTTATACATCTCCAAGACCCTCCGTGTCCCGTATTTTCTTGTGATGTGTGTATCTTTTGCGGCGTAAAATCGCAATTTCGAGCTGGTGACTTGGGTCTCTATATCAGCCTGTTGGGGGTTGTTCTTCCGGTTTAATCTCTTCTGCTTCTGAGCTTGCGTAGTCCTGTAGTTCCGGCTTTTCTTCTTCGCTGACTGGAGGACTAATAACATCTTTTGATTGCTCGGTTGATTGGTGCTGCTGCTCTACCTGTTGTTGCTCTCCGCCATCAATAGTTTCAGCTGTTGCAAATCTGTCTCCTACATGCGTTACCCTCACTCTGGCTTTCTGTCCGACCCTCCCACCTTTCACAAAAACAATAAATCCTTGAACTCTGGCAACTCCGTCGCCTTTTCGACTAATCTCTGTAACTTGAACATCGTATTCCTTACCACTTTCAACTGGCTTTGGACCACCAAAGCGGTTGCCTCCTCCAAAACGTCCTCGCCTGTACGACATTCACTCTGTAGTGGACAGCATGGCAATTAAATAGAGGTGATGTAATGATCTTTCAAATTGTTACAGGTCATTTCTTTATTAATAGTTCATGTTAATAACCTTCTAGCACTATATATGTATTCTCTCTATATATTTCAGTTTGAATCCTAACACATTTCTGTAAGGAGCATATAGGTGTGCCTAGTATTTTTGTATCTTCAAACTTCTTCACTATGGCTGTTTTAATAGCAGTGCTCATCACGACAGACGGTAGCAACTATGTTAATTAAGAGTAAAAGAGAGTCATATAGTACAATCATTAGTGCTAGTTAAATCCTCGTTGTGGTAATCAGTGTTAGACTAGCACTAAATTGGTTACAAAATCAACCGATGAACCCTTGCCTTCTTGGCAGGCTGATGATGGACAGAAATATCATCATTTGGATTATGATGATGCGACTATCGAAGGTTTGATGCATTATTTCAAATTTCAAACATACTCTGAACTACGCTGGTTTCTGCGTTGCATAAGAAAAAACTAATCCTTAGGTTAAGCTACAACATCATGACTGACCCTGTTCCCTTTTATATACTTCAATAACGCATCAGAGTCGTCTTCAACCTTGAAATACTGCTTCATGCTTTCAATTGTCTCGTCATCATACACATGATGATGCTTTCTATTGATCTCTTGCTTTTCTCTAAAAATCTCTGATGTCATACTAGAAGTTGGTGTTCATGCTAAATAAAGAGTTTCATTACATAACGATAATTCAATTTGCTACCCAAGACTTTAGGGTACGCGGTTTTTGCATAATCTGAAAACGGAAAAAGATGGTCCGTGTTAGGTTTTCATGTTGTCGTCAGATGGGTTCTATTATGTAAGATAGTAGAGAGTGCATTATCTGGAACTTGCCAGAAGTCTGCTTGATATTGTCCGCCGAGTATTCAAATTCTTGTGTAATTCAATTGTGGTTTTACTATCAGCTGCCTATTGCAATTTGATCAACTCCGGTTGGTATCAGGCAGTGCTACGCTTACGGTCTGTATTCATAAAAATCAAGAAAAGACTTAATATTATGATTCATAGTTCGCTCCCAATTACGGCTGAAACTTATAATAACGCTATCTTCTAACCGCTGAACAAACCCACCAGCTGACCTCAAAGAGATCAGCTGGCAAGGATGCGATCAAACGTGAGTCTCTGTGAGCTTGGAGGCTCTCACGTATCCTTTCAAAGGAACACTTCCTAACCTTAAGCTTTTAGAGTGATTTTTCCATGTCTTGGATATAGAGGCGCATTCCTGCAAGAAGAAAATAGGCACAAAAAAGAAAAGGCATTAACAAAGCTAATCCATATTATTTTTGTATCCATAAAATTAGATTTGGAAATTAAACCTTTGAAAGATCAAGTGAGGTTTGTTTGTAATATCAATAACGATGACCTTTTCTGCAAAATTCTCTTCTCCTGACATCGTGATTGCCCTTGGCGTTTCCTATCTCAGAGTTGCAATTACGACAGACTCTCCAAATGCTGCTCGTCTCCAAGGCTCGTTGTAGTACTTTCCCGCCATGTCTTGCGGCCTCTGAGTTTTTTCCTGGCTTCTAAAGCCTCTATCTTGATGGTGTATCCGATTGCAATAAAGCTGTCAGCAAGCCATTGTCCTACGTCTCCGCATCCTAGAATTCCGATTTTATGGCATGGTAAGAAGGTTATGTTCTAATAAAGTTGAGGCCTTTTACCAGTATTTTGCCTTTATCTTTTCAATGGCATGCTCATGCTCAAAGCCCTTTCTCCTTGCGAATCTCTCCATCGCAGAGAGCGGCACGCCTCCGAGAGTTGAAGCTAACTGCGTGAAGAACCAGTCCTTTATCGGATTGTTGCGCCCTACCCTGCCCATGAACTTTTGGATGCCATACTTGAAGTTGTGTTGCCAAGTCTTGTACATGACGCCCAGCTTACCAGGGTCCATTGTATTGCCAATGTCAAAAAAGTCTGATTTCTCAAGAAGCCCAATAGGCACAAAGGTAAGCGGAGTCGTAGTAAACTTGCTGTCTGGCTGCTCAGTTTCTAGCTCGTGTATTAGTCTGATCGTCTCCCAACTGTCCTCCTGTGTCTCGTCGTTGTTAAGACCCATAATGAGTGTGAATGCCGGAACCCAGTAGTTCTCATTGAGTGTCTTAATGGCCGTCTTTACTACCCAGTGCCACTCTTCAGGCTTGTACGGGGCGAGTTTGCGGTCTGCGTACTTGCCAATGAGCCTTATACTGCCAGTCTCGAAACCGCATTGGATGCCAATATGGTTATCGGGGCCGGCTCTAATTATATTAGATAAATTGGGGATGAGTCTCTCATCTGCGATTGCACCGGCAAGCGTTCCATGGGTTGGGTTTGTATGGTCGATGCCGGTTGCCATGATACCCTTGAACAGCTCTTCTAGGGCTTCCCTATTAGGCTGCATGTTCTTTGTTGTCCTCGGGTTGAGACCATAGACAAAAATGTCGTCGCTATGGACCCAGGCATTCTTTAATCCACCGTACTTCATGTTCACTTCTATTTCCTTTTGCACTTTTTCAACCGGGTAATACCTGAGTGGTCTCAGTGTTACATCACAGAACTTGCAGCCGCGCCCACAGCCACGCATAACCTCAACCATGCCATGCATACTAGGGTTGACAATCGTTGGAATTTCGCTGACTGATGGCTCATTCCAATAGTGAATGAATCTGCCGTGGTGCGTTCTGCCGTTTCTAACAAATTCTTTAATCTCAACCTTGAACTGGCTCTTCTTGAACGGATTGGCAGTGTCACACTCACCTGCAATGAGCGCATCAAAGAATCTGCCTCCGGCTCCGTCGATTTCGGGGCCGATACCTCCCAGCTCACCTTCTACAATGCCGTAAAGTCCATACTCCTCTATCTTGGCTGGGTCGTAGTTATATTGCCAAGTGCCAGAAGCGCCAGCAATCACCTTGGCCTTGCTTCCTGTCCTTGCCTTGGCGGCATTGATCCTCATGTGAAGCTCGCGGTTGTAAAATTCATCATAGGACATCTGTTTGCGGCCATAAGTGAATGTCATAGTGACTGGACCCATGCCAAGCGGATCCATCTCATATGTCCCGACAACTTCAGTTTCGGGCCCAATGAATTTCTCGATGTGATCTGGGTGGGAAACCACTACATCCTCCTGCTTGTAGCCGTCCCTCAATAGCGCAGCTTCAACCTTTCTTAGGCCATAAGGAGCGTAATTGGCGACGCCATTTGTATGGTCAATGGGATTGCAAATAAAATCAAAAAGGACTCTTGGAGTGACCTGATTGCGCATGACATGGTACAACATTGAATTGTGATCCCTGTTAAAGTCCAGTGCTGGGGCACAGCCAAAGAATGACGCAAGCGATATTCCTCTGTAAGGGGACATCAATGTGCGATCGGCAGCAAGAACAACTTTAGGATACTTTCCCAACGCTCCAAATCCCTATTCCTTTCAGAGGAACATGATTACAGGTGCATTAAAAGGTTTCCAATGCTTTGCAATGGTTTGTGTTAGTATTTACCTCACACGGCTGTCTCTCTTTTCTATAAAATCCTGTAAGGTTTCGCTACCTAGCTTTCTTTTCAAAACATCGTGTATGTCCCTTACAACACCAAAACCGTAGAATGTAAGAACAGTATAGAGCGAGAGCAGAGTCGCGCCCTTTTCGTATGCTTTCCAAGCGTCTTGTCCTGAAAAAATACCGCCGCAGGCAATTATCGTTAAATCCGGAAATTCTCTGTGTACATCCTCTACCAGCTTCAGCATGTAAGGAAAAAGCGGCTTACCGCTTTCACCGGCAACTTCTCTTGCAAAATTTCGGCAAAGCCTAGTAGATTTGGTATCCACCGACCTTGTGTTGCCTAGTGTGACCACATGCCCGCCATTTTCATAAAATACCTTGATCGATTTGAGCTTGGATTTCTTTTCTTCATCTGATGGCGGCAGCTTGCTGTATGGAGATATCTTGGACGCCTTAATCTTGCCTGGCACATGTGTGTTCATCAGGTCGATTATCTTTTTGGTAAACTCAGGTGTCTGAAGCACCTTATTGAAATCTGTGTTTGGCGAAGTCCTATTTTCTTCAAACCCAAAATCGATATGGGGTGCAGATCTAACTAGAATTTCTTTGCATGAATCAAGCACCGCGTCTTCAGCATAGATGTCGGTAATACCGGAAAAGTTAAGCAGGATCTTGGCATTGCCTCTTGAACCTCCCATGAATTTTCTTAAATTTGAAATTGTATAATCAAGGCCTTTGTGAGGGTACCCTTGTGCGTTAATTATTGCCTTCCTTTCATCGTCAACTACAATCCTGACAGTGCCTTCGCTCTTTGGCCGCTGGAGGTTGCCAATATTAGGATTTTTCAGCACGCTGCCAGGATTCAGAAAGCCAAAAACATATGATGTTGGCCTAAGCACCTCGCAGTTCTTATCAAACCCAGCCGCGATCCCAACTGGGCTTTTCAATTCATAATTTTCAATTTCAACTGCCAGCTGGTCACCAGGATCAAAATACGTCATGTTTTGTCTAAACTTGTCTGTCATCTTGAGCAGACTTTCTTTTGCCTTCTCGTGTACTACTTCCGCCTGTGCAAGCTCATCAGTTGCTTTGTATCTTGAATAAAGGTAACTGCGGTAAAGCCTAAAGAGATATGGATCCAGACTCGCCTTGAAGGTGTCTACAAGCCTCATTTATTACATGCCTGCCCTTTCAATTTCAAGCCTTCTTATCCTCAGCCAATGCTAGCTGTTGGTGGCTAACTGTCAAAAAAGGTCTGCTCGCTGAGTATAGAAGTAATAACTGTCAGAGATTTCGTATCTCTTCGAGCTGTTGTAGCCTTCGCTGACCTTGATCATTAGCACACCGTCTTTAGAATATCCCCACGTTCTTTTTTGCTAAAAATATATGGATAGCCCTTGCTCACTTTCGCTTGATTATTTTGAACTCTAATATGGCTGAAGGTTTTGTTACTAGTTATGTGCATATCCGCTTAGGCAGCTGCTACTCGGGTCTTTGGCATGGTGACCCTCTGGTAGTCGTCCTCTAATCTGACGATGTCATTTTCGTCAAACCTACCGTATGCGATTTCAAGTATTATGCACTCGCTCTCAAGTGCAAGTACTCTATGTTTTGCATGTCTTGGGATCGTAATCGTCTCCCCCTCTCCTAGGACAATTCTCTTTCCATCAATCTCGACCATAGCAGTGCCCTTGATCACTTTCCAGAATTCTGACCGCTTCTTGTGGTACTGCAGACTGAGCCGGGAATTTGCATTGACATAAATCAATTTGACGGTGCAAGACTTGTTTTCGTGGAACTTCTCAAATCTGCCCCACGGCCTGCTTTCAGAATAAATCTTCATGCAAGAAAAGGGAAGAAAATTGATTTAACTATTTCCATTCACTATAAATACTGTACACTAAGAAAAGTAACTGTGGCCAAGTCAGACGATTGCCTCAAAAATGATCATGGATTGTGCAGTGGAGTCATTAAAAATACGGTCAACTCCTTCAGTATGACCAAGATGTGTGGATGCCCCTGCCATGATAGCATGTACCATCTCATCAGAAACACTATCGCAGTCGTGAACCAGAACCAGAGGAACAACCCCTACCAGTTCACGCATGACAACAACAACATCTAGGCTACTAGGTTAGCTGCTTTTTTCTATATTTGAAATCGCTTAGAACCACTCAGACGTTATAAGTTAGTTTTAGATCGAATATCTACAAGGACGAAAATTCCCAAGAGGTCTCAATGAACTAGATTAAGCTTTATTATCTATCGACTCAATAAATTTTTCATAAAAAGTTAAATTGAGTTAGCGAATAGTCTGAATGACTTTGAACCAAAAGGCTACTGTAGAGGTTGCAGCTGCACAGTCAAAGCCGGCAGTGCTGAAAGGAAAGGTGAGGTATGATAAGAAAGCTGAGTCGGAGTTCTTTGTCGACAATTCGGCTTTGGCAGGCTTTACCACGGAGCGTATTTTATACATGGCTGTAAGGGAACTTATCGAAAACTCACTTGACTCGTGCGAGACAGACCATATCCTGCCCAAGATATCGCTGTCGCTCAAGCTACTTGATGCGTCAAATGACCTCTGGATGATTACATGCCAGGACAACGGTATCGGGATACCGTCAGACAAGGTACCCATTGCAGTATGCTCGTTCCTGACATCGGGCAAGTACGTTGAAAAGCAGCAGCGCGGCCTGTTTGGTGTTGGCCTCAAAATGATAGCGGCATTTTCCACCAAAGATACTATTCATCCACTCAAGGTCTGGTCAAAATCGATTGAAGAAGGTTTGGAATATTATTTCGCGCTTAGGACAGACATCAGCACAAATAAGCCAATAGTCCTTGCAAAAAAAGTAATCAAAGGCGAAGAAATCAAGATAAAGGGAGACTCCGGCTTTAAGGTCGAGGCCGTGCTCCATGCAAAACTTTCTCCAATTACAAGAAATAACATGAAGAACAAGATTAACGAATACATCAGTCAGACAAGCATTGTCAACCCTTATGCTATTATTGAATACGAAACTGATGAGGGCAAGGTCCGGTTTGAAAGAAGGACAGAAGTCATGCCGCAGCCCGCAAAAGAGGTTCTCCCCCACCCAGCAGACATGGATCTACAGACGCTCAAGAAGGCGATAATGAATTTTATGAATCAAAAGACCACACTTCAGGGAATCTTATCGACTTCATTTCAAAAGATGTCAAGCGAAAAGGCAAAAGAGATTATTGCTAAAGCAGGAGTAGAGAACAAGCCGGCTGACAAGTACACTGAAAACGAGCTCATCGAAATTGTCAAGGTGTGTAAGTACATCAACTTTCAGCAGGCAAACACTGATCACCTAAGCCCGATTGGTGAACAGATCTTGACGACTGGAATGACCTCTGAATATACAATTATCTCCACCAAAGAGACCGTCCCCAAAGAAGCATCTATGACAGAAATCCAACGGCCCCAGATCACAGTCAAGATATTGAAGCCAGCACTCGCTGCCTATGCATCTCGCACATGTGTCATCAACAACAGGCCTACCATTGTCGAGTGCGGAATCGCATATGGAGGTGACATTCCATCGTTCAAACTCTATAGATTTGCAAACAAGATTCCTCTCCTGTACGATGAAGGATCAGATGTAGCAAGGGAGGTAGTCTCTGAAGTCGAGATAAATAAAATGGGGATCACTAAGAAAGAGGCAAAGGCGCAATTTGCAAATGGCGAGATCAAATCGGATAGAGCAGTAGAACTTTTGCCAATTCACACCTTTTTCCATATTTGCTCTACCAAGATCCCGTACAAGACTGCTGGCAAGGAAAGCATAGCCTCAGAAGGTGAGCTGAAAAAACACATGAAGTATTGCTTGTCTGAACTCTATCGCAAGGTGAGCGCGCAGATAAGAAAGGAGCTACGCATGAAAGAGGCCCAAGGTAGGCTTAATCTTTACAAGTATTACATTCCTTTGGTTGTAAGCGCGATTTCTGAGTCGATCAGACTTGACGCTACCAAGCTGGAGCAGGCGTTTACCGAGCTTGCAGAAAAGCACGTCAAGGGCGAGATCACTGGCGGAGTTGTGGAGAAAAAAGAGGATAGGATAACTGGTGAGCGCCTTGAAGAAGAAGCAGAAGAAGCAATCGAGGTCAATGGCGAAGTAGTCAAACCAGATAAGGAGCAGATCGCAATCACTGCTGCAGGAAGAAAGGGCAAGCTGACAAAGCTGAGGATCAAAGAGGAAAAGATACCGGAAACTCTGCGGAAAGACAAGAAGCAAGATAAAGGGCAGATGACACTTGACAAGGTAGCTGAGGATACTAAGCCAAAGAGAAGGAAGAGCAAGTAAATGCCAGCCGACAAGCGTCACCTAGAAGTCGTCAAAAAGATTAGACTGATAATGAAGGATGTCAGCACTGACCTTATGGTACAAAAGACCATGCCTGTGCTAAATGTTCCCAAGGTAGGCTATGACAACACAGTTTGGTCTGGCGAAGAAAGGATGTTAACAATTGGCGACAAGACAGTCAGCATAAGCCCCGACAGCACTAAGAAAATACCGACGTTTGCCCAATATCTGGTGATGGCTAATGCCGTGCGCAAGCTGCTGAACGAGGAAATGGAAAGTACCATACGTGGAATGTACTATGCCACACTTAGTACCGTGGGTGATGAGAAGAACAAGCAAAAGTTCTGGAATAGCCAAGACGACTCAGATGATGCAATCAAGGCAATTGAGCTCTTGACAGGTGTTCCAAGAGAAGAGTTCTCAGTAACCTCAAAGCCAAAGGGCATGATATCGGGCCCGATCACGCTAAGAGTTGGAGGCGATATCATTAATTGCAACCTTGGCAGCAGAGCTACATCGCAGCTGATACCTACCAATATACGCGACGTTGAAATAGTAGATGTCAAGGCCGACTTTGTAATGGTAGTAGAAAAAGATACTGTGCTAAACAATATCCGCAAGTCTGGCTTTATACAGAAGCACAATGCAATTCTGATGACTGGCTCAGGCGAGCCAGATCGGGCAACCAGAATGATGGTTAAGGCACTCAACGAAGAGTGGAAAAAGCCGGTGGTAGTTTTTGCAGATGCCGACCCATGGGGCCTTGGCATCGCGCTCCGATATAAGATCGGCAGTGAATCGCTCAGCTATGATAGCTACAGACTCGTCACGCCTGACGCCAAGATACTTGGCATGCTGTTCTCGGACATTTACGAATACAACATACCCGAGGTTGCAAGGCTTGCCGCGTCAGAAGAAGATCTCAACAGGGCAAACGATATGAAGAAAAAGCCTTGGTTCCAAGATAAAAAGTGGCAGAAAGAGCTTGACATATTCCTGAAGAACAAGGAAAAGTGTGAGCTTGATGCATTCTTCAAACACGGCTTCAAGTACCTCTCAGAGACCTATCTGCCACAAAAGTTGCGCCAAGCAGGCGTAATTTAGTATTATTATAGAATATATCATGATATTTGTCATATGCTACCAGAAGTATTAGATATAATAATTGTAAAAAAGCAAATCATGGCTTTGCCTTTGAGCTATGAAAACAAATGTAGATCCTAATTTCATACATGTTAAATAATATTGAGCCTTACTCTCTCACAATGAAGAAGCAATGTGACAATTGTTCAAGGGAATTATCAAAATTTTCATTATTTAACCACGCCAAAAAGAAGATCTACAGATACAATAGTGCCATTCTATGTCGTACTTGCTTTGACG
>JAICEE010000037.1 GCA_025924355.1 Nitrososphaera sp.
GAGAATGAGGTACTTCTAGCGGTTGGTGTGAAATAATAACTTGTCGAGGCGGCTATGATTACTGATTAGCAAAGAGGATGGAGCGGGTGGGATTTGATATGAAAGCAAAAATACTGTCATAAACTGACACAAAATGCCTCGTGGATTTTCTCAGCTTTTCTGTTTTTGATATAAATCAGTTCAATTTTGGCATACAATAATGCTTAGAAGCTAACCTTCGACATCTTAAACATGAATTGCCTTATTTTGCAATTCGAGTGATGAATGTGCTTTCTCCTCTCGCTCTCCTCCTTTTATTGTTAAGATCATGATAATGATCACTCTTGTATCAAATAGCAAATATTCATGATATTAAGCCCAACAATTTTAGCAATACTTTTTCCCAATATGTTCCCTATAGCCTTCAGGAAGGGCATGACTGATTTATAGCGATTTCGTCACTGACCAGATCTCAGTATAGATGGAGATACATGCGTCGAATTATGAACAAAGAGTGAAATTATTCAATGTAAATAGCAGGTTTAAAAGGTCTTGCAGACTTTGCCCTTGATTTTGGGTCATATTTTGTGGGGTCTTCTTCGGAATAGACGATTATCTGTGCTTTGTTGATCTCATCTGACAGTAATGATTGAGCATCTTCTATTGTGGTTACCTCATTAAATCCCGTCAGCTTAAGCCGCCGGTTCCTTGCCTCAAGAGGCGCCGACAGAATGTCTTCTATCATTTTTTGCACCATCTTAGGGTCACTCTTGGCTTTTGCAGTTTCCGGGTTTGCAATCATCTGCTTCATTATTTGTCCAAAGTTGATCCTGCCTTCCAGTATATTTGCAAGTATTGCATTGTACACTTGTACCTTCCAGGCAGCTGAAGCATAGATTACAATCCTAGTAGGTGTTATCTTAGTGACCCTGACTATATTTTGGACATCTTCAAGCAGGCTAGAAATGAAAAACTCTGATTCTTCTGCTACTAGGTCTATCTTTTCTTCCTCCACCACCGGCCACCCTGCTGTCGTTATTGATTGCGTGTTGCCCATGAGTTCCCACACTTCCTCTGCTGTAAATGGCGCAAATGGCGCAAGCATCCTGACTTGAAGTTTGAGAAACTCAGCAATCATTCCAGTTATATTTTTGCGTTTTCTAGCGGCTGCTCGTTTCAGATACCATTGCAAGTCTCGGTCAAGTGAATATAGAGTGTAGTATATCGCTTCTCTTATCCTTAATCTATCCATTGATGCTGATGTCTCTGCTATTGTGCGATGGAGCCGGCTGACAAGCCATTTATCTTCCAGCATCAGCAGCTCTTGTTGTTGTTGTTGTTGCCGTTGCTGATTATGACCCTGGTCTTGCCCAGTCGCTTGATGGGGCCTGCTGCTTCTACACTTTTCAGCCATTTCAAAAATGCCCAAAAGTTTCAACCTAATTCCTCGAACAGTATCGAAGGAAAAGTCGGCGTCTTGAAGTATTTCAGCCGAGACCAACATTGCAAGCCTAATTGTGTCTGCTCCATATTGTCTGATTGCAGCTCGAAGAGGGATAATATTGCCAAGCGACTTGCTCATCTTCTTGCCCTCCATAAGAACTGAGCCGTTGACCACTATTTGCCGTGGCCAATTTTTCTTATCAAAAATGGCTACGTGGTTGAAGATAAAGAACGTAAGATGATTTGGAACAAGGTCGCGCCCAGAGTGACGGGAATCTACAGGATAAAAGTAAACAAATTCGTTTCTTATCTGTTCTACGGTATGTACAGCCAACTTGCACTCTTTGGCAACTTGATCTGCGCCGCCACGTCCAAGCAAAACATAATCAAAGAATGCATCGGTGATGTTGTCATTGTCATCGCTTATTGCTTTGCTGTTGACATGTTTTGCAATAACATAGTACGCCATGTAAATGACCGAATCTGATAGGCTCTCAACTATCCACTCTTTGTCCCAAGGCAATTTTGTTCCAAGACCTGCTTTTCTTGCGCAGGCCCGCTCGCGCAACCAGTCAATCACATAGTCAAATTCCTGCCTGATTTCCTGAGGCAAGATATCCATATTGTTTAGGCATATGTGTGCGAGTTCCTTCCATTCTCTGTCCTTGTAGTTAAGGAACCACTGATCACTTAGCAATTTGACCACGCATTCAGCTCCACACCTGCACTTTACTGGCTTGTTGACAAGTTCATATATTGTTTCTGCGTAACCTGACTGCAAGAGATCCTGCTTGATCTCGTTCTTTGCTACAACAACTGCCATCCCCGTAAATCTGCCGGTATTTTGCATCATTGTACCTTTGTAAAATTCATGGGAGTAAAGATTGCTTGTAGCTTTCTCCAGCCGCTTGTCGTCATTATCCTTATCCTTACTATTATTATCCTGCCTAAAATCGACGGCCTGCTCTATTGCTTCAGCAGCTGGAATGGTACTAACATACGCTTCAGACTCGATTATTTTAATCGGGCGAACTTTGTCATCGTCAACTGAAATATGAAATATTTGCTGAAGTTTTTCATCTGATTTTAGAGCCTCAAGGGCCTGGTAGTCATATGGTGCATGTGCTGGCACTGACATTACAATTCCAGTGCCGCTTTCGGCTTCAACAAAAGTGGCAGGATATATCGGGACAGATGTGTTAGTGAGAGGGTTGGTAGCATTCCATCCGATCATTTCGCTGCCCTTGACTGTTTTTATGATCTCGACCTTGTGGTTAAGAAACTCTAGCTTTCTTGCTGCTTCCCTGCTGATTATCCACGTCTGCCCATCAACCTGAGCCTGTACATAGTCAACCTCGGGGTTAACCCATATGTTAGTCACTCCAAAGAGTGTCTCTGGCCTGAGCGTTGCGGCTGGCAAGATGACACGATCGCCGCCGCCAGTAACAGACCGAAACTTGATTACAGTGTATTCATTGAAGTCTGGCTCTACGTCCCCTATCGTATCATGCTGGCTAACAGGGTTCTGGTCACGTGGACACCATCCAACTGGGTGGGAACCCTGCACTATCAATCCCTTTTTTTGAAGAGTCCGGAACTGCCATGAGATGAACTTTGAATATACCCTGTCAATGGTGGTAAATTCGCGCCTCCAGTCAATAGAATAACCCATCTCCTTCATACCTCTCTTGATCTCGTGGTGGAAGTAGCTTGCTATCTTGACTGGCTCAACAAATGTTGCTATGACATCGTCTGATAGCTTGTAAATCTTGTGAAATGTTTCCATCAGCTCAGTGTCACCGGCAGCAACCCTTCGCGACATACCAAGGATTGGCGTGCCGGTGTAGTGGAAGCCCATAGGGAAAAGCACATTGTAGCCCTTCATCCTCATATAGCGAGCATGTGTGTCAGCAAGCGTATATGTACGACCGTGGCCAATATGTTGGGGAGAGTTTGGATAAGGATAGGCGACTGTCACAAAGTATTTTTCTCTGCTGCTGTCCGGGTCTGATTCAAAGATCCTTTGCTTCTCCCACCTCTCGATCCACTTGCTCTCTATCGAATTCCAGTCTATACGGGCAGTCACAGGTACCTTGCTACCTCTTCAGCCAACTGCAGCGCTTCCCTTATCCTATCTTTTGATTTACCTCCGCCCTGCCCAAAGCGATTGTCGCCACCACCGGACCCGCCTAGCTTGTTGGATACCTGCTTTGCAATTGCACTAGCCTTGACCTTCTTGCATGCAGCTTCCCCTGCGAATACTATAACTCTGATGCCTTGACCCTTTGAAAGAAGGGCAAGATAAACTAAGTGTTCGTCAAGCTCGATTGCCTTTTCTCCAATCGCAATATGGTAGTCGTCATCTAGCTCTTCGTCATATGTAGCATACAAGTGTATGCCCGAATCAAGTTTTTTGGCTTGCTCTGAAATGGTTTTTGCAATGGGAACTGAGACAACCCTTATTATAGCTCGTAGTCTTTTCTTTGCAGCTTCTGCATCTTGAATCGCCTTGTCAAAGGACTCGATAACTTTTTCCCTGCTTGAGCCTAGCGACTGTGCTATGGATGCAAGCTGACTATCTAGCTGCTGCATATAGCTAACAGCCGCTTCGCCGGCGACAAACTCTAGCCTGACGACGCCATCTTGGATTCGCTCGGATTTAACTATCTTGACAAGCCCAATTTCGCCAGTGCTTTTTACGTGCGTTCCACCACAGGCTTCAATATCCCATCCATTGATATTGACTATTCTAACGTTGTTTGTAGGAACGACGCCGCCCTGATAGATGCGAAAGGAGAACTGTTGCTCGGCATCTCCACGATCATAGGTCTTGATTATGACTGGATGATTTTCTCTGATTACCCAGTTTGCCTTACGTTCGATCTTTTTTACTTCTTCTCTTGTAAGTGCAGAATGGTGCGTGATATCAAGCCTGCCGTAATCTTCTTCCTTGAATGCAGAGTTCTGCCATACCCAGGAGCCCAGTGCATTTCTAGAAGCAGAGTTGAGGACATGGGTTGCTGTATGGTGCTTGGTAATAAGATCGCGCCGCTTGGCATTTACTGTTCCATGTACGGTTTGCTCCTTTGCAGGTATCCTGCCTCCTCCTTCAATCTTGTGCACTACTACGTCGGCCTGCTTTGTAACTTCGATAACCTCCACACCTTCAATTTGTCCAGTATCTGGCTCCTGTCCTCCTCCCCTAGGGTAAAACGCAGTCTGGTCCAAGATGATATACTTACCTTCGACGACCTTGAGCACCTTTGCATGAAAATGGCGGATCGATTCATCTTGATAGTAGAGTAATTTTGTCGGTGGAAGATCTTCCAGCCCAGGTATTGGTTTTGAAGCCTGGCTTGATACCTGGCTTGTATGCAATTCTGCAAGCTTTGTATAAAATGTTGAAGGCACATTTTGTATAATTCCTTGTTCCATTAAAAAGTCTGGAGTTACGCCATCTGACTCATAGAGCCTAATAAGGTCGTCAACATTTAGCTCCTTAGCCTTTTTGCTCGATTTGAGTGACATTGCCACAGAGTTCATGCGCTCACGTGAACTGGAGTATCTGCTTGCTTCAAGTTGCAGAATTGTCTTGACATCTTTCCTATGATCTTCAAGTTCTGGATACATCTGCCTCAGATAGTCGATATGCAATTCGGCAATGTCTTCAACTTTAATGATGTTTTTCCAGCCAAGCCTTTCGAGTATGGAAAGAGCCCTCCGAAGGATTACCCTTAGATTGTAACCTCCGCCTACGTTTGAAGGAAGCGCCCCATCTGAAATCGCAAATACAAGGGTCCTTATGTGATCGGAGATAGTGTATATGGCTTCATAGGGTGCAACAAAAGCACTGAGCTGTTCCTCAGAAATTTTCATCTCTTTTGCAATTAGCAACTTCAAATCTCGGATACTACTACTACTGCCGCCGGTCTTATCATCAAGCTTTAATGAGATTGATTCAAAATACTTAGTCAGGACCTCCTGATCAGTGTCAGTCCCAGTCATGTCCACTAGTTTGCCAACGACAGGCCCGAAACAGCAGTCATAGCTTGTAGGTGTACCCATCGTTATCCATGAAAAGCGCTCAAGCCCTGCGCCCATGTCTATTATCTTATTTGGCATGACTCGGTAGTTATTCTCATTTCCTTCAAATTCAGTAAATACTGCATTACCAAGCTCAAGGCCGCGTACGAAATATTCCAATGAGTATCCAAACGCCCCAGCCCCCATCCAAACATCTTCGACAAAGGTTATATCCTCTGCTTTGATGCCAAGTCCCTTCGTCATCATGCGAAAGTCAAGATCTATGCACTTGTCTTTCCAGTAGCCACCTGGCGCGTCGGCATTACATGTCTGGCCTATCATGCAAAATCCAGTATAATGCCTACCGCTCAGTCCTACATTTTCAATGTCATTGAATCTGAGGCACATCTGCGGAACTACGAGTGGATTTGCAGGTAATTCAAAAACTACTTGATTGCCGACGACTCGCTGAAAGTCTACGATTGATGCTATTGTGAAATATAGATCTTCTCTCCAGCGGCATACGACGGGGTAGCGCCTTATTACCTCATGGCCATTTGCACGGAAGAACTTCTCAGTCTCCTTCCATGCATTGACATAGTCTAGACGTTTGTTTGTCGGCGGCTTTCCTATAAAACCGTAATTTTCATGATCCGGGCAGAAATCCCTTCCAATATCAAGCGTCCAGAAGAATTTTTCGCACTTGGAGCACTTTTTTCGCATAAAGCCCATACTCTCAAAAAGTGACACTTTGTAGTACCTCTCAGGATTAGATGAAAATAGCGCGGCCAGTTC
The DNA here is from genome assembly GCA_025924355.1 of Nitrososphaera sp. GTDB lineage: Archaea > Thermoproteota > Nitrososphaeria > Nitrososphaerales > Nitrososphaeraceae > Nitrososphaera. The sequence continues at coordinate 6,241 of JAICEE010000037.1, forward strand.
CTTCTTTCCCAATGGCTGTTATCTTGTGTTAGACATCAAAATATACACGTATTAATGCTTTCGTTCACAATAGAAAGAAGTAAAGGAAGAAAGAAGGAGGCCCAGAGCTTAGGACTTGAGTGAATTTTCGATGAACTTTAGGTATGTCTCTTTTTGTGCTGCGCCTATAGTTCTCGCTATTTCCTTGCCGCCTTTGAACAGCAAAAGTGAAGGAATCGACTGGACATTGTACCTCATTGCAATTTCCTGATTCTCATCAACGTTTAGCTTGGTCACTTTGAGCTTGCCTGCCATAATTTTGGCAACCTGCTCCACTGCAGGCCCCACCATCCTGCATGGGCCGCACCATTCTGCCCAAAAGTCTACTAGCACAGGAACATCTGACTTGAGCACTTCAGCATCCCATCGTTGGTTGGTGACATGAGTAACTACATTATTATTGTCTATCCTGCTTTCCATGTTTCTAAGTAGGATTTGAGGGTATTTTAATCCTATTGACTACTACCCAAACCGGCCTGTCGTGCCTGCTGTGACAAATACTGCTATTAGCTTAATGGCAAAGGCAATACCTCCTACCGTAAGGAGGCCAAGCACGACCAGACGCAGGTGTTGCAAATAATCGTCCTTGCTGGTCTTTTTTGCCAGCCTGAGCGTCTGAACCATTTCTGTAACCTTGCGCTGTATAAGCGACAATTCATGTTTTAAACTATGGTTGCGTTATATAAAATATCTGTCTGTCAGTACCTCGAAAGCGAGGGATGGACAGTATAAAGCGGTTCCTTATCTGTCCTCTGCATCTCAACGAATGTTTCAGTGTTTTGTATGCCTTCTATCTTGCCTATGCGTGCGATGACGACGTTATGTAGTTCCTCCAGCGTGTGGGCGCTTATGTTCACTATCATATCGAACCTGCCGGTAACTTCAGAGAGCGACCTAATTTCTGGAATTTTCATAAGTTCTGCATGGATGGGATCTTTCAACTTAGGATCCCGGTTTATCCCAACTGTTGCCTTGACATTTATCCCGAGCATGCTTTCATTGACAATCACAGTGAAGTTTTTAATCAAACTGCGTTTTGCTAGGCGCTTTATCCTGCTGTAAAGAACAGAAGCATTAACGTTAAGCTTTTTGCTCAACCTAGGAACTGAAATGCTTGCATCCCTGGTCAGTTCAGATAATATCCTCATATCAAGCTCGTCAAATCTCTGCATATATTGTCTATCGTTATTGGACAGTGTTAATAAATGTAATTCTAACGGATTATGCTGCCAAAACCCAATTCTTTGGCTCTCATTGTATTGAATCATGAAAAACTTATCGTACTCCAAATCATAACAGGAACAAAGATCCGTGTCGAGATAACATTATATAATTTAAAAGCCCGGGGTTCTAATGGATGTTTAGGAGCAGGGGTGGGATTAAGCCTGGCCAATATGTTTTTGTAGTGCAAAAAGATGGCAAATACAACAAAATAATTATTGGTCGCATCCGGTCCGTTAACGGCAGCAAAGTCCATGTTGCTGGCACCTATGTCAGACCACTGGGTCTAATAGAGCGTATAGAAACTGGCAGAGCAGTCGGGCGTCCAAGCGAAGTACTTAGTAATCCTGATCCAAACAACTGCATCTTTATGCTGATAGACAGAGTTGAAACCGGCAGGTTCGACGAAGAGGTCGACCAATCCATGTCCAGGGTCTTATGGATAAATGAAAGTAGGTATCTTGTGCTTGATGGCTGGATAAAGGAGAATTTGCCAGACATATTTGCAGCAGCCCTTTCGGCCGGCACAGAAGAGTCAAGGGCTCAGGCACGCCAGACACTCATTGAAAAGATGAATTCGCTTTATGAACGAGACCTAAAAGAGCATGTCTATGCTGTGGCAAGAAGTGCCAAAATACTGTAAGTAATAAGTCCCCCGGGAAATTATTGTTAACTGATCGGCCCTTATGTATATTACCTGATTGCAGCAAGAAGAAGAAAAAGAAAAAGATCTTTATACTGCTTATTAACTATTGTAGTGACTTGCCTTGTTTGCAAGGCTAATGCTTAGTAATCTGTTAAAAAAGTTCTTCAGTGATCGCAAGACATAAGTTTGAGCTAGCTGCTATTTTACGTGTGTCATTTTTCGGCCCTCCAAGCAGTCCCAGTTATGATAAGAAAAAGTACGAGCACCTGACACTTGCTATCCGACAGACGGTGCTAGAGCGTGCCCACAACCGGTGCCAGAAATGTAGCGTAAAGTTCAGCCCCCGAACGCCGCCGCAGTTTGAGCACATTAATGGATCTTTAAAGGACAATAGGCCAGTCAACCTACGCGCTCTCTGCTCTGAATGTTTCAAGTTAGTAGAGAATAAGGAAAAGAGCAAAAAGGGAATATTTGGCAGGATGCGCAATATAGTAGGCTAGCAGAATAGTCTAAATATATCGTCTGGATTGACTTTAGCGTGATGGGTATCATTGTGATGCAACTCATCTGCGATACCTGTGGGAAGGTACTATTGGAAAAGCAAGGTGTGAGCGAAGAAAGGTTTCCCATAACAAAAGAAGAGGCTCAGCAGCTTGACAAAGAGCACAGAGGACATGAGTGCCATATCGAGCCAGTCGAAAAGGAACGGTAAATTACAGGGTAATTTTCGGCATTGCAAAAAAAGTAATAGCTAGAATCCTCTTTGGGTTCACCTCTTTGTTATTGCAATGATCCGTACAGGCGGATGGGTGGACACATATTCTATGCATACCTATAGTATTTGTAAAAGTAAAAAAAGGATTATTGTCGGTTCGCAATGCTTATCAATATTTGGTCTAAGTCATGCATTAAAGTGATAGTGGTGGTAGTAATAACACAGATAATAAAAAACAAAATGGTTGGTGCAGGCGCTTGCGTACCTGTTTATAGCAGAATCAATACTCTATGCATTTTTAGGCA
>JAICEE010000038.1 GCA_025924355.1 Nitrososphaera sp.
AGAATTTAGAAAAAAGATGGTAGCCCGGAGCAGATTCGAACTGCTGTCTCCAGGTTTCTTTTCTCTATCTTTGTGAGATCCAGAGCCTGGAATCCCTAGCCCTCAACCTTGGAGATTGGCCACTAGATTCGGCACCCAATTCTTTTGTCGGGTTCGACCGGGCTAACACGAGCTACATCAAGTCGGCTGTTCGATCGGATATTTTAACGCTTAGTATAGATTTCCCTGGTTACAAGACCGTATTCAAGCTCAGCCTTTTTCCTCATGTAGGGGATGAGACGATAATGTATGGAGTACATATTCTTGCTTCTCACAATGATGCCTTTTACGAGCAATGACACAAAACCCCCCGCTACTTTTGAAGGCGAGACACCGGTTTTCTTGCAAAATGAGTCTCTTTTTGCATGGTATTCCTTTAAGGTAAAGTAAGACCTGTTCATCTCTAAGACAAGAGGCCAAACGACATTTTCCCAGACCATCCTGCGGTTCTCAGTAGAAGATGCGTGTTTGCCCTTTATTCTGACAACCGCCTGCTGCTTCCCCTCTTTCATGGGTTGTGGCTGCTGATGGCTGAGCAATTTGAGAGTACGTTTAAACCCCCGGTTTTATAACCTTATAACATAGTGATGCATGACAACAATCTCGTCAAGGACGCACTTGACCTTCTTGCGAGAAAATGGAAAATAGATCAAAAGTTATATGATTTCCAGACCGGAAAGTACGAGGGAGCAGTATCTGACACATCAGTGAATGTCGGGGGCATCACTTTCCATATACCAACCTTGTCAAAGGATGGCCTTTACATCTTGTGGAAGTGCCTGTGGCCTGATTGCCACAACTGTTGCGAGCGCCAGGGCAGACTGCCCTTGACAAAAGATGACATCGGCAGAATAGCGAAAAAGGTAGGCTACAGTTCGAAGGCCGAATTTGTTAGGAACGAGACAACGATCTCTAGCTGGCAAGAGCAGGAAGCATTTGGAAATGTTATAACAACATTGAGTATGCTCTCGCTTAAAAGGAAAAAGGACGAGAAGCCTGCAGAGGACGGGATGCCGCTTCGCTGCAGGTTCCTAGACGACGAGGGTTATTGTGGCATTCACCCGGACAAGCCCGGTGTCTGCTGGCTCTACCCATTCGCATCCTGGATTGAAGTTGATGGAATGGGGCATCCTGCAGTACATGCCACCTTTCAGTTTACAGGAGACTGTCCCGGTTTCTACCTTGACGGGTCGATAGATAGCATGATGCCAGTGCTACGAGAATATTCTACTAAAATTTACAACTACAATATGGCAGTAAGCAGAACTACTCGCGAGAGCTATGGGTTTGTAAATTTCGTAGATTTGCGCAAGAGCTAGCTATTGCATACAATTCTGTATATACAATGTAAAGAGGCGGCTGATCGGCATCACCGCTAAAAAAATTGTAATTGACATACACACTCATATTCTATAAGGACTGTCTCATAGACAAAGATACAAAAAAGGATAGAGTCACTTTTGGAGGGCCTGCTGAAAGTTTCTTTTTACTTCATCCCAGTTGACCACATTCCACCAAGCTGCCACGTAGTCTGGCCGGCGGTTTTGGTATTTGAGATAATAGGCATGTTCCCACACATCAAGACCCAAAAGTGGGACGACTTTTTCTGTCTTCCACTTTGTCCAAGGGCTTGTCTGGTTGGGCATAGTTATGAATTGGACGCCATTTGTACTCTCGTTGTATACGAGCCAGCCCCAACCGCTTCCCTGTATTGCGACAGTGTCCTTTGAGAATTTGTCTTTAAAGTCGTTGAAGCTGCCAAATGTCTTATTGATTGCATCTGAGAGTTCAGCACCTGGCTCTCCACCACCACCATTTTTCATGCTTTTCCAGAACAGCGCATGATTGTTATAACCTCCGCCGTGGAAGTTTACAGCACTCCTTGCGTTCTCCGGGATCGAATCAATATTCTTCAAAATTTCAACAATATCATTCTTGTTCTGCCATTCCGAACCAAGATTGCTAAGTGCTTTGTTCAGACCATCGGTGTAGGCCTGGTGGTGCTTCGTGTGATGAATTTCCATGGTTCTTGCATCAATGTGTGGCTCTAGCGAGTCGTACGAGTAAGGTAATGGAGGAAGAGTAAAGTTAGCCATATCTGAGAGAGGTATGAAGGAGAATATATATTGTTATTCATCCAAAAGCCCACTGCTATCCGCTTGGCTGCGGCATGACAGTCGACAATGAAATGGCATGATCATCTATCATTGTCCCGACGCTTCCACTTACGCTCCTAATTTCTAGCTGCAAATTGGCAAGCTCTTGAGTCGACAAACCATATTTTTCTGCCAGAACCTCTTTGACCTTTATTTCTGGGTCAGATATTTCGTTTAGGCTAGATGGCACAGCGATATCCAGAGTTTTGTTGATCATTTCTAACGGTATCCTGCCACTCGTGTCATTTACAATTGCAAACGTGATCTTGTCCACAAGCACTTCATGGGGAAGCTCATCAAGTGCATTAGCTGTATAGAAAGCCTGTACTTCAAGCAAGTTGTTCATGTCTTCAAAATTGCGACCCAGGACCTGCGCTCCATCCGATAGCGATGCCAAAAGCCCCGGCTCAAGAGGAAGATTAATTATGACAAATCCCTCGATAAACCTCTGATCATTGCCAATGATGTTCTGCAGGTCTTTGCACACTATATTGGTAGAGCCCTGGGGCTCAAGCATCCTTATTACTGAATTCGTATTTCTACTGTTGTTTGCTGTTACGCTCCATTGGATTTGTGCTGCGAAGTCTTGCTTGTTCAAGATCCCAATGTCAGTGTCATAGTGACCCGGTCTTAATGGTCCTTGATCTCCTGAAATTGTGCCGCATTCAAATTTTACATAGTAAGTAAGATTTCTTATCGGAGAGGTTCGATTCTGCACCTCTTGTTGTTTTTGCAGCTGTTGTTGTTGTTGTTCGCTTTCTTGCAACGCGTTATTGTTGAACATAGCAACTCCATTTCTGCTTTGATTCATTATCTCAACTGTCTTGGACACCATGTCCGTTTGGTATTGTGAAGAAGCTTCAATCTGCGTTACTAGATATCTGCCATCTGGTAAACCAGAAATTTCTACAATGCCTGCTGCTTTATTTTCGTCGGCACTGCTGCCATCCTGAATCGGATAATTGGCTAAATTGCCAAAAGGATCTGGTGAAATGACATATCTAGATTGATTAGTAAACGAGCTATCGGAAATGGAAATTATTGTAAGTTTTCCTGTATTAGAACTGTTTGTAGCAAAAATTGTCAATAGATTCTGACCTTGCAGCACCAAGAAAACCGTAGATATAGCGGCGGCTGCTGCGACTATTGACGCTATCACAGCTACCGTATGGCCTGACAAGCTAGTTTATCATCAAGAGTTATGTGATAATTAAATCATTGGAGAGAACGTGTGCGCATAAAAAACTCTTTGTTCTTAAGAATTAAATATACACAGCAAGAAATCACTCGTGTGCAATCAGGCAGACAAAAGGTTTCGTATTTCGCTTTTGCTGCATCTTTCGCAGTATTATCAATAATTGCAATCACCTTGTCTAATCAGGAGGCTTTTGGAGACGGCCTGACTTCTGAGACATTCAGCGCAACACTCGGCGACAGAAATGCCGAGTTGCTAGTACAAGTGAATCCTCCTATACTTACAGATGCAAGCAGAAGTGATGCATACATACTCTTTAGGCTATACGATGCAAATAACAACCAGACGATCCAGTATACGACTTTTTTCATTAGCGTAGAAAAAGGGATTGGAGAAGATGCTGAGATTATAATGCCTCCCACTCTCTTTCATACGGAAAGCGGCCTGCTCAGGCTGAAGGTGCAGCCTGCAGAAGGAGACCTGCAGATCTTTGGGACGCAGGAGCAATTCCTTAACGCCTGGGTTGCAGACCCCGGGGGAACAGTTAACATCCAAGGCCCTCTTTTCCTAGAAGGCGGCCTGTATCATCTTAGGGTAGAGATCTTTGGTGTCGATAATATACGTAACATATTCGCAGATGAGAGTATTCCCAAATTTGATTCGTGGCTCAGTGTAGGAGATGTCTTTGCTCAAAGTATCGATTATCAAGGTCAGCCCTACAATACTACCATAATATCGTATTACGATAGAGTACGTAACTTTACCTTTGATGGTAGCAACCAACAGTTCAGATGGTCTATGCCGTTTGATTGGAACGTCTCAAGAATCGAGGATACAAACATCTTTGTACATGAGGAAGTGAAAATTCCGAAATCTCTTGCAGGAGTAGGAGATACTACCTCATTTACTGCTACAGTAAATGGCAATCCGATATCCGGACGGATGCTTGCAGTCGATCCCTATTCCTCGCAGCAGGAGCTCACTCTCCACTATTTGATCAACAAAAATGACATTATCAATATGGCCAGCGAGATCACTGAAGCGGATTCTGATATGATATTTACTCTTGCACCATCCACTGGCCAAGACACTCAGACAACAGGGGAAATACTCACAGATACAGGAAACATCAATGTAGTACTTGAGTGGGCTCCAGATCAGCTTAATGCAGATACAGAATCAACGCTGACTCTGAGCTTCTATGACGGGTTCTCTGGAGAAAGAATAGCAGATGACGTAAACTACAACCTGCGTATTTTAGATAACAATGGCAGTCAAGTCTTTAGCCAGACGGGCCTAGTTGCAGAGGGTGGAACTGGCACGCAGACGATTGATTTTCCTGCAAACGAGAATTATCGTATGGAGGTTGAAGTCACAGGCATTGCAAGAGATGGACAGTCTGTAGATCAGACAAGAAACGGTATTGCAAGAGGTACTGTAGTTGTGCCGGAGTTTCCATCTGGCTCACTTGCGACAGCAGCTGCCGTTACAGGCATCGGTGGTGCAATAATAATCCTGCTGCGTAGGTTTGCAAAAATAGCGCGGGGCTTGGGCCTCTAATGAACATCTTTTATGACACCTTCTCAGAGAAACTCTATAGAGAATTGCCTGAAACCTTTGTTGCTACTAACAAGGTAATGCTCAATATCGAACAGTTTCAAGCAGGACAGAGCTACGTCACCGCTAAAGTGGAGAATAGATATGGTGACACCGTTAAGATAAACATTCAAGGTGGGACGCAGGGCATAGAATTACAGGAGACTCTATTCAATCTCAAAGGCAGATGGCCACGATTTGCATACGTTATGACCACCATCAAAGATACAGGCGAGCTACTTGTACGTAAGCTGCCTGTAATTGGTGTAAAAAAAGACTGGCTTTTAATATATGAAGACGATTTCTTTTTGCTAGCGGTAAAGGACGCCTATGATGAGCTGGATATTAGAGTCATTGATTAAGAATAATAGTCTGGCGAAGCGCAGAGTTTCTCACCTGCTGCGCTCCAACCAGAACGTTTGTTCCCCATCGGTTTGGTCGATGTGAAAATAGTATAGCAAATTAAGAATTTAAATGTGATGATTATTGTAATCATTTAATTCAGAATTTCCCCAACTTTGGAGATGATTTGCGCCTGCATAACAGCATTAAATAAAAGCAGATACTCTAATTCCTATTAACACCTGTTGAAATTGGCACAGTAATATCGCTAGCGACACCCTCCTGCCAAACTCGTTTTAGAAGTCCTTATATCTGTTCTATGCGGCCCGACACAAGTCTGATGTGAATGACAGGTCTGGTATGCGCTATACTGATGAAATCCATATGTAAACCATCTTTCACGTAGAGCTAGTCATCCTCAGCATTCCAAAGTTGTATATTCAGCATCCCCAGCAGGATGTTTGCTAACATCCATGTTTCATCTCGTGTTTTGAATTTTTTTACTATAAAATATCTCGAATATGTCATGGTGCAAACAAAAACGCACATTTTTGAGCGAGCGCACACTAGTCTATCATGAAATCTGCTGCTTAGTACGCAGGGGGATTCGTTTACTCAATACCTTTGGATAAGCCTGAAAGAGGGAGATATTATCTGCCTCAAGTAAGATCTGAATTATAGCTCCATTTTGTGATGATTTTACAGCAATCCGCTCAGCTTAAACAATATTCATGCGGTCTTTGATTAAATTTCATCCCAAGTACGGCATAATGGCCAGATGATGATGCTAGTTGTAGAGAAAAATGAGAGGTGTAAGAGCCATTGGCTACCTAATATGATCTTTAGGATATGTTTAAGGTAGTTAGAACCCCTAGTGATATTCGGTGGATGCCATCTTGAGTGCTAGGAGACCCTCTGATAGTGCGGCTATCAAAACCAATATCAAAGAGAAAGAGGGAAAAGACCTCACACAAAAACATCCTCATAGAATCTTTGCTCAAATAAATTAATATATCTAGATCAAATAATGTTTCCAGAAATACCTTTAAATGACTATCAGCATTAGTGCAATCCAGTAATGCCAGTTGTAGGTATTGATGATCTTGCTATCTATATACCCAAGCTTTACATCGATTACAAGGATTTTGCTGAAGCAAGGGGTATGGACCCACAAAAACTCGAATATGGTATAGGAATTAAGAAGATGGCTATTGCTGACACTAACCAGGACTCTGCTTGCATGGCTTCAAACGCCTGTATGAAGTTGATGCAGAAGAATCGCCTTCATCCAGAGGACATTGGAAGGATTTACGTCGCAACTGAATCATCACTGGACGAATCAAAGGCAATGAACTCGTTTGTTATTGGAATGTTAGAACAGATATACGGCGAAGGCTCATTTGAACATGCTGGCGGTATTGAATGTAAATTTGCTTGCGTAAGTGGATCTTATGCACTATATGACAATGCAAACTGGATAAGGGCTGATGAAAACAATGGCAAAGCTGCCATAGTTGTAGTAAGCGACATAGCAAAGTATGATATTGGTTCTACCGGAGAATATACTCAAGGTGCAGGCGCAGTTGCTCTGTTGGTAAAAGAGGACCCGAGGCTTTTAGCATTTGATCCAAAAGTTCCTTCGACAACGATCAAAAACGAATACGACTTTTATCGTCCGTTTGGCAAAGAGACTCCTCTTGTGAACGGTAGCTACTCAAATTTATTATACCTGATATCGGTTAGGAAAGCATTTGATGCCTACAAGGAAAAGGCTATTAAGACAGGGCTTATCAAGCTCGAGGACGGCGAATCGATAACCGATCATATTGATTTTTTCGCAGTCCACCTTCCATACAGAAGGATGGGCGAGAAGGCACTTGCCTATCTGCTGAGACACGAGTGGCGCCATCTCCCGAGGTGGAATCATGTTATCAAAGAGGTCGGACTGCTGGAGCCCCAGCCCAAGGATCCTCGTGGAACAATTGAGTCAATTCTTGCTGACACTGAATTCATGAAGGCTGACGAGCAATTCCGGCGAGCTTTCATGCAGACATCGTTCTATAATGAAGTATATGAGAAAAAGATGGCTAGCTCGCTTGAAGCATCTGCTATCATCGGCAATCTGTATACTGCTTCCATGTATATGGGTCTACGAAGTATGCTAGAGTTTGAGTTCAAAAAAGGGATAGACCTTGAACAAAAGAGGATTGGCTTTGGATCTTACGGGAGTGGCAGTAGCGCAATGGTCTTTAGTGGAATCGTACAGTCACAATACAAGGAAATAGTAAGTAAGATGGACTTGGATGCGGAGATTGGCCCAAGGCAAAAACTCACAATGGAGGAGTACGAGAGGCTCCACAGGAACGAACGCGAGTTTAACGACTCGATTATCCAAGCCCACAAAGAGTTTGTCCTTGTCAAGGTAGGTGGCAATACTGCCGACAAGGCAGGGCTAAGAGAATACAACTATATTAGCTAGCTAACTACCTTGAACTCTATTCCTTTTTGTTTCAGAAATTCTACCAAACGGTCAGCGTGTTTTTCGTTTTCCAGCTCAAGACTTAGGTAAACGCCGGCAGTTCCTGCAGGGATATGAGCGCTCAGCCTGTCATGCTCCACTTCAACTATGTTGACGCTCAGCTCTGCGATGCCATCTACTACGCTTTTAAGCGCACCAGGCTTGTCTGGCAGTAGGATAAAAATTTTAAGCAATCTGCCCATTTGCATGAGGCCCTTTGCCACGACTTGGCCCAAGAGGTACATGTCTACGTTTCCTCCTGATATGATGGTGGCAACCTTGTCTTTCCTGCCCCCTAGATAGCTGCTACCATTTGATAGAAGGTAAGCAAGGCTGGCTGCCCCTGCCGGTTCGGCCACCAATTTGGCGCGCTCCATCATGAGAAACATTGTCTTTACTATCGATGTGTCATCAATTAGGACGATATCTTGCATGTATTTGTTAAGTATTTCGCGTGTAAGTTCGCCTGGTTGTTTGACTGCGATACCATCTGCTATGCTATAGCCACGCTTTGTACCCTGAAGTGAGCCCTTAGCAAGCGATTCTTTCATGGCAGGAAATGCCTTTGACTCGACGCCTATTATCTTGACATCTGGTTTTCTAGACTTGACTGCAATTGCGACGCCAGCAGCAAGACCTCCGCCGCCCACGGGGAGGTATATTCTGTCGACATCTGGGAGATCTTCGAGAAGCTCAAGGCCGATCGTGCCTTGCCCTGCAATGATATCGGGATCGTCAAAAGCATGAATTATGGTCTTGCCCTCTCTCTTAGCAATCTCTTGTGTCGCCTCCCATGCATCGTCATAATTTGCGCCACGCCGAATTACTTTGGCACCATAAGACCTTGTAGCCGCAACTTTGGCTGGCGACGCGTTCTCTGGCATGACAATTGTGCATGGGATCTTTTTTATCATAGCAGCATATGCCACCCCTTGGGCATGGTTGCCGGCAGACGCTGCAATTACTCCGTAGCCTGCTTGTTTGTCAGAGAGCCTGCTGATTTTGACAAACGCGCCCCGGACTTTGAAAGAGCCTGTCACTTGCAGGCATTCTAGCTTGAGAAATAAGTTTGTCCCCGTAAGATCTGAGAAGGTTCTGGAAGTCTGAAGCGGTGTCTTTCTAACAATCCCTGCTAGCAACTTTTGCGCGTTTTCAATGTCCTCAATTGTTGGCATACCCCTTTTTTTTGGAGGGTCCCAGATGCTGTCCTCATTCATTTATTTATGTAATGCATCAACAGACGAGCCTTAATTATAATTTGTG
>JAICEE010000039.1 GCA_025924355.1 Nitrososphaera sp.
CAAGCTTGCCAGCATTATCTCTGAATCGCTTAGAGAATAATACGAATTCGCGTGTTTAGCGCAGTTGCGACAGACAATCTTTCCTCCCCATGAAGGAAACGTATTGGGATGGCTATATCGACTATATTCATTATTATGTCTATCCTGCTAGCGGTCATAGTGAAATATTAGGCCCTTACATATATCGTCGGCGACCTATCGCCAAGCTTGATTCTACAGGCCAGCCAACATCATATTGAAAACATGGGTAAGATATATCCTAGTCTAGTCAGCTCTCCTCAAGAACCTGTATAGTTGAGAAAGGATCAAGTTCCACCAACCTAATTCGATCCTAAAGAACTAATATTATATATACAGACTATAACATGCTAGTGTGCTTCCTATAGTAAAGGGTTTACTTGCAGGTGAGCGACGCGCCCTTGCAAGGGCAATATCAATTGTCGACAACGACGAACCCGAGTCTCGCGAAATCATAAAGCAGATTTTCAGCAAGACAGGCAATATAAGGACAGTGGGTTTTACGGGTCCTGGAGGGGCCGGTAAAAGCTCACTTGTTGGCAAGTTGATACCTGAATGCCAGGCGCTTGGCTTCAAGGTTGCTGTACTTGCAGTCGATCCCACAAGCCCGATAACTGGTGGCGCTATATTGGGAGACAGAGTCAGAATGCAGGGCAACCTTGGCAATCAAAAAGTGTTCATGAGAAGTATGGCATCAAGGGGAGCTATGGGTGGTGTTTCCAAATCGCTTAGAAATGCGATCAGAATCCTTGATGTCGCCGGCTACAATATCGTACTTATTGAAAGCGTCGGTGCAGGCCAGCTTGAGGTTGAAATTTCTAAAGTCGCCGATCTTACAGTAGTTGTATTCACGCCGCATACAGGAGACAATGTGCAGGCTGTAAAAGCCGGACTCACCGAAATAGGTGACATTTACGTTGTAAATAAGGCAGATCTAGAAGGTGCTACTAGCTTATATCAAACAGTAGTTGACCTGATAGGCGATACTAACAGAAAACCGGCTGTTCTTAAGACATCTGCCAAGACGGGAATGGGTGTAGATGAACTAGCCAAGAATATTGATAAATTACTAAAAGAAAAAACCATTAATTATAAAGAACGCGAGAGAAAGATGCTGGAGGATGAGTTAACAGACATGATTTTAAATATCTTGGAGAAAAAGGTTTCTTCTATGCTTACTCAGGACAGAAAATATTCAGAGTTTATCGACAGGCTGGCTAGAAAAGAGATCGACCCTTATGTGGCTGCTGAAGAACTGGCCGGGACCCTCTTTAGGTGATAGCAAAGATGGCGAGCGAGACTTTCAAGACTGATTCAAACATACCGGTTAAGCGGGTTTTTACAAATAAAGATTTGAAAAATTATGATGGCATTGTTGAAGAAGAGCCTGGCAGGTACCCATACACCCGGGGCCTATATCCAGACATGTACCGCGAGCGACTCTGGACCATGCGCCAGTACAGCGGTTTTGGTAGTGCAGAAGAAACAAACAAGCGCTTCAAGTTTTTGCTAGACCATGGTCAGACGGGCCTTTCACTTGCGTTTGACCTGCCTACTCAAACTGGCAGGGATTCAGATGACCCGCAGTCAGAGGGTGAGATTGGAAGGACAGGTGTGCCCATTAGCTCGATAAAAGATATGCTGACCTGTTTTGACGGCATACCACTTGACAAGGTTAGCACTTCCATGACTATCAACTCAACTGCATCTACGCTTTTGTCACTTTACATCACTGTTGCCGAGAAGCAGGGGGTGTCGCCGGACCAGTTACGTGGCACGACTCAGAACGATATTTTGAAGGAATATATCGCACGAAATACCTACATTTATCCGCCCAAGCCTTCGATGCGCCTGATAGGAGATATGATCGAATATTGCTCCAAAAAAGTTCCACAATGGTACCCGATCAGCATTTCTGGCTATCACATGAGAGAAGCCGGCTGTAACGCTGTGCAAGAGCTGGCCTTCACCTTTGCAAACGCAATTGAATACATTAACACTTGTACAAGCAGAGGACTAAATGTTGATGACTTTGCTCCACGGCTTTCGTTCTTTTTCTGCTGCACTATGGAATTCTGTGAGGAAATTGCCAAGTTCAGAGCGGCTCGGCGTATCTACGCCAAAATAATGAAGGAGCAGTTTCATGCAACAAATCCTAAATCACAGCACCTCCGCTTCCACGTTCAGACATCCGGCGAATCACTGACTGCCCAGCAAGTTGACAATAACATCGTCAGGGTCACGACGGAAGCACTTGCGGCAGTACTTGGTGGATGTCAATCTTTGCATACCAATTCGCGTGATGAAGCACTTGCACTTCCAACTGAAGAATCAGTCAAGATCGCACTCAGAACTCAGCAGATAATTGGGACTGAGACAGGTGTTAGCAAAACCGTGGATCCGATGGGTGGCTCATACTACATTGAATACCTTACAGCCAAGATAGAGGAAGGGGTTAACCAGTATCTCAAAAAGATAGAAATGATGGGTGGTGCCCTAGTCGCAGTCGACAAGGGTTTCTTTCAAGAAGAGATCAGGAATAACGCTTATCAATTAAAGAAAGAAATTGACGAAAATAAGCGTATTATCGTAGGCGTCAATAAATATCAGGACGAGCATGATGTTGAGCCTAAGATCAACAGAATAGATCCATTACTGGAGCAAAAACAATTAGCAAATATCAAGGAATTCAAGAGCAATCGCGACAAGTCAAAGGTTGATCAAGCGCTATCACAACTGCAAAAGGCAGCTGAAAAGGATGACAATAACTTAATGCCCCATATCATCAATGCAGTTAAGAGTTACACTACGCTTGGTGAAATTAGCAGCACTTTACGAACTGTGTTTGGAAGATACGAACCCAAGATATCTTTCTAAGATGTAAGAAGAACTATAGAGAGAGAGTGCAAGAACCTAGCTGGTGATGGGGGTGGTGCCAGCTACTGCTCTGTCTTGAGATATGATCTACTTTTCGAATATCAAATTTCTTTCTAAATGCCTATTCATATATGCATATGCATGTAATGCATCAGTGATAACTTATCAAGGGCTTGATTCGGTTCGACCCTTCTTCGCCCAATGCAAATATCAAAATCTGTAAATCAACTGCCTAGCAAAGGCACACCTGTAGTAGTGTTGAAAAGACATCCTTTAACTGATGAGGATAATCAAGAGAAATAACGTAATAATTAGTCAAGAGATAGATATAGTTTGGCTAATAGAAAGTCTGTAGAAACAACTTATTTAACTGAATTCCGCAAAGGCAATCTAATGCAGGAGAATAAGGGCTTAGACTCCAAAAAACAAGAAGAATTCTTATGGGTTGCCACTTTCCTGCCGCTAAAGAGTTGGAAATATATGATTCCTTTCCAGTTGATGACCTCAAAAGTACTGAAGCAAGTAAAAGAAACCAAAGGTGTGATGAACTATGCTGTCAAGGCTGATTTTCCAAAAAAGCACTTCTGGACGTTATCTATTTGGAAAGATCAAGATTCTCTTAGGCGCTTTGTTATGGCAGAGCCCCATGCAACTGCGATTAAGAAGTTCACTGAATGGGCTGGAGAGGGTTCTGCATTTGTTGAATGGACTAGCTCAAGTAATTCAATTGATTGGGCAGAAGCTCTCGAACGGCTTAAGAATCCTACCTTTTACTACAAGAATCAAAAATAATCGCCTGTAATATTTTATGATTTATAGATTATGCTTTTACGAATTGTTTTAAACAAGCTTTGGGCCATTCCTAACTGTTCATGCCTTCATGGCTTCAGCTTTACTAAGCTAACATTCCATTTATTTACCCATAGTAACATTCAATCCGGCTTTCTTAGTAGGAGTTCTCCCTTCAAAACCAAACCTAGACTACCAGATAATAATACCGTAGCGAGGTTACCTTAAGTTCTGGCATTAGATTAAATAAACTCTCGCTGGCTCTCTTTACCATCGAATGAGAGTCGACCATATAGCTATTGCAGTTAATAATGTGCAGCAGGCACTAACTGACTATCAAAAAATACTCAATGTTGACGAGCTGAAAATAGAGGAAGTGCCCAATGAAAAGGTCAGGGTCGCAATGCTAATGCTCGAAGATACCAGAATAGAATTAATGGAGCCATTGGCTCCTGATAGTCCAATTTCAAAGTTCCTGCAAGAACGTGGTGAAGGCATACATCATATAGCAATCACTGCTGACAACATCGAAAAAGATGTTGCAAGGGCATCTGAGAAGGGTATGAAAATGCTTGGCGGATTGCGCACAGGCTCGTATGGACGCAAGATCACATTTATACATCCTAAATCACTTCACGGTGTCTTGACAGAGTTCTGTGAGGCGCCGCCACCAGAGTCAGAAGAAGACGCCACAGAAGAATAACAACAACAATAATAATATTAAGAGCAAAACTGGGATTTTGTCTTGTAGTGCAAGATTGCGAACAGCTTACCAAGCTGCTGACTGAAAGTGTGGAGAGAAACCATGCCGACGCACTGCTGCTCTCGGGAGGGCTTGACAGCAGCATTTTGGCAAGTATATTACGGCCACAATACTCACTTGCGGCAGGGTTTGGAACAGCTGCTCCTGATCTTGTCTATGCAAGGCAAGTTGCAGAAAGATACAGCAAACATCATGTTGAAGTTATTTTTGGACAGAATAGAATGGCAGAGTTGGTGGAGCAGGTTATACAAATTTTTAGAACATTTGATCCGATCGAGATCCGGAATTCTGCCGTGGCACTTGCCGGCATCGAGTGGGCAAAAAGCGATGGCTATTCTAGTGTAATGACCGGTGACGGCAGCGATGAGCTGTTCGCGGGCTACAACTACTTTTCTCGCTATTATTCTGACATGCAAAGGTTTGATTCAGAGCTGCGACGGCTGTGGCAGATCATGCATTTTTCTTCAAGAAAACTAGGGGAACACACCGGTATTGAGGTGAAAACTCCTTTTCTTGATGAGAAGTTTGCGTCATTTGCAAAATTGATCAATGTGAACGACAGAGTTGGCGAACACGATGGTAAAAAGTGGGGCAAGTTCATTCTGAGAAAATGCTTTGAACCAGCACTGGGCCCGCTGGTATGGAGACCCAAGCTTGCGCAGGAGCAAGGAGCTGCCACTGATCGTTATCAGCAGTACATTGAAGAAATGATCGACAACTTGACTTTTGCAAACAAGAAAAGAATAGCTCAAGAGCAAGAGAGCGTCAGAATAAGAAGTAAAGAACATCTACACTACTATGCCATTTTCAGAAGCTATTTTCCTCCACCAAAAGAAGAAGTAGAAAGAGATAACCATACTTGCAGATCACGCTGCTCAGATTGTCTAGGATGTATTTCAGCTGATGTTAGGTTTTGCAGAAAGTGTGGAGCTTTTCCTGTTGTGCCACTTTCACTTTGAATACTTACGGGGCTTTTTTGTAAAGATCCTCTTGCAGCCCTCGCAGCAAAAGTAGTAAGTCTTGCCATGATGCTCATGGCTAATTGCAAGTTCCTGATGCATTTCAATTCCGCAGACAGGATCAACAACAGGCATCAGCACTATGCAAAGAACTTTAGTATTTATTGTTTACCACGAGAAATGTTTGGCTTATTTTATTTTTCACACGATAAAAAGTGCTTTAGACATTTTTTGAAGGATGATGTATGGGAATTCAAGATAAAGCAGGTTATCGCCTCTTCAATAGTGCATTTAAAAAATTTTTGCTTTCTAGTCTAGATATGCAATGAAAAAGAGCGTGTTCGTCTATTAAATGATCTCTAGACAACTGTCTCTTAACAGTTTTTATCTAATATATGCACACACTCTATTTATCAAACAGTCTCTGAAAATCTCTTAGAAGGCAAAAAAATAGAAAAAGCAGGCGTCTGGTTGCCCAGACATTGTCGAAATCCTAAGTTTATGGAATAGACCTGCTGTACAGCTTTCCTTCAAGTGCTAGCTTGTACATTTCGGCCACGTATGGGTTCTTGGCTGGTGTTTCTGCACCCAGTTCGACCATTCTGGCGTATACTCTGACTACATAAGCCAGAGCGCCCATGAATGCCACGACGACACCCATGTTAAACATCCAGTGGTTTGGAACTGCGAAGATTTCTTCGACGAACCAGAAGTGCCACATCTCATTGATACCGATCGTGAACATTGTGGCTAGGTAGCCAATGATTGTTATTTTTAGACCGGTGTTCATTGAATTGCCTGGTCCCCTAAGGATTGGTACTCTTCTGTCGTAGATTGCGACAAAGCCCCAACCTAGTGGGAGCGCTACGAAGTGACTGTATAGCCACCAGTGAGCAGGCGTGAATGCGCTATCTCTGATTGACGTCTGGTGCAGTGAGCCATCGACGAAGTTGTCGACCTCTACTGAAGCTGCAATTGAACCCAGCATGATGACCATGATGTATATCTTCTTTAGTCTCTGGATTTCGACTTCCTTTGGTATCAGTGCTGGCATCTGAGCCATAGTAGCTTACAACCAGATCTCATATTTTAACCTGTACCTGAATAATTAATAAATTATGATGTGAAAGATAACTTCATGGCACTATTAAATTCAAAATCCTGTATTATTTTGGAGAAGATAATATAAAATTCATTATACCTTGCAGATAGACGCTAATGCTAATCATCAATGATAATCTAATAAATTATACGGTGGCAGCTCAGTCAAATACCTTCTCTTCATGGTCTCAGCTTAACTCTGAATCTTCACTGCTGCCATATATCTATAGGCTCCACTCTTTAATTAATTCTTATAAGCGCCTGAATAGGATGAAATTGAATGAAAAAAACAGTAAGCATGAGTTTATGGTGGCTCTTATCTCTAAGAGAAAGGCTTATACTCCTCGACAAGCTGTGACAGCGGGAACCGCTTCTTGCCCACTATTTTTATGTCAACACGGGGCTTTTTCTCCTTTCCCACTTCAATTATGTTGTAACAGTTTTCAAAGAATCCTCGGAATCTGATTGAAGATGAAGTGCCAGCATACGCTATCGCCAGCCGTCCAAGATTCCACATCCAAGGCCTGTGCTTGTGACCACAAAGCACTAGGTCAACTCCTGATTGCAGAAATGTGCGAAGTGTATCACCAGCGTCAAGAATGATGATCTTGTCAGTGCCAGTATCCGGTATCCCTATCAAATGATGATGCATAGCCACTATTTTGGGCTTGGTCTCCGGATATTTGCTCAGCGTCTTTTCCATCCAGAGATTCTGGCGATACCCTACCTCTCCTTCATCTCTATCCGGCCTAGCCGTGCCCACTGTGAAGATAAGAGCATCGTCAAATTCATAGATCTGTTTTGTGGGAAAGAACTTCTTGAAAAGCAAATATCCAGTATGACGATAATCATGGTTACCAGCGATCACGATCATGTTTGGACAGTCAAAGCGCTCAAGCTCCTTCCTTGACTTTTCGAATTGGATCATCAACCCATCATCTGTCAAGTCGCCAGTCACAATTATTGCATCTGGCTTAAGCTTATTAACTTCTTCAACTACGGTATCAAAGACGCTCTGGACGAAAAGGCCGCCAATGTGTATATCTGATAGTTGGACTATTTGCAATTATTATTATTATTATTGTGCGACCTTGATGCCATATATATAACGTATAGACAGAGCAATATTATTATTAACGCCCTATCTAGCTTGTTCTCTTAGAGTCATCGTCAGTTGCCAAAGCGCAGGATAAAGGAGGAAAAGCCAAAGAAAAAACTGGGGAAGAAGGAGCTTCTGATCGCTCCTATTGCCATGGGAGCAGCAACACTTCTCGCGCTTGTAATCATACCTAACTTTGCGCCTCCGCCCAATCCCACGCAGGTATGCCTCAGAGAGCATAATATTGAATCCTTCCAGCTTTATCCACGAATTGAGGTAGTTGTTGACGGCAAGCAGCAGATGCTGCCAGATAATGTTGGCCGGCAGCCCAAGGACGGTCAAGAATGTTTACGCCCCATTCACACAGATGAAGTGGGCAACGTAGTGCATATTGAATACATCCGACCCATCAGGTTCACACTTGGCGATTTTATGACCATTTACAATATGAGTAACGCAGTTAATGTAGTCGACAACTCTACTGGCACGGATATAGTGCAGACGCTGAACCTCACCGACTACAACATAGAGTATTCGTATTTCTCAGAAGCAGGTGAGTTTACCAAAGTAGCAAGGCCCTCTGATATGCCTCCATTCCCTCAGGATAACAAGATAGTTGCTCGTGTGGATCTGACAAGTAAATAAGAATAAATAGCGAAAAAAGAGGCCACCTCTTTGTTTGGCTAGCAAAAAAACCGCAGCGATAATTAGAGGTGATGGCACCGGGCCAGAGCTCGTTGATGCAATGATCAAGGTTCTGAAGGCTTGCAATTCTGAGGTTGAATTAGTCCTATGTGATGCTGGGTCAGACTGGTGGCAAAAGAATGGAGGCAATTCCTATATTTCTCCAGATGTATGGAAGCTACTTGAAGAGTCAGATGCCTGCTTTAAAGGGCCGACTACCACTGTACCACTGCCAAACGCGCCGCGTAGTGTCGCAGTAAGTATCCGCCAGAAATTCGAGCTTTACGCCAATATTAGGCCGATCAAGACGTACAGGAATCAGGAAAGACAGCTTGACTTTATCTGTGTGCGTGAAGCCACAGAGGGACTGTACGCAGGAATCGAATTCAAGATAAGCGATGATTCTGCAATAGCCATCCGGAAAACTACAAGGAAAGGTTGTGAGCGAATTGTCACTGCAGGCTTCAAGGCTGCCAGGGACAGAGGATTTGAGTCCGTATATGCAATTACCAAGCGCAATATCCTCAAAGAGACGGACGGCATTTTCTGGGCTGCGGTCGAAGAGATACAAAAGCAGTTCAAGGATATACGCGTCGAAGAATACTATATAGACAATATGACACAGCAGCTAGTTAAAAACCCGGAAAGGTTCAACAAGAGTGTACTCCTCAGCACCAACCTTTTCATGGACATCGTATCAGAATGCGCTTCAGGTCACGTCGGATCGATTGGCAATGTCTACTCGGGCAACTATGGCGATGATTTTGCTATGTTTGAACCGGCGCACGGAAGCGCG
>JAICEE010000040.1 GCA_025924355.1 Nitrososphaera sp.
CTAAACCAGCCACGATGAGAGGAGGTTAGCGTCATAGCTACAATTTCTAGATGTTACTTCTCTCTCTCTCTCTCTCTTTCTTTCTGCTACCCTACTACATATGGTGGTGGCTATTCCCTAAAAAGGGTAACAATCAGCGTTTTCGTTCCTACTCGTCAGGAGGACATAGTGGATTATTACAATAATATTATCTGCTTGTCGTCCACAAACTTTTAACAATGTAAGAACACGCTATATGACAGTCAGAAAATAATACAAGCAACGAGGTTTGGCTTTTGTATGTGGAGAAGCAAGGGAGAATGATAGCAAGTTCAGAAAGTTGATCACCTCATGATCATAAATATGGATTTCAAGTCGCCGGCTATAAGAGAATTTCAAAGCAAGAGCATAAATTCGTTTAATGACATGAAAGAAAAGTGGAAAGTCCTCCTCTTTGGATCTGGGCAATCCTAGTGGGCGCAATAATACTTGCAAAATTCACTTTACGATGGTCAAGACTAAAGCGACTTGCAAGAGATCTCAGAAAAAGGTAATAGGACAGGATCATAGTCAGAAATAATAAACTTATTTTATACTATGCCGCAGCGATATTGCCATGACGAGTCAGATTATAGCTACTGACAAACAATACCCCAAGCTCTCAAAGGCAGTTTCAGGGTACCTAGAGATAGACCACTTCAAGAATGCCGATCTGCACACAGGATATTTCTGCTACAATTGCATATACTTCATTAAGGACAACCACTGCGCTATAGTGGAAGATACCGGACCTGACGTTAACGGCCGAGAGTCTGGCATCATAGCACCACACGGTCTATGCACATTGTGGGACCCAAATGAGGAGGAGGCGCGATAAGAGTGACAGATATTGGTCAGAAGATCAAAGAAGCTGCTGGCGCAGTCGATAATCTGACTAAGTTCAAGAAAAGGAGCAAGCTACAGGCATCATACATTGAATACGACAAGTTTGCCGACTCAAACTTGCACGAGGGATACTTCTGCTATAACTGTATCTACTGGATGAGCGCTAGCGGCGGCAAGTGTATGCTGGTAGAAGATAAAGGACCTGATGTGATGGGCAAGGTGTCAGACGTAATTGCACCGCATGGATGCTGCATGGCATATGAAGCTAACTATGACAAGCTGCACGACACACGGAGCCCAACTGAAGGTGTTGCAATAGATACAGAAAAGAATAAGAAAAAAGTCACAACTGCAGATGTCGTGTAACTTTTTTGTTCTTGGGCAGCTATTATGATCTTAATAAAGATAGTATAGGTAAGACACTAAAAATCGAGCAAGTTATAGAATATAGGTACCGGAAACTTTTACCGCTTTGCAATTAAAGCGGAAAGCGATAGTATTGTGAATGGCAGAAAAGCTCAAAGACATAAAAAGGACGACATCTGATGCGGTTGAGATAATAAGGGAACTTGGATCGCCGGATGTTCAGAATTCGCTTGAGAAGATTCGAGATACTGCCAAGGTTGGCAATGAGATAATTAAATCACTTAGAGAGCCAGCCATGGTAACTAACATTGAAAACATTCGTAAGACCACCGAGTCATTTGAAAAAACCAGTGCAAAAATTGAAAGAGTCACAATGGAGCTGAAGGATTCCGGGGTACTAGACGAGGCACGAGAAACAATAAAGTCCACCAAAAACACTATCATCTCCATAGGCGACAGCAAGAACATTGGCGAAACGATGGATGCTCTGAAGGAAATGCTGCGCTCTATTTCTGCGCTTGTTGATGAACTGAAACTCACTGTGATGGAATCGAAAGGGTCCGGAACAATTCACAACATAGAAGAGACAATACGAGAGACGAAGAGCGCATTTACGGAACACAAATAGCTGATGGATATAACTCCTGAGTAATCGTCAAGTCAATCAAGAATATTCCTAGAGGGATATACATCAATGAGTCTGCCCGTGGTGCTCTAAACTGCCAAGATCGTCAGGCAAGTGGAGCCTATGTTGAGGCTCTCTCTGCGGCGCAAGAAAATACACTACAATTTGCTTAAATTGCAAGTGAGTTGAAGCTGCGCGCATCATTAGATACCCCGCCACAGTGGAAGAAACGTATGCCGATGTATGTATGAGGAACTCCGCAGACAATCAGGAACGAAATCAAATCATAGGCAAGAACAAGAGGCCATAATAACGATAAAAAACAAAGGCAGGAGTGGGTATGGTATAGTACTACCCTAAAGTAAAATCTTCTATAAGGAAACCTCAAGATGTTTTTATAGATCCTAATATCTATGAGAGGCATGAAATATAGAAGCAGAACTGATATAACTGCTCAAATTCTAGAAGCTGCGAATGGCGGCGTCACTAAAACTAAGATAATGTATAAGGCCTTCTTATCCTATGCACAGCTTAAGGAATACCTGACAGTGCTAATAGAAAATGGGCTGCTAGAGTATATCGAAGGAGAGCAGATCTACAAGACAACTGAGAAAGGTAATCGCTTCCTAAAGATATACAACCAGATTGGCGAATATGTGGCAGCTGACGTATCTGAAAAGAAGTAGTAAAATAATCTATTTTAAATAACAAGATCACAGAATCAGAATCGTGTATCGGAAGCGGCGAGCAGCCATCCGGCGGGTAATAATCGTGACCGCCATATTCGCAACATTAGGTGTTGGATTGAGCGTCGCCCTTATTGCTGCAGGCGGGGGCTTTGAGAGTTCTAGTCCAAATATCTTTGACCCACCTTCCGAGGCAGACATCTGGAAGGTTGGCGATCACATACAGGACGGAATGACTCTAGAATATGTCTTAACTTCTAAGGGTCAGACAAACTCACTTGAATCTGCGCAGGTATTAATGAACTTTAAGCAGGCTGGTGAAAATTGGAACGTCACATTCATCATCGCAAACGGCACTGACCAGCCGACAGTAAACCATACATTAATAATGTCAAAAGAACTGACACGAGAGGGCCAGCTTGACGAGTCATTCAGGCCTTACTTTGAGCATATACAGTCATCAATTCTTGCAGTCCGCGACATGGAGTACGGCGAAAGCCCAAAGTATCTCGTAGTGGGTGCGCCGTGGAATACGATATTTGTTGGTTCGTCTTCAGTAACAGCCAGGGTGACAAATGAAGAGAGTATAAGCACTCCCGCAGGGCTATTTGACTCATTTGTGCTCAGTTACAAGCTCGCAGAAGAGACTAGCAAAATCTGGGTGGTTCGTGACATGCCACTACCAGTCAAGGCAGAGGTATATGACTCAGAGGACAATCTGTTATACCAGTATGAGCTCACAAATGCGTCTGGCGTGGTGGCGTCAGCAGCTACTGGCAACTCGCTGTAAGCAACTTAAGAATTCTTTGGAAAATAGACATTTTCAATCATCCAGTCACCGTACGACCTGATCTCCTTATCAATCTTGCACCAAAAGTGTATAGAGCCGGGCAGGACTTCAATACTGCCTTTAGGCATGATAATTACCTTGGCACCCTCTTTGCCTTCATACGTGTAGGCATCCTTCGTCTTAGCATTATTGCCTATGAGTTCGATTGCCTTTTGTTTTACAGTTTCTCTTGGCACAGGAAAAACCCTGCGAAATTTATCAACTACGATGCTAATATTTTCAGTGCCATATGAGTCAAGATCAGAGATCTTACCTGGTATTGGAAAGTGCAGTTGTATATCGACGCTATAATGCGATCCGACAAATTGTGCAAGCTCATTTACCTTTTGATACGCTATGTTGGGACTTCTCTTTAATGCTACAGCAAGAGCGTCATGGTTGCGTTTGATATTAAGTTGCAAGTCGTCCATAAGGCTGGAAAATGTCCCCAATGCAGTTTTTTCTTACAATTTGCGGTTAATTAGCATTACAATTATTATAGCTCTTGGTAGTGATCTATACATGATTGAAATCTGATCAGCTCTTTGCCAAGGCAAAAAACATTTTGCCCGGCGGGGTTAATAGTCCGGTGCGCTTTTACGAGCCTTATCCGTTCTTTGCGACCTCTGCGCTTGGAAGCAAGCTCACTACTGCAGATCATCAGATCTATCTTGACTACTGTATGGGCTATGGAGCGATGATTCTTGGTCATGGCTATTCCTCAGTAATTGAAGCTGTGAGATCCCAACTTGATAAGGGGACACTCTTTTGCGTGCCTACAGAATGCGAGATCAAGCTCGCAGAAATGATATGTCAAGCTGCGCCGTGCGGAGAAATGGCTCGTCTTGTCAATACCGGCTCTGAAGCGACAATGCATGCCATTAGACTTGCCCGCGCTTTTACAAAGAGAAAAGGGGTGATTAAATTTGAAGGTGGATACCATGGTGCGCATGATTATGTTCTTGTCAAGGCGGGATCAGGCATGGCTAGCTTGCCTGCATCAGAGGGAGGGCTTGATGAGGTATCAGCTCTCACGAAAGTTGTGCCGTATAACAATCCAGCCGAGCTTGAGCGCGCAATTGAAAAGAACCGTGACACTGCATGTATCATAATGGAACCTGTGCTTGCAAACATTGGGCTTGTGTTGCCAGAAAAGGGATACCTTAATGAAGTGAGAAAAATAACCGAGCAGAACGATATTATCCTGATATTTGATGAAGTGGTCACCGGCTTCCGTCTTGCACTTGGCGGCGCCAGTGAGTTCTTTGGACTCATGCCAGACCTAGTCACATTTGCAAAGGCACTTGGCAATGGCTTGCCAATAGCTGCAATAGCAGGTAAGAAAGAGATAATGGACAAGCTCGCACCTTCTGGTAGCGTCTATCAGGCAAGTACATTTGCTGGCAACCCTGTGTCTGTGGCAGCAGGCATTGCTACATTGGAAACATTGACTGAAGCCAAAAATACGATATATCCTAGGATCGCCAAAACATGCGATAGCATTGTTGGCGGCATCAAAGATATACTGGCTAGCGCGCAGCTTGACTATACTGTCAATTCCATAGGTTCAATGTTCCAGCTATTCTTTACTAGCGAAAGAGTGAAGGATCAATCTGGTGCCAAGAAGGCAAATGCAATAATGTTTCGTAAATTATTTGACGAGCTGTTAAAGCAGGACATATTCATCCCCCCTTCGCAGTTTGAAACTTGCTTTTTATCGTATGCACACACTGAAGACGACGCAGACAAGACAATAGAGGCATACGACAAGGCATTTCGTGAGATAAATAAATGATCAAGACAATACGAGTCGGAACCAGAGGCAGTAGACTTGCAATAGCGCAGACAGAGTTAGCGCTTGTCGCCTTACGTAAGGCTCATCCACAAGTACGATTTGAAGTAATCCCAATAAGTACTAAGGGTGATGTTGATAAGAGGCCGCTGTTTACCCTAGACGAAAAGGGAATCTTTGAAAAAGAAGTGAACGAAGCAGTCAAGCAAGGCGACGTTGACTTTGCAGTCCATAGCCTCAAGGATATCCCATCAGACCTGTCAGATGATCTTTCTGTGGCATGTATTCCAAAGAGGGCGAGCCCAAACGACGTGCTCGTCACCGATAATGGGCAAAAACTGAAAGATCTAGTACCTGGATCAGTAGTTGGCACGAGCAGCCTCCGGCGGGCTGTGCAGCTGACAAAAACTAGGCCAGATCTCAATGTCAGACCCATAAGGGGTAATGTCGAAACAAGAGTGAAAAAGGTGATAAGTGGCGAGTACGATGCAGCTGTTCTAGCAGAGGCCGGCCTTACCAGATTAGGCATGAAGGATGTTATTGTCCAGCGTTTTAGCATCAGAGATTTTGTACCAGCCCCAGGTCAGGGGGCTATAGCCATCGTGTGCAGGCGTGATCATACTATACTTGCTGGCATGCTCCAGCAAATAGAGGATCGCCGTTCCCGCACGGCAGTACTTGCAGAAAGAGTACTGCTAAGAAAGGTAGAAGGGGGCTGTAGGTTCCCACTTGGAGCAGTGGCGATAACCAATGATGGTAAGATTACACTTTATGCAAGTGTATTTTCTGCAGATGGCCAGCAGAGCATTCATGTCAAAAAGATAGGCAGAGCAAGCAACCCAGAAGAGCTGGGCTCCACAGTAGCCAACATGTTGGTAAAGCAGGGAGCAATGGATCTGGCAGAAGGTTGGCGTAAAGCAGTAGACGAGTGGAACAAGAAACTATGAAAAAGGGCAAGGTGTTTATCTGCGGAGCCGGCCCTGGCGATCCCAAGCTGATGACGCTTCGGGCAATGGAACTTTTGAAGACCTGCGATGTTGTATTATATGACCGACTAGTGGGCAAGGAGATAATTGACCAGATACCTGCAGGATCAGAGAAAGCCTATGTTGGCAGAATGGTTGGCGACCCAACTACGCATCAAGACATGACAAATGAGCTTATGGTGAAATACACGAAAAAGGGTAAGACTGTACTGCGACTCAAGGGCGGAGACCCTTTCATCTTTGGGCGTGGGGCGGAGGAGGCTGAATACCTCATCAAGCGCGGGATCGAATTTGAAATAGTACCAGGCATTACTTCATCCATTGCCTCACCGGCGTATGCCGGCATTCCGCTAACCCATCGTCTGTATTCCTCATCAGTTGCCATAGTCACTGGGCACGAGGATGCAAAAAAAGACAAACTGGTAGTCAGATGGGACAAGCTTGTTGATGCGGTCGACACTATAGTTGTATTGATGGGTATTGCCGAGCTGGATCAGATTTCACGCAGTTTGATAAAGGCTGGGATGAAAAAAAGCATCAAGGTTGCAATTGTTGCAAGTGGCACAACTGATAAGCAGAGGATCGTCAAGGGTACACTTGGCACCATTGCAAAACTTACAGAAAAAGCCAATATCCGGCCCCCTGCAGTAATCGTGATAGGAAAGGTCGTCGGACTGAGTGATAAGCTCGACTGGTTCAAGAGAAAGTGACAGAAATGCCTGGATTAAGAAACAAAATCCTTGCAATCACTCGAAGCGAGCGCGACGCAAAAGAATTTTTGCAGTTGGTAAGGAAGCAAGGGGGCAGGGCGATTGCGCTTCCTGCAATAGAGATAGTGCCGCAGGGTCCGGAAGTGGCAGAGGAGTTCCTTGACACACTCCGCAAGAAAAAGCACTATTATTGTGCGTTCATGAGCCAGCAGGCAGTAAACATTCTGTTTGACCTTGCCCGCGACAAGATTGCATCAGTTCTGAAATCTACTACAGTAATTGCAATAGGCCCAAAGACAAAGCAGAGCCTTGAAGAGCACGGTATAAAAGTTGGACTAGTATTAGAAAAATTCTCTTCGTTTGGACTCATCGACCTCCTGTCTGGAATGGAGCCAGCAGGGAAAAAGATAATTATCCCTCGAAGCGGTGCTGCAAATGACTTTGTCACCGAGGCCTTGATGCGCCTTGGGATGGACGTTGATGAAATTCTCCTCTACACTGTGCGCACAAGGGCGGTCGAGCCTATATGGAAGGAGTTTTGTGATCTAGTGTTGCAAAAAAGGGTGGATGCTGTTATTTTTACTAGTGCCTCAAATGTTAACTCATTCTTTGAAATAATGTACAAGATGTCCAAAGATGGGTTACAGCTGGATAACCTTACCAAGGTAGTTTCGATAGGCCCACTTACTAGTAAGGCGCTTAGAGACCGAGGCATTAGATGCTTTGAAGCTGAGGAGCATACCGTAAGAGGTGCACTCGAAATTGCAAAGCAAATCCTGTAACTCTTTTTAGTCTTTATGACGCATACTGAGCATGACAGATCGAACTACTACAAAAGAAGCTGCTCTACTCGAGGATTCGACATTCAATGTGATAACTCAGATTGAAAAGAAGGCCGATTTTCTGTATTCATCTGTTGAAAAATACATTCGCGATGCAGAGAAAGACAACAAGCCTGAGCTTGTGAAGCTGTGGAGCACTATGAAAGAAGATGAACAAAAGCACCTAAAGATGCTGCGCGAACATCTAGTAAAGGAAGTAAAGGAAAACAAACTACAGTAGGCAAAATTTAAGGCTATGCTGTGTATCAGGTGTCTGTCTGTCGCCAGCAGATCTCTCAATTTTTCTCCTGTACAAGATATTCAACCCCTACTGGACCTGTAAAATACTGCCTAAGCGTGCCAGATTCTGGCTAGGCCAGTACACGCGTAGAGACAATTGTCTATGTGATGTCGGCTCTGGACTCAGTCTATGCAGCTGTTCGTCGATTTTACTAGCTGTGCATCGCTATCTTTCTGGCCTACTTTTGATTTTGGAGCACGTCTATATACATAAAATAGATTGTATATTCTATTCAACTTGACAAGTGGCTAGAAGACAACATATATTTTTTGCATATTACTTTATAGGTACTAAGAAGCAGGCAAGACAGGTAAGCGCTTGGGGTATGACATACCTGCTAGGTTGTCTTCTATTTGTTCTAGAAGATCAAAATTAGTTTGTGGCTATTCCCACTAACTCACTTTTGTCTTCACAGACTGGACCTTCTCATCCAAAGTATTAGGCTTATCCAGTCTTTCGTCGATCCTTATTGTCGAGATCACACGCTTGGCTCCAACTGATTTAGCAGAATCATGAGCGGCGTGTATTGCTTGAAAGACATAGTCTAGGTTGTCTGATTCTACCTGCGTGCTCATTGGAGTGAGAGTTACCTTTTTGAGATTCTTTAGGTTGCGAATTGCATCGTAGGCGGCTGCTATTTCCTTGCTCATACTTGTATCAGAAGTACCAATCGGCACAATGCTAATTTCAGCATTTACAGTTGACAGATTACTCATTCATTCAGTATTGGCAAGTTTTCCTAATTAACAGTTTTATTAATCTGTCTCGGGTTACCCCCGATAGATCTGTTACTTTGATAATGATGTCAGTATTATTGTATTATCAGCGAGTTTTTGCTTGCTCTAGTACAGCTATAATTCTTTCGTTTTTTAAAATGCGCCTACAGACAATTCGGATAGACCTCGGAAAGTTATAAGGAATCCCCC
>JAICEE010000041.1 GCA_025924355.1 Nitrososphaera sp.
AATGTTATTTTGTATTACGAATAAACAATATTACCGCTAAGGAGATTCTTGCTGGCTAGGCCTGTCTGCTAGAGTTGCGATTACTTCCATCGTCTGCCCTTGACGCAGGATCGTTACTTCCAGATCATCACCTACCGACTTTTCCCTTTCCACATAAGCCAAGAGATCGTCGATCTTTCTTACTGTATTGTTATCGACCGCAATTATTACATCGCCCCCAAGCTTTATGGGTATACCATCAATGATTGTATCTTCGTTACCTTTTAGGATTCCAGCCTTTTCAGCAGGACTTCCGGCTACTACATCCATAACCAAAAAACCGCGGGGCTCATCAAGACCGAGGCGGTCAGATATGCCAGGCGTCATATCCCTGCCTGCGACTCCAAGCCATGGATGCTGATATGATCCTGTGGTGATAAGCGATGGCACGACCTGAGCTATTGTGTTTGACGGAATAGCAAAACCGACACCAGCAAACTGGCCTGTCGTCGAATAGATGGCAGAGTTAATGCCTATCACCTCACCCCTCATATTGAGCAGCGGGCCACCAGAGTTGCCGGGATTGATAGGGGCATCAGTCTGGATGATATCAGGTATCGTGAAACCTTCCTCTTCCTGTGCAGGGATCTGCCTGCCCACTCCACTGACGATGCCAGTGCTCAGAGAACCAGAAAGCCCAAAGGGATTGCCAATTGCAGCCACACGCTCACCTACTCTCACCTTTGACGAATCTGCTAGCGACAACGGGAGAAGTTTTTCCTTTGATACCTCTTCTACATAAAGAACTGCAATATCGGCAGATGGGTCTGAACCTATCAGAGAAGCGCGATATACAATGCCATCTGGAAACGTTACATCCAGTCTGTTACCTCCGCCGCTGACAACGTGATGATTTGTAATGATGTGACCATTGTTGTCATATACAAAGCCCGATCCCAGTCTCGACTCAAAGACATCTATTTCGCTGCTGTCAGTTATTTGAACGACCGAGTCTTCTACCTTCTGGAAAAGATCTGTCAGGCTCAGCTCCGTATCCGAAGCTTTGACAATGCCCACTTGGCCTATCTGAAAGGCATCATCGCTAAGGCCTCTCCTTCCATCTGTAGTTGTTTGTACAAGATCACTCAGCAAAGGCACATTGCTAGCGAAATCATTAAGCTCTTTGAACTGCGAATATACAAACAAGATCACAACAGCGGCCATAATAATTGACACGGCTAGAATAGCCTTGTTCAAAAGTAGGAAAAATTATTGCATCTTGTTCTAATAATCTTTTGCACGATTGAAAAATTATGAGGTGCGCACCTGCAACGACTCTCGTTTTCGGACATGTTTTTGTATCTCATACTCTAGATGTTTTTCTTTTCCCTTCTTGGCTACTGCTATCATGCATATTGGACAGCTTGGCATAGAGCATGGCTGGGGACTATATTCCTCGTAAATACAGTCCCTTTCAAAATTGATGAGTTTTAGTCTGCTCTTTACATAGTGCCACCCGCCGACAGGTAATAACTGAGATAGTACGTCTTTTCCTGCTTGGATTTCATGAACATCCAGATCCGCTACAGCTATCTGTATTCTACGGCCCACATTCTCTAAGTCCTGCTGGCTTGTACTATGGGGTATGCGAATGCGCTGGATAGTCATAGATTTAGGAAGCTCGATTACAGGAGGAATTTCTACACCACTAACACTACTATAATCATGGCGCTTTGCAGCTGTTGGTATAGAAAGCGGAATATGTTCGCAAATGATCGAGATAAACTCCAAGACCATAGGCTTGCGGGAAGCAATTCGGTCCTCCTCTTCCATTGTTGTATGAATGTGTCGGGAATTGTGTCTATGAACACAAAACCCTTTGTAGGTTTTAAGATTCTGTACAGCCTCTTGTTCGGCTTCTTCTTCTTTTAGAAGATGCTCTATGTGTATATCAGGCTGCATTGCCAGGTCTTTTTTTTCGTGCCTCGTCATTCTTCTGTTCTCATGGAACATTCTTTGTTTAACTATTTGCTGATGTAAGGTGCACTTAACTCAACTTCGGGTTCTTCTTCAAGAAATTCCACCAAATGCGTGTAGTATAGCAGAAATTCCCTCCCCCTTGTAGTGGTCCTATATACCACTCCATCAGGAGACACATCCTGTGCGATCAGCCTCTTTCCGATCAGCTCTCCAAGGTAGAGGTGCACTTGCTCGTAGCTGAGATTCGCTCTGTACATTATATGAGTCTTTTTTATTCCAGAGGTGGCAAGCCCTAGCACGTCGCCCATTATCTGAATTTTTCCCCTATTGTTTTTGCGTTCGTCCATCATTTCCATAATCTTTAGATTATTAGATAGATTAGGTGTATGGCGGAACAGCCGTTTCAAGCTCCTATTCCACTTATTTGTACAGTATATTTATATAGTTAATTCTTATGATAGAGGATTTTGAGTTTTTCTTATTATATATTTTCTATCACGCCAGCTAACTACGCCTTTCTTCTTTGCATCAGCAATCGCTGACATAAAACTAAATGAAATGAGAGCACCACTCAATGGAGCAGCAAATGCGTACAGAGGGCTTTCAGATATGGCCAGCCGGCATTGCACTGCAGTAGTAACCATTATCAAGGTAATGGCTGATATTTGCAGTACAAACAGTATCTGGAAGGACATGTTTCCAGCAAAGCTAGCTACTGGCAGATATGGCAGAGATGCAAAAGGTGCAAATAGGATGAAAAATACCGCTATGGCCATCATATAGGCATCTACTTTGTCTTGATAGTAAACCGGTATCATTAAGCGGCGAAGACCTTGCCACAAAGTTGGAAGATCGCGTGCCCATACCGCATCTATGTGGGACTCGCCTCTGACCATCTTCATCCTGAACTTGCTAGCCTTGACCTTGCCGCCAAGTGCTCCATCCTCGACCAACTCCTCCTTTACTCCTTCGTGAGTGCCGACTGCCTCATAAGTACTTCTTGTGATAATGAAAAAGCTGCCAAAAAAATAGCCGGTCTTAGTGTTTGGATTGTTTACCCGGATTGGCGAAAAACGCGTGTGTAAAAATGTTGCAAGAAGGGGCAGAGTCATCTTTGTCCAAAAGTCGTTGCAGATAAGCCGAGGTACAGCGGTCAGTGCCCCGAGGTTCCCGGACATGAGATGTCCAACTGCAAGGGACATTGTAGTAGGCAAATGTTTGCTATCGGCATCTGTGAACATCAAGAGTTCGCCTCGAGCCTGCAGATACCCTTGATAACATGCCCAGTTCTTGCCAGTCCACCCCTCCGGTTTAGGTGATGCGTCGATATGTATGACGCGCAAGTCATTAGCTGCATAAGCCTTCATTATTTCACCTGTCCCGTCGGTTGACGAGTCGTTGATTGCAACTATTTCAAAGTTTGGATAATCCTGCCTAAGCAGACTGTCAAGACAATGTGCAATATAATGCCTTTCGTTCCGAGCAGGCAGGATCACGCTTACTTTGGGGAAGCGGCTTACCTTTGTCCGGTCAAAGGATTCAAGCATTGGAGATTGCCTAAATGACTTGGTCATATATGTAAGGAAGTACAACCAAACGCCAAATACACCGGCCATTATTGCAGCCAATACCAAGTTCGTTATTGTAAGGGCAAGCTCCATTGCATCATCTTCTTTTAGCAAGAAATAGGGCTATTTATTCGACTGCTTTGGCAATGCGAGCAAGCGCTTCTTCAGTTCCTTCCGCAATGTGTTTTTTCACCATGCCTGTGAAGATACTAAGGAATCCAGTCAATTTGATATTCCATACTACATCGATCCTTGTCTTTAGATTGCCTAAAGGGCTCAGCGTCACAGTCTTGGTGCCCCTAATGGGTCCCTCTGTTATCATTATTTCAATTGACTTTTGTGGGTTGAGCAGGACTGTCTGACGGCATTTTGAGTCTTTAAAGGCGATGGTGACTTCGCGCTCTATCTTGTTGCCAGCTTTGCTGATATTTCTTACAGTTTTGGTGCCATGCCAGTACTGAGGCTCATTGTCAATGTCTGCAACAATCTCCCATGTCCTGTCAAGCGATGCAGAAACTTCCTGGCTTGCATTGATAGTTACCATTGCCCTTGAGCGATGAATATGTATAATCAAATATAAGATTGTATTTTATAGCCTAGTTACTCCTCATCAGCGGGCATGACGAGTAGAGGGATTATTTTGTATTTTTGTTAAGAGACAAGAAAACAAACAAGCCCACTGAGCTTGATATTTTATAATATATATCAAGCTCCCCCAAATGGTGCGGTACTGCATGACCTTTAACTTTGATCGTAAGTATAGTTGGAAACAATTTAAAAGCAAAAGAAAGTGAAAAACTGCAGGCAATATAAGACATTGCAGACACACAAAAGAAAGGTGGTTACAAAGAGATTGAAAAAGCTCAGGGTTGTATTGCATTTGGAACTGAGCAAGAGAACACAAAAGATTTTGTTCCATCTCGTCTTAGCTTCTTTTTAGCCTGCACTTATTCTCCCCGAGGTTATTGATGCGAGTTTACGCATTCAATACACCTACTACTTATTGCAAAATCAATCGATGGATCGTATATCTGAATTAGAATATCGGTGGAGGAAGAAGTTCCCTCTGGTTTACAGTAGGAGTAGTAGCCTCAGGGGCTAATTCAACGGGTAGAAGCAAGGAACTCTAGAATCAACGGCGGCGACGGCGACGGCTTTAGCCTTACCTTTAGAGGATTCGACAATGAGAACAACAACGAGTGTGAAGATGATGATAGTATCTGCGCTCACCAGGGTAGCGGAGACGACAACGACAACATTAACATCGACTTCTCCTAAAATAACATGTAAAAGCCGCCCTCCATTTCCTTTCAACTGTTATTCTAGTTATGCCGAGCTGCAATCTTGTTACTAATAAAATTGGCTTTATCCCAAAAGGCGCCAAAAATGACGCCAAGCAGAGCCCAGAACATGCTGATGGTGATTGCACTTGTTATTCTAAAGCCGATGACCAGATCTATTGGCGCATTTATTGCGTCAGGATTTGCCGGCATTGCAAGATATGCTCCTGCCATTATAGCGGCATATGCAGAGGGAATTATTATTATCGCTTTCTTCTTTGTATTATTTGAAGATGCCATCACCATCTTACGATACAAGAATGCAAGCCCAAGCGCGCTAAATCCCGATATCGCCAAAAATGCAACATAAAGACTCTGTCGGTAATAGATCGTTTCAGGATCTCCTACTGCAGGTGGGTTTGGAGGATATTTAAGCGCAGGCATTAAAAATAATACGAACCACATGATGCCGGCAACAAGGAGCGCCTTCTTCTTGTTGTTATTGGTGCCAGAAATCGAGCCGCGTGTATACGCAAAGACAATTCCATACAGCGATCCTATCGATAATCCCAAAATGGTGCCGGCAATTATTTCGCCTCCTTTCTGCCAGAACCGATAGGCTGCAAATTCAGCCGGGTTGATTACTTGGCCGCTTTGAGCGGTATTGTGCATTTCAAGCTCTATTGCCTGCTCGATATACGGCTCAACTGCAACTTGGTTGATAATACCCAAGATAGTTCCTGCAATCGCTCCAGCAAGGAGAGTAATAGCAATAAAGGTGATAGCTTTCATAAAGGACCAGGAAGATTAGTGGCACGGAAATCCTGCTGCATGCCTCATGTCATGGTAGAATTCATGGGCCCAATTTGTCCCCTGTTCGCTCCCACTACCGTCAGCTGGCACAGTAAAGCCAAGCATTTCACCCTGATCGAATCCAACTATAAAGACTCCAAAAGCAAGCACTCCAAGAAGAATACCTACTGCAATCCTCGGAACGCCTTCAGATGTTTTTGTTATCTGGTTGCCTACTAGCATTCACCTCGGATACAAGCGGCTTCTATATAAAGAGTGGGATGGTTTATCCAACTCGTAGGTAATAAATACTGCACAGGCTCTAGTACTGTCATGTATGCACATTTACATCATGATGCTTGAAAGGGTTGCAAGCAGGTATGCTCCAAGTAGGGCACTTTCCTTCGATCTTGTGCATGTGTTTGCGGCTTTGCAAAGGATAGGAAACAAGGGCATAACGAGCAGGAATGCGCTATGTAGTGGATTGGTTCTCGGCGAAGGGACGGTCAA
Organism: Nitrososphaera sp.; assembly: GCA_025924355.1. Classification (GTDB taxonomy): domain Archaea; phylum Thermoproteota; class Nitrososphaeria; order Nitrososphaerales; family Nitrososphaeraceae; genus Nitrososphaera. The sequence continues at coordinate 6,110 of JAICEE010000041.1, forward strand.
AACGCTTGTAAAACACCTAAAGATGCATGGCCTTATCAAAACATCAAACAGGGGCACAAAGATGACTGCCAAAGGAAAAGGTGTATACGAAGGACTGCTATCAGCAATTCCAGCAGAAATGAGCTTGCCCAGGTGCTCAGTCTCCCTTAGCAGGTTCAACTATGCAGTGCTTGTCAGGGAGTTTGGCTTTGCAGTGGGATTGGGCATTGAGCAACGGGACGCTGCCATAAAGATGGGCGCAACAGGTGCCACCACTCTGCTTTTCAAGGACAACAAATTTGTTATGCCGGCAAGCAGCAGCAACGATTCACTAAAGAAAGAGCAGAAGGTGCGCAGGATGCTGGTTGAAAAATTAAATCCAAGAGATGGCGATGTAATAATAATAGGGAGTTCAGATAGCAATGAAAAGACTGCCGAGCTTGGTGCAAAAAATGCAGCGCTACTGACAATATTTAGTCGTGAGAAGCCTCATCATTGAACTTGAGGGTCGTGCCATCTTGTTGTTATAGATATAGGGAGACTTTTTCAATCCTTATATCTTTCATGAATGCATAACTTTAGCTGAGATGACTTTTGCAGTGATGCTTGTATGTGTGGACGGTTCAGAATCTTCGATGAAAGCGGCCGACTATGCTATCAAAATGGCAAAAAAATATGAGGCCCAGCTTATCTCGTTATATGTTGTGGTGTCGCAGCTTGGCTATGCATATTCATCTGGCGATTTTGGACTTGTCACACCAAGTGCAATAAATGAGCTTTTGGAAAAATCGAAGCAGGAAGCACGTAAGTGGTTTGACGAAATTGAGAAAAAAGCTATGGCACAAGGAGTCAATGTCAAGGTAGAGATGGTGGCTAGCCCCACTTCTATAGTACCTGCAATAGTAGACTACGCCGAGAAAAATAAAGTCGATCTCATAATAACTGGCACAAAGGGACGGCGCCGGTCGGGCTTGGCCAAACTACTACTTGGCAGCGTCGCATCAGGTGTAGTGACATATGCCAATTGCCCTGTCATGGTGGTAAAGTAATCAATCACCACACGCTACTACTTTATCACTCGTCTTCCTTTTATCTTATCATGGGTACTTGGCTCAGCATTGTTAGGCGCGGGGACCGAAGGTTTGCTCACCTTTCTAGTAGGCTTGGGTGTTTCATCTAACTCTAGCTCCTTCGCTTGCTCGGTATCTAACGGCTCTTTGATCTCTTTCTTATGGCTCATATAAGATGCTGGTTTTTTTATGCTAAAAAAGTTCACGCCAATGGCAAAATTAGCCAGACAGTATGCCGGGTAACTGTAAAAAGATATAGTGTGTAAATGTAACATATGAGTCAGCAGAATTCTTCTTCTGCTTATTCAGAGGAACATTCGCATGAAGGACTTCAGATGATAGACACCCTCAAAGCACCAATCATCCAAATGGGCCGCAGCCTTGGTTATGAAGTGGTAGAGAATCACGATCTCGGCGCTGGGCCTGTACATGTAGCTTGGATTTTCAAGCCCGGTTCAGAGTCAATGCCGGACATGCGGCTTGGGTTCATATGCCTTACAGAGTTTTCTAACTCGTCGATCAATGAAGGGATAGCAAGAGCCATGCTAAACCTTATTGACAAGCTAGTGTTTGTTGTGCCCTTGGAGGCAATGACAGGGAAGGTCAAGAATGCAATAGAGTCAATGCCGGACAAGAGTATACTTCAACTGCGGAAGTACGTCACTGTCGTTACGCCTTCAACACTTGCTTCCAAGAGTGGATTAAAGGGTGCGCGGGAGCGTGAAAGCGCACAGACTGGAGAGGTGGTATAAAAAATGGCACAAGCTGTAAACCTAGATGCAATAATCCATATGGGTGAGGAGAGGAGTTTCAAAGTAGAGCAGGATGTCGACTTTGGCGCCGGCCCAATAGACATAGTGTGGAACATCAACGTCCATCCAGCCCTTCCAAACATCAAGTGTGGTTTTGTAGTTCTAAAAGCTGAAGAGGGCGGCAACCAAGATACTGAAGACAATCAGCTGTCGCTAAGAAAGATAGAAGAAGCTGCTTTCCGGGGGATAAGAAGCGGCCTTGATAAGGTATATCTCGTCACAGAAAATGATGATATGGCAAAGTCTGTCAGCGGCAAGATAGAGTGGTTGGCATCTCATGGAAGTCTGATTAGGCTTGATGCTATTTCTTTGGGGCTTGCACCAGAGCAGACAAAACAGGCGGTGGTAACCCCAAGCCAAAAGAGGGTACCACAAGGCGAAAAAATACGCAAGCAGACAATGCGCGAGCGTGAAGCCAAGCTTGAAAAATATAATAGGCCAAAGGGCGAGCGCAGAAGAAGAGAACATCCACTTAAAAAGAGTATCAGGGAATCAAAGATTGACAGGCATGGCCTGCCGCGAAATCAAAAGCCCAAGAGGACTTGAATCCCTCCCTAGAATTATTTTGCTGAGCCGTAATATACGATGAAAAGCATATTTATCTTGCCGTATGCGAAAAGGGCACGAAGTGGGGTAAGACCCATGAAATGCC
>JAICEE010000042.1 GCA_025924355.1 Nitrososphaera sp.
AGTGATGTTGTCGTTGCTACTACTATTAGAGCCACCATGTCTATCATCATCATTGCGATTATTCTTATTGATTTCCTCATTGTCATTTTCTTCTCATCATTGCTCTATGCGTACTATGATTTAACTAGACCTTTTTTGTGCGCCTTCTCCTATTATTGGTAGCTGGTATTTATTGTACCATTAAGAGATCATCATAGGACTGGGATGGCGGCGGTAATAGTCTAGAACGGGAAGAACGATACCTACGTTTAGAATTGCGCTTGAAATTGAAAGGAGGAGAGGGCGGACGTGGCTGCAGCTGCTGTCTTGAGTAAAAGCTCAAAAACTAACCAAAAAGAAAACTACTATAGAGACAGACAACAATACAACATTTTCATTCATTTCTCCTTCTTTACTTTCAGATGTTGTTACATAGCACTACTGTTCTCACTGTTCTCTATAGAGGAATTCTCCTATCTATAGCATTCGTGCTTGGGAACGAGAGAAATTATGACGCATCTCAATAAGAGTAACAAGAAAGAGGAGGAGAATGACTCTATAGTAACAGCAAAAAAAGCAGCAACAACAACCCTTGCCGCAGTGACAACAATAATGCTCGTCATTGTTGGTGCTACTACTGCTGCTACTATCCCTTTAGGACCACATGGGCTGTCAGCAGCAGAAGCAACTACTGAAGGATTCTCTGGACAGAACCTAGACCTAGCTACACAGCCAAAAGCTCCAATGGCAGTATCTGAAGATGGCAACAACATCTACATAGTTTGTTGGACCAACAGGTGAGGTATTGGGAAGTAATGTTTAGAGCTTCTAACGATGGTGGAGAGACATTTAGTGACAGAATTAACCTAAGCAACTCTTCGAATGCTGAATCTCAAAATGCAGAAATAGTAGCCGCAGGAGAAGATAGTGTGTTTGTTACATGGTGGGAAACTAATGCAGAAACTGGGTCTAGTGAATCTGTACTTAGAGTATCAACTGATGCAGGACAGACATTTAGTCCTGTAATGATGCTTGGTACTAATGGAACTTTAAGTACTGCTGAAACTGCCACTACTGATACTAATACTACAACTACTACTGCTGAAGGAGGAGGAGAAGAAGAAGGAGAAACAGTGGATGAAGAAGCGGTGGGAGAAACAGATGTAGCAGAATAGGGGAGATACACGATGCCCCGCTTATGAAATACAAGTTCCCTCTTCCTTCTTTTTCTCTTACTTTCTTTTAGCAGTGAAGATATGGGAATGAAACCAACTTCAAAGGAACCAGCAACAGCAGGGCTATCTAAGGAACCTTGTTTGTTCTTTTTTATCCCAATTAAAGGAGCAACAGCAGTTATAACAAAATGATTGTTGAACTTACAGTGAATCTAAGACAAGAAAAAGATAATAAAGATACTACTTCCTCTTAACCTCAAGGCAAACAATATGTGACCAAAAGCCCTAAGTGGGATTCGAACCCACGACCTAAGGTGTTCGCTCCACACTCACACAAGAAGGTGAGCGTAGAATTACGAAACCTTCGCTCTGCCAGGCTGAGCTACTAGGGCAAAACAGGATGCAACTTCAGCTTCTCGTTATTTAATGCTTCACGCTAAAATAAATAAGACATACAACTGTTTTTTTGGTGTGAAAATATCGATCTCAGGAGTCAGGGGCGTCTACGGACAAGATCTCAACCTTCACGCGGTGAACAGGTTTGCCGGCCAGTTTGCTGGATTAATCAAGTCTAGCAAGTGTGTAGTAGCACGCGACACCCGTCCATCCAGTACGATTATTGCTCAAACTGTGATTGCAAGCCTGATGGCTGCGGGTATTGATGTTTACAACCTTGGCATTGCGCCCACCCCAGCAGCATTTAGAGAAGCGCGAAAGTATGGCTCTGGTATTATAGTGACAGCATCACACAACCCTTTAGAGTGGAATGGGCTCAAGTTCATAATTGATGGGAGAGGCTTGTTTGAGCACGAGTTAGAAGGAATGCTTAAGACAACAAGCAATCAACATCCGGGCAATTTTGGAAATGAGTTACAGATTTCCTCAAACTATCCTGATGTAGTTGCAGAGATGGCAAAGAGTGATACTGCGGTTGTCAAAGTAGGAATTGATGCAGCTGGAGGTGCGGCATGCGGCTATGCAGAGTATTTATTCAAAAAGTTAGGACACAAGTATTATACTATCAATGGCATTGCAGGGATATCATCAAGGGGCCCGGATCCCACTACAGATGAGCTGGCAGACCTGCGCGCACTTGTAACTGCAAACAAACTTGATTATGGTTTTGGGCTTGATCTAGATGCTGACAGGGTTGTAGTTGTCAACAGCGAAGGCAAAAAATTGAACCCAGACGCAACACTGCTGCTGTGTGTAGCAAGGGCACTGAAGATAGGTCTGAAAAAGTTTGTTACAAGCATCGATACCAGTGTTGCAATAGAGAAATACATCCATAAGAGCAATGGCAAGGTTGTTGCATACTCCAAAGTGGGTGAAGCAAACGTCGTCAGCAAGATGCTTGATGTAAACGCAGAGGCAGGAGGCGAGGGCAGTAGCGCGGGGTTTGTCATGCCTCAGGTAAACATGTGCCGCGATGGACTCTTGGCGGCGGCAACGATCTCAACGCTTGACAAGAAGACTGTAGACGAATGCCTAAAGTTTGCGTCACAATTTGTACAAATACGATCGAAGATAGTGGCTAATCCTTCACTCCACAATGCAATAATCGAAAAGCTGCCCGATGTCTTCAAGAGCGATTCGTACTCGATATTGACAGAAGACGGCGTCAAGGCAATAATGGATGAAGACTCGTGGATACTGATCAGGCCATCAAACACCGAACACGTGATCAGGATATCTGTCGAATCCAGAGGGGAGAGGGCACAGGTAATTTACAAGAAGGCAAGGGAAAAGGTTCAGACTGTATATGACCAAATTAAATGAAAAGCAGATTATTCGCATCTTTGCAAACAAGCTGGGTATAAGCAACCTTGACGACGTAGCGTTCTTAGACAAAGGAATTGTTATGAAAAGCGACATGCTGGTTGCAAGTACCGATATCCCCAGCGGCATGGAAGCCTGGCAGGCTGCACGAAAGAGCATCGTCTCATGCATAAGCGATCTTGCTGCCAAGGGCGTCAAGCCACACGCAGCAGTAATTTCACTTGGCATACCAGACAGCTACTCGATGCAGCAGCCATTTATTGAAGGGCTTGCTGAGGGCTTTGCTATTGCCTCAAAGGAATTTGGAGTCAAAATAGTTGGCGGGGATACAAACGAAGCTGGCGATCTTGTTATTGACTGCAGCATGATTGGCTTTTCTAGATTCAAAGTTCCAACAAGAAGTGGAGCGAAGCCAGGAGATTATGTAGTCGTATCTGGGCCTTTTGGATTTGCTACTGCTGGCCTAGCGATCCTAATGCAAAATGCAATCACAGTCAGCAGCAGCAGCAGCAGCGGCGGCGACAGCATCACATTCAGAAAGCACGCAGTGAAGTCAGTGCTCGAGCCCTACCCAAGGCAGAGCTTTGGGTTGGCGCTTGCAAGATATTTCTCATCGTCAATTGATTCAAGTGATGGACTTGCAGTATCACTATATGAACTCGCAAGCCAAAGTGAGAGGGTTGACATCATAATTTACAGCATTCCATCCGTAGAAGGCTTGGACAAGTTCGCACAGGAAAACAGTCTTGACAAGCATGAGTTGGTGTTTCACGGTGGTGAAGAGTACGAAATAGTGGCAACGATTTCGCATAGAAAAATAAGGCAAGCCGAAGCTGCAGCAAGGAAAGCAGGCGTTAGTCTGCATGTTATAGGCAGAGTGCAGAAGGGTTCTGGCAAGGTCTTTGCCAGAAATAGGCTTCTTGAGAATAGGGGCTATATGCATTTCCATAAGTGATAAAGTTTTTAACTCTCTACAAAAGCAAGTTCAAATACATGTCTGAAATAGCAGGCGACATTACGCAAACAAAGTGGGGAGTAGCTCACATTTTTAGCAGTTACAATAACACACTTGTCCATATTACCGATTTGAGTGGAAGCGAGACAATCTCATTTAGCTCTGGCGGACGCCACGTTACCGCTGACCGATATGAATCCTCACCCTATGCAGCTATGAAGTCTGCTGTCGCAGCAGCTGAAACGGCCAAGGCAAAGGGCATCAATGCCCTGCATATTCGCGTACGTGCTGTCGGCGGAGTAGGTCCAAGAATTCCAGGTCCCGGCGCTCAGGCTGCCATCAGGGCGCTTGCAAGAGCAGGTTTTCGCATTGGCAGAATCGATGATGTGACTCCTGTGCCGCACGACACTACAAGAAAGCCAGGCGGCAGAAGAGGACGGAGAGTCTAAATCGATTTCATTTCTGGCGCTATTTTTATCTGCGCACCACAGCCTCTATTTTTCAATTCCTTTTGAAGCCATGCAATGAACTTGTCTTCAGGCTTTTTGCCTTTTGAAGCCTCTATGTTGTAAGCATGATGTGAATATAACTTCTCCACAAATTGACCTGCCAGAAACATCTTCGCAAAGGACCAGCCGAGGCTATGTACTGGTGGGTCAAGCGCAAACGAGTTTTCTAGTTGGCAGAGCCTCTGGTAGTCAGAGAGCATATCTATTGCAATCTTAGCATCAGGTTCAAAATCAATTGTCTGAAAATCCAGGATAAAGGTTCCCATTATCAAGGCAAATCATTCTTCTGCTGTTGCTTTCTTGAGTTTCTCAGAAAATGAGATCAACTTGCCATCGTCTTCGACCTTGATTGTGGTGTTGACCCTTATGTTAAGGCCCACAGACCTGAAAAGCATCAAGAGTTCGCCTCCCGATATCCTGCTTGTTATTTCCCCAGACAAAATAAGTGTGGCAATTCTTGTGACAATCGCTTCAGTCTGGACAGGATACTGCCCGTAAGCAAGCTCTAGTACTTCGTCGCCCCTGTCGTAGAGGTAGGTAGATACTATTTCTCTTGAGGACTTTGGCAGTGGCTGCTGATGGCGACTGGCTTTTACCTTTTCCATCGCAGCTGCCTTTTCACGAAGCTCTCTCAGTTTGCGTGCATTTATTAGGTCAATCTCAGGGTCGTCTGCTGGCATTAGCCCTTTATCACTCCTATTGGTACGAGCCTCGCCACCTTGGTAGCAATTCCAAGGGAATGCGAAACATTGGCTACGGCATCAACATCCTTGTAGGCCTCCGGTGTCTCTTCGACTATGCCTTCCTTTGTAAGCGCTTTGACATAGATTCCCTTTGATTCTAGGCCACTTTTCACAAGGTCGGCTGTGTAGCTTCGCTTTGCAGCAGACCTCGACATCATGCGACCTGCTCCATGTGCAGTAGACCCAAAGCTGAGATCAAGTGAATTTTGGTTGCCAAGCAGAATCCAGCTGGCAGTGCCCATTGAGCCCGGTATTATTACTGGCTGACCAATGCTCCGATACTTGCTTGGGATCTGTTCCATGCCTGCAGGGAAAGCCCTTGTAGCACCCTTTCTGTGGACTACTAGATCTGAGGTCCCCTTGCCATTAACCTTGTGGCGCTCCACCTTGGCGATATTGTGTGCAACATCGTAAATGAGACCCATGTCAAGGTCACTTTCTTTTGACTTGAAGATCTGCTCAAACGTTTTCCGTGTCCAATGTGTTATCATTTGGCGGTTGGCCCATGCGAAATTGAGAGCACAATACATTGCTTTGCGATAGTCCTCCCCCTCTTTGGAATTGTTGGGCACGCACGCAAGCTCCCTGTCTGCAAGCGTCAACCCATATTTTCGTAGAACTGATTCAGAAACACGCAAGTAATCAGTGCATATTTGGTGGCCAAAGCCTCGGGAGCCGCAGTGTATGAGCACCGTCAGCTGGCCTGCTTGGTTGATGCCCATCGCCTTGGCTGCATGCTCGTTAAAGATCTCGTCTACTTTTTGCACTTCAAGAAAGTGGTTGCCAGAACCCAGACTCCCAAGCTGAGCTGCACCTCTTTTTCTTGCAGTGTCTGAGACGCTTGCAGGATCCGCTCCTTCCATCTTGCCACTCTCTTCGCATGCTTCCATATCGTCTTCAGTACCAAATCCATGACTGACGGCCCATCTGACACCTTGAACTAGTAATTCGTCAAGCTCAGTCTTTGTCAGCTTTACTGCTCCCTCACTTCCGAGGCCTGAGGGAATTGATTTAAAAAGCTCATTGACTAGCTCCTTTAGCCGTGATCTAATATCTCGCTCGGTCAGGTTCGTTCGTATCATGCGCACACCACAGTTGATATCATAGCCCACCCCGCCCGGGCTGATCACTCCTTCTTCAAGGTCAGTTGCCGCAACACCTCCGACAGGAAAGCCATAGCCTTCGTGGCCATCAGGGAGCACTATCACATGCTTTTTGATGCCTGGTAGCGTGGCGACATTTGCAGCCTGGTCGATTGTCCTGTCAGTCACCATTTTCGATATCAACGATTCATCGGCGTAAATTGTGACTGGGACTTTCATACCCTTGGCCGGCTCTGGGTCTATTCTATACTCAAGGTCCTTTACCTTCTTGACTCTATGGCTGCCGCTCCTAGTGACAAGTTCATCCAATTCTGTTGCTGCTATTTCTTGTAAAGTAATTTTAAGCCTTGCCCGACTCGTATGCAAAAACGTGTAGCTTATTTTTTGCAACGTATAACGTGCAGGTAATCTATAGAGCACGCATCCACTACAATAGATAATATTACACAAATGAGATGGTGACGGGTTGGGGGGGGAGTAATTTATAGTTGGCAAGAAGATTTATTTTTGCCGCTTCGTCGCTCTATCCTGAGACTGATGCCAATACTGCCGATAGACTCTGGACGCTATGGTAGCAAAGAGATGCGCGACATCTTTGAGGACGAAAGGAGGCTGCAGTATCAGCTCGATTTTGAGGCAACCGTTGCGCAGGCCCAGGCTCAGCTAGGTATTATCCCAGCAGATGCAGCGGATGAAATTACAAGAGGAGCCAGCCCGGGCAGGATCTATCCTGCTAGAGTTAGCGAACTTGAGTCAGTGAGCGAACATGACACTGCCGCAATGGTCGAGGCATTAAGCGAGCAAGTTTCAGCCAAATCCAAGCTATGGATTCACTACGGGCTGACAAGCAATGATGTGATAGACACATCCATTTGCATGCAGATGCGTGAGGCGTTTTCAATAATTCTATCAAAGGTAGCCAAGCTTGCGCACCTTTTAGTTGATAGGGCGCTTGAATTCAGGGACTTGCCAGCGGTAGGCAGGACGCATGGGCAGCATGCAAGCATTATTTCATTTGGATTAAAATTTGCAGTGTGGGCAGCGGAAATGGCCAAGCATATCGAACGCATCAAAGAAGGTGAAAAGCGCTTCTTAGTGTGTAAGACGCTTGGCGTGGTTGGTACGGGCTCTCTAATGGGCGACAAGGCACTTGAAGTACAAAAAATTGTTGCTCAAAACCTTGGTCTTTACTCTATAGATGCTGCAACACAGATTGTGCCCCGTGAAAGGTTTGCAGAGATGCAGTTTTGTATTGCACTAATTGGTTCCACACTAGACAAGATCGCGATCGAGATCAGAAACCTGCAACGCACAGAGATAGGTGAAGCCGCCGAGCATTTTCGGAGAGGTCAAATGGGAAGCAGCGCAGTGCCAGTCAAGCGCAACCCCATAAAAAGTGAGCGAGTATCATCGCTTGCAAGAATCCTGCGATCGCTTGTGATCGTATCGATGGAAAATATTGCATCATGGCACGAGCGCGACCTCTCAAACTCAGCAAATGAACGCTTTGCGTTTCCAATGGCTGCTATACTACTTGACGAAATGCTTAATGCAATGACCAAGGTAATTCGAGAGCTAAAAGTAAACAAAGAAAGGATCTCATACAACATTGAAATGACAAAGGGCCAGATTTATGCCGAATTTATACTGGACGCACTAATAAAGAAAGGAGTTGCTCGCTTCGATGCCTATCGAGATATACAAAGAGTAGCGTTTTCAGCACTTGAAAGTGGCCAGCACTTTTTTGATGCTGCATGCGAAGATAGTAATATTTCTACTCGATTGTCAAAGCAGGAATTAGCAGCTGTATTTGATGCCAAGAACCATCTGGCTGCATCTGGAAGGATAATTGACAACACTGCTAGAATAGTCAAAAATGCTACAAAACAGATGTAAAATGCCGTCGGTGAGATTTGAGCTCACGACAGCTCGGTCTTCAGCTTCACCCCTTAAAAGGTCGAGTGCTCTCCCAGGCTGAGCTACGACGGCACTTATAAGACTAGTTTTGCAGATCATATATAATCGTGTCTTAAAATACTCAGACATTTTACTCCGCAAATTTGCGGTAACCTGTTGCATCTGAAATTCCATTATCCCTCTAGAGGATAGAGGGAGCTTCAAGCTCTCTCAGCTCTGGGCATGATTAACTCTTATTGAGAAACCTGTTGTTTTTTGTACCTGAGCTATCGAACGACTATAACCCTGCAATTCTCATTTTTGCATGCTGCTATTACAGAATTATCTTACTTAAAGTAAATAAACAAAAAAGGTATAGTTCGATTATGACGATCAATGCTGATAGTCAAA
>JAICEE010000043.1 GCA_025924355.1 Nitrososphaera sp.
AGAGCAAATTGCAACGAGTACTACAGCATGATTCATTGCAATCCACACTGTTACTTGTATGCGGCTATGATGACTGCGCCCCCCATCATGCTCGTATCAAACTGTATGTGAGAAAATTTTTCTTTTAGCATGTACTCAAGCTCTGAATTTTTGGGCCAGCGTACATAGGTACCGTAAAGCGTTTTGAATTTTAATCCTGAATTGCCAGCGGCCAAATAAGCGAATATTCCAAGAAAATATTTCAGATACACAGAAACCATTCCTCTTAATATACGGTTATCTGGCTTGCCAAGGTCGATTATTACAAGCCGGCCGCCAGTCTTTAGCACCCTGTGCATCTCCGCTATGGCCTGTTTGAGGGATATTGAATCGCGGAGAGAATAGCCGCAGAGTACAGCATCAAATACGCCCTCACGGAAAGGCATGTACTCGAAGACACCAGAACAAAGCGCTCCCTGCGAACCAAGCAAGTAATACTTGACATTGGCAAGCATCTCGAGCAGCGGATCGTATATTACAACCTTTGCGTCACCGTGAGCTTCTGCAAGTGCTAAACGTGACATGTTGCCGTAGCCAGAGCCGGCATCGAGTATGATATTGCCTGGTCTAACGCGGCCTCTAATACCTTTTAGTCTGTATTCCTCGTCTTTACCAAGCGAGATGACCCTGTTGACCTTGTCATAAACCGGGATAATTGCCCGCAACACCTCTATCACCTCAATCCAGTAGCGGCTTCCAAGACCGGACAACTAGCTGTCAGCTTCTATCATCACGCCATTATTATAGCTAGTTTTCTAACCTCTCTAGCACTCTTTTCCTTCTGCTGCTTTAATATTATGATCAAGCCACATGAGCTTTCTTTCATAATGCTTACGATTCAAATCATCAGGTCTCATAAGGGCGCCTCGATAGCCTTGAGCTATGAGGGTTTTGAACGATTCTGTTTTTGTAAAACTGCAATCTTAGCTGGACACCACAAATTTGGGATGCAGAACCCCTTATTTCTGAATCAGCGAAACTAACATATTTTTTATGACGGGATGCTTATCAAATTCTGAGAAAGCAATGCTGGCATCCTGACATCGTACAACGAATCGTAGATCACTTCGAGCGCTATTTCGATAGGTCTAGAAAGCTCCAGAAAGACAGAAAAGCAATTATCTTGCTTCTGTTTATGCGCCTGTAGCTTGATAAACTACCTTTGCCCAAGGTGCAGCTCTCTACATTCAGTTGGAGTTGACAAGATATTTGATGGGCGGTTGATATTTCGATGTTCCAAATGCAATATCTGTGCAATAATACCCACAACGGGTAGCAGCACAGATGAAGCTTACCTTGAGTTTCTCGACCGATGTGAGAGTGGCGCAGGCATTGCATATGCCGACGACCTGAAACTTCTGATGCAGCAAGAAAAGATAATCCGGCCTTCGGCAGAAATAGATGCTCTCATAGATGCGGCTAAAGCCACCGGTGACCCACTTCTTGAGCAGACACTGCACTCGCAACAGGACTATATCGTCGACTTTCAGACTATAGACGAGCCTCCGCCTGAGCTTGGGTCCCTAGTTGATAATGTGCCAGTGGACAAAGCCATAATCGATGTCTTGAAGGCGAAAAAGATTAACTACCTTTACAAATTTCAAGAGGAAGCCATCAAAAAAATCCTTCAGGGAAATGATTTGGTAATTACCGCACCCACTGCGTCAGGTAAAACTGAGGCTTTTTGCATTCCGCTACTTCAACAAGTGGCAGCAGAACAACCGTTGCGATTTGGCTCACTTCGCAGTGGCAAAGGTAAAGTATCTGTAATTTTTATTTATCCAACGAAGGCACTATCACGCGACCAACTGCCCAAGATAAAAGAGCTGGCAGAGCCACTTGGTGTAAGGGTAGCACTCCTCGATGGCGACACATCAGAAAGCGACCGCAAAGCCGTAATAGAATCCCCGCCTGATGTGATTATCTCCAATTTTGACGTGTTGCACTACCACATGATGCATAAGACAAAATTCTCACGCATAGTCAGGACTGCCAAATTTCTAGTAGCTGATGAGGCGCACGTATACACAGGTATCTTTGGAGCTAATGTACACCACATCATTGCAAGGCTCGAGAGGCTTACAGGGAGAAGGCTTCAGATAGTCGCTGCATCGGCTACATTGCCAAATGCTTCTGAATTTTGCCAGACTCTTTTTGGTAGGCAGATGCATGTGATTAACGGTAGAGGCAGGCGGGGCAGGATAAACCTTGCAATAATATTTCCTTCGCTTAGATCTTACAGGTCATTGATGCTGGACCTACTTAGGCAGACCACAAAGAGAAAGCATAAGACTATCGTGTTTGCCAGCTCACATCTTAGCTCCGAGCTCATGGCCTTCTATGGAGCGCGACAGGGAATTAACATCAGAGTGCATCGTGCGGGCCTGGCACCTGCTCTCAGAAAAGAAATAGAACAAGAGTTCAAGACAGGCCAGCTCATGGCAATATCTGCCACGCCTACGCTCGAACTGGGGATCGACATTGGAAGTGTTGACGCGATAATTTCCAATATCGTGCCTATTAATCGGCTTTTTCAGCGAGTCGGCCGCGCAGCAAGGCGGGGTCAGCAGGGGTACGCATTTCTCGCACTTGGCAATGATCCAATAAGCCAATACTATAAGATGCATCCATCAGACTATATGGACGATCATGAATTGGCATACACTGATCCATCAAATCCATTCGTACTAGAGTACCAAGTACTAGCAATGACGTGCGACAAGCCCTTGTTGATAGCAGAATCAAAGAAGATGTGGCCTGTACTTCAAAAGCTTGTCTCAAAGGGCATTGTCAAATTAGGTAGAGATAGATTTGTGCCTGACTTAAAGGCCGCATTGAAGGTACTTGATGAGTATAGCATTCGCGGCATTGGAAGCAGGGTCGACATCAAGTTTAACAATAAGATTGTAGGCGATCGAGCATTGCCGCAGGCGCTTGAAGAGCTCCACCAACAAGCGGTATACTTTCTTGGAGGTCGACGGTATAAAGTGCAGGAGCTCCATTTTGAGCCAAACAGCCAACCCTATGCTGAGATTGCGGCTATTCCATCCGACTATCCCTATTACACTAAGGCTTTGACGGATGATTGGCCCTCTATTTTAGAAATATATGAGAAAAAGGTAATTTTCGGAATCGAAGTAGCATACTGTGCGCTCAAAATCCAAAAGAGAGTGCTCGGCTACGTCAACATTGAAATCGGTCAGGAGGTAGCACAAGGAAAAAAAGTGATGCTGGATAAGTCACTAGAATATGAATTCCTTACAAAAGGGTTTGTTTTTAGAGCACCTAGACCGTCATACATCTTACAGAAAGTGGAAGACGAGCAGTATGTAGAAATGAGTGGCTTTCACGCTTCAGAGCACGTCATAATAGAAGGGAGTGCTATGATAACAGGTGGTGCATCGCAGGACTTAGGCGGTATTTCGCTTGGCTCCTCGGGATTAATAGTTGTCTATGACGGTAGCATCGGTGGAAATGGAGCCAGTAGGGTATTATACGAGAGGCTGGACAATGCTTTTGGACGCTCGCTGCGCATACTATCCGAATGTTCATGCGTAAGCGAAAGTGGTTGTCCTCGTTGCACCTATTCCTATCGGTGCGGTAACAACAACGAGTTTTTGCACAAGCCCGCCGCAATTGAAGTAATGAATAGGATAGTAGAAGGTGAAAAAACTAAAATAGGCGAGAAGATCTGGGGTGACAGAGCTCTTGTCTAATGGGATAAAGTTTAAGAGTAGTTGTAGATGGCTTTAAATAAAATTGGAAGAAGCCGTCAGTACTACTGCTACTGCGCGTGCGAAGTGGCAGACACTTGAGCATAGGGGCGTTGCCTTACCTCCTGAACATCAGCCAAGGGGTATCACACTCACTATCAGGGGAGAAAAACTGGCGCTCAACAGAGATCAGGAAGAGATTGTTTATGCTTGGGCAAAAAAGAAGGACACACATTACGTCCAAGATCCTACCTTTCAGCAAAATTTCCTGAGCGACCTCCAAAAGCTCCTGCCCGAGAGTTATAACAACATCACGATAGAGGACATAGATTTTTCGATGGCTTATAGGCTTGCAGACGAAGAAAAAGAGATGAAGGAACAGGAAAAGGAGAAATATAAGACCCTCTCAAAGGAAGAAAAGAAAAGTATCTCCCAAGCCAAAAAGGCGGAGCGTGAAAGGCTCAAAGCCATTTATGGTAAGGCAGTAGTCGATGGCATTGAAGTAGACATCGCAAACTGGCTGGTCGAGCCACCGGGATTGTTCATGGGCCGCGGGCAGCACCCCATGAGAGGTCGATGGAAACCACGAGTAAGGCCACAGGATATTACGCTAAACTTGGGCGAAAACGCACCAGTTCCGGAGGGTAACTGGAAGGCCATAATCCACGATCATTCATCGACATGGCTTGCTACTTGGATAGAAGGTCTGACTGGTAAGCGCAAGTATGTGTGGCTGCATGACTCGGCAGCGCTTCGCCAAGAAAATGATAAAGCCAAATATGACAAGGCAAAAAAGCTGGCAGAGCGTGAGGGCAAAGTGCATAGGGAAGTGATACGGAAAATGATGAGGGGAGATGGCAAAGTAGCTACTGTCGCATATCTGATACTAAAGCTTGCTATGAGAGTCGGCGATGAAAAGGATCCTGAAGAGGCTGACACCGTTGGGGCAAGTACGCTTAGAGTTGAGCATATTGAGTTCCCGCAGGTAAACGACAAGCAGATCATTGAATTCAATTTTTTGGGCAAGGACAGCGTTCCATGGCAAAAGAGGCTGGAAGTATATTCGGAAGATACAAAGGCACTTTACACGAACCTGAAAAAATTTATGCAAGGCAAAAAGCCAAGTGACCCGATATTTGACGGTATCAATTCGCGTAAAGTAAACGTGTTCTTACAGCAGATAATGCCAGGGCTTACCGCCAAGGTATTCAGAACCTGTATTGCGACAAGGGTGGTGCAGCGGCAGTTGTCAAATGCGAAGGTCGACAAGAACTCTCTAGAAGCAGAGAAAATCTATGCAGCCAAGAAGGCGAACCTTGAAGCTGCAATTACTTGCAACCACAAAAAAGGAATCGATCCAAAGAACCCTGCAGCTAGAAAAGCACTTGAAAAATTCGAAGAATCGATCAGAAAAAAGAAGGACGCAATAGCCAAGCTTAAGGCAGATTTTGCAGCTAAGAATTGGAAGACAGAACTGCAAGAGAAGCGGCTAGAAGAAAGGATAGAAAAGTTACAGATGCAATTAATACTTCAGCAGGAGACCCGAGACTACAATCTTGGTACCTCTCTCCGCAACTACATCGATCCCCGGATCATGAAAGCTTGGCTCAACTACGTAGAGCTTGACTGGGCTAAAATTTACACTTCAACACTACAGCGTAAGTTTAAGTGGGTTGAGGGCTATAATGATAAAAACTTTAGAACATTCTATCCCGAAATGAGGAATTAGGCAGGTCAGAAGACTTATATCGTTTCCAGCTTTCCTCTTAATCTTGGTATACTCTTTTAATGATATCTGCATATCATTGGAAAGATGGAGCCGGGTTTTTCGTTCCGGGGATGCTCCTTCTTATTGTCATTAATGCCATAATTCCGGCGTATGCTCAGGATGAGGAGGCGGCGACGGAGGAAGGTCAAAGTTCAACTTCGTCACTCTTTATTGCACTCTTTGCAAACGGAGAGGCCCTTGTTGAATACAACGTCGGCATCGAGGATCCTCTTGCTGAAGAAATAAGAATCAGGCTTTTTGGAGAGGACATTAGAGACCTTATAGTCGCTGACTATGAGGACAAGGTGGTCGAATTTAACAGCGGAGAAATGCCCAATGAAATTGTCCTCAATAGGCCGAACGCTTCAAACCTCAAGATAAGTTATACCACTTCAGATTTTTTATCCAAAGACCGAAGGGAATGGATATTCAGTCTTAATTCCACCATTAGCCTATCAGTCAAGCTGCCTCCAGATAGCATATTGACAGATCCAGGAGAAAACCCATCTATAGTACTTGTAGGCGACCAGCAAATCCTTACATACAAACCTGGCAATATACGGTTCGTTTACGTAATAGGAACTTTGGGCACAGAAGAGCAGGCAAACATTGTCATCACCGCAGCCGAAAGTACCATTGTTCAGATAAATAACAACCATCCAGGCATTGTACTGACAAGCGCGAGGGATCTCCTTCAGAGAGCGATAGATGCACGTGATGACAGGAGATTCACGGAAGCTGAAAGATTGGCAGATCAAGCAAATGACGCAGCTATTGCCACAGGTAGGGAGTATGATGCTGCCCAAGAAGCACTTGCCAATGCCGAGGCGCAGATAAATAGTGCCGCTGCGGGGGGAAGCGGCTTAGATAATACTGTCACTATGCAGATTCTCGAGCAGGCAAACAATGAATTTGCAATTGGCAATTATACAGAAGCTAGAAACTCTGCGCAAGATGCTGTTACGGCACTAGGTGACAAACCTACACAGTCAGAAATACCATTAACGGTGATGATCACAGCAATAGCAGTAGCAGCTGTAGCAGTAGCAGGAGGGATCGGCGCCATGGTATTCTTCAGAAAGAGGAGGCGCTCAAAGCAAGTGTCAGAACTTCACAATGCAAATGATCTGCCAAAGGCCAACACTAACAATATCGGTAGCAGGGCAGGAGCTGTCTTTCGGCCTACTAATTCAGTAGCACCAGTGGAACCCAAACAAGATATTGTACAAGTTGAAGAGCAGGAAGAGATGGCAGAATCAGTAGAAGAGGCCACCACCAGCATTCCTCCAATGCCACGTACTATCTCTGATTCTCCGATAGATAGCTCTATTCTTTCGCATATAGTTGGCAATATACTTGTAGAAAGGCCGCACTTGCGCCCAGAAGACCAACAGGTGCTAAAGTTCTTGGCAGAAAAGGAAGGGGCAGCTTTTGAAAGCGAGATCAGAACCAAGTTTCAGATACCCAAGACGACGATATGGAGGCTGGTCAAGAGACTCGAACGCGAAGAGCTTGTCGAAATACGCAAAGCAGGCGGTCAGAACCTTATAAAGCTCAGGTTTGAAGACAAACAAGCTTAGCCAGGCTTAAATAAAACAGAATGGACAAATATGTATGAGCAGTTCCTTCATCCCAGACGATATTTCTGCACTGTTGTCTTCACCTATTGAGCATTTCATAAACACTAATGTGGCCATTTTAGAAGGTGACAAATTTACCGATCAAGCATTAGACCTCATGAAAGAGAGAGACGTCAGAAGCGTCCTTGTGTCACACGTAGGAGAAGTGGTGGGGATCGTGAGTAAGACTGACATTCTGTTCAAGGTGATGTCGCAGGGAAGAAACCCCGGCAAAGTCAGGCTCAGGGAAATAATGACAAGCCCCGTTCTTGCCGTGGGCCCGCATAACACTGTTCAGGAAACCCTTTCAATCATGGACAAGCATGTGGTAAGGCAGGTAATCGTGAGCTCCCATTCGGCTGTGCTTGGAATGGTTTCCCGGGATGACATCTTTGAGAAGATCCATATGGCTACAGTGTCTACAGCGCACACAGCTATCAAGGGTACTCCTGTCTGCATCATCAATCCCAAGGCCATAGTCTATATGAGAGACATCAGCACCGCCAAGCTTATGTGTCCATACTGCGAATCTCCATTTGATACAAAAGAAGGGCTGTCAAACCACATCGACAGGTTGCACTCAGGATCGGGTGTGCTTGAAGGCGATGTACGTCGAATGTTTGAATGACTCTATCTTACTATTTACCGCCCATTCATCTCTTCCATGATGCTGGCAGTAGCATCAATCGCATTCCTGAATTCATTCTTGTCATTTATATCCAGTAAGTAAGTTACTCTTGCATAACTTATATTATGCAGTGCCAAAAACCAGTGGCGTTACACTTAGTGCCGGGGTAGCTCAGCTTGGTTAGAGCGTACGACTCATAATCTCATCTGGTAAGAAATCGTAAGGTCGCGGGCTCAAATCCCGCCTCCGGCACCTTCTTTATGATCAGTATGAATGCACATCTGATTTATGCTCGCGAAGATATTTCTTCTTCTTGAATCGTTCATTACACTTTTCACACTTGAAAGGCTTTTCAAATTCTTCAAGAAACCGTCGTCTTCGTTCTTCTGCTGAATTCATGATTGGATTTTGACTATCAGCATTGATCGTCATAATCGAACTATACCTTTTTTGTTTATTTACTTTAAGTAAGATAATTCTGTAATAGCAGCATGCAAAAATGAGAATTGCAGGGTTATAGTCGTTCGATA
>JAICEE010000044.1 GCA_025924355.1 Nitrososphaera sp.
GCTTATTCTAGCAATTATGTCGTAAACACCATATACACCTGATACTTCAACGGCTTCCGGCAATCTTCTTATTTCTCGAATTATTTCCTCTTCAGAACCCAAGTCACAATTGATAAGGACATATGCTGTTGGCATGGATATGTTTAATTTGGTTGTATTATTAAAATTTCTGCTTCGACAGCTTCTTAGCCTTGATGTAGTCTACAAAGTAGAACAAATATGCTCGCTCATTTATTTTGAGAACCCATGGGATAAATGATTCATTCTTGCTGCTCTTTTCCCCAATTTCAAAGCCTGAATTTTCCAAAAGCCTGCGGAAAGATTGTGCATCGTAGATCTTTTCCGCTGGCGGGTCGCGGTTATAATCATACGGATCAGCAATTATCATATCGGCATGCGGCTTAAGTAGCCAGTGTATTGACGCTAGAAGCTTTTCCGGATCCACAAGCTCAAGCAGGTTCAATGCAAGTATCAGGTCAAACTTGCTGGGGCTGAATGGCGTGTTCAGTAAGTCAGATACACAAAACTCAACATTTCCACGTTTTAACTCGTACATCTTTTTTCTAGCCTCGCGGATGAATGAAAAGGAGATGTCTATGCCAATCGCAAACGCATACTTTTGTGCAAGGAGCATAGTACTATAGCCCATTGAACATGCCATATCAAGTGCAACCCCATCCATCTTGGTGCTGATGCTGTGCACTATCCTGTTGTAAACTTCATTTGGCTTCAATCGCCACCGGAGCGACTTGAGCAATCTATCTTCTACAGAATGCTCGTACTGAGTCCACCTGTAAGGGACGAACCAGCTGCCCCCCTCTTCGTATCTGTCGTTTGATGTATAGCCCGGCGAAAGTCTTGATCCGCTCTCCTTTAAAAACTGCTTCATCTCTTTTGTCCTGCTGTCCAGAAGCCACTTTCCGTACATCTGTGGTCGGCCTGCAGCATAGGAAAAGAAATCCTTGACTACTATTGCCACGCCCTGTATTATTGGGTATCTTGTGCCACACTCTTTGCATCTCAGAAATCCTTCCATACACTCGTTTACCTCATCTATTTCAAGGCTCTCAAGGTGGAGGCGCAACTGCTTGTCGGTATGTTGTAGACAGACTAGGTGATGCGCAAACTGGATCTTCATGCTTGCTTATCACAGGAGCGCCTCCGTATATATATAAAAATCAGAGAAGTCCGTCTTCATGTAGCTTGTCAAGCAATGGAGATAGAAAGTCGCGTACTTCCTTTTCACCTAGATTAAACGTTTCAACGATGTCGAGAGCTATTGAAAGCATGTTGCGATCTTCCCTTGCAGTATACACAGCAGAATCTGCAATATTGAATGGTTCAGCGTTATCGTGCAACCACTCTTTCCACCTGTTGGTTCTCTCTGTGTTTGCTTGAAGTGAAGAAATAACATAGTCAATGTCCATTCCTTCGTTGTTATCAAGCAAGTTCAGCTTTACCATCGGTAGCAAAAGTGTCCCTTCCGTGACTTGAGCGTGAATTCTATTCAGCTCAACAATAACTTCTTCATCTTTGGGTTCGATATCGCTGAATGTTGGAAATAGGTAACCTGCAAGGTTGCCATCCCAATCATAGATCTTGTAGAGTGTATCGTCATATTCTGCCTTCCACTTGTTACTGCTTCCTCTTTTGCCAAACAAATGCAACTGATATCACTACGCATGTCAGCCTTACATATTTCTCTCTATAATACATCGCTAGTGATAATCATGAAAGGGTAAAGGGTGGAGTTAAAGAGAGATGCTTTATTGACCGTTGACTTAAATTATCCCTAAGGCTTTAACCCATCCATGTCAGAACCACCACAACCATCACAAGAACAGACAACTCCACGCAGAGAAGGACCCCATGACACAATATACATTGGCAAGAAACCGCTCATGACATATGTTACGTCAACTCTGATCCAGCTGGCCAACCAGCCATCAGTGACAATCAAGGCAAGGGGCCTTAGCATAGGACGAGCAGTAGATGTATCGCAGATCACGCTGAAGAGGATGGAAAATGCAGGATACAAGATAGGTGACGTAAGGATTGGATCTGAGACAGTCCAATCGGAGGACGGCAGGACAAGAAACGTCTCTACAATTGAAATTGAGATAAGGAAGAGCTAGGCCTGCTGTTTCTTTTACTTTTTCTTATTATCTCCTTTTTGTACTATCCAAGTTAAATCATGAGCACTACTGCTGCCACCGCTGCAATCTATCTTGTGCATCTAAACCCGATGACTAATGCTCACAAATCAATAATCTTGAGGCTCAAAAAGGACTATCGCGTCTACATTTTCCCAGTACGCTTTATTAAAGAAGGACAGGAGGTAAACACAAAGAGCCTTCCGTTTTCGTATCAGCTGCGGAAGCAGATGGTTGATTCTGTCTTTGGTGATTCTGTCGCAGTGCTTCCAGATTACACCTTCTACGCTCCGTACAGCAAGTACATGCCACCGCTTCTTTCGTCACGATCGTGGAAACTCCGCAATCAGATAATTACACAGATAAATGAGGAAAATTTTGTGTCATACACTGGCGACAAGGCCGAGAGGCTTATGCTCAAGGCATATAGGCTCAACCCACTCAAAGCTGACAGGCTTGAAGTTTCCGCATCATTGATCAGAGCAAGACTCTATCGGCAGGTGGTTGAAGGTGGTGACAGAGACGAAGAATGGCGCGAAAAGGTGCCTGAAGCAGTAGCAGAAATCATCAAGAAGAACTGGAACATTGTGGACAGGTTTGCAAGAATGGAAGATAGCACGACAAGGGTGATGGGTATGAAATTCCCCAATGAAGGCTACTACACGTAGTTCAAGATTTTTATAATCCAGTGAGGGATTGTGGCTTCATATATGAAGGAAAAAGGCGGCGAGTTTGTCTGGTTTGATGGCAAGCTCGTGAAATGGGAAGACGCCAGAGTTCCAATCTATACCCACGCCCTCCATTACGGCACGTCAGTGTTTGAAGGTATACGTGCCTATGCAGCCAAGAACAACATCTACATTTTCCGGCTGGAAGACCACATGAAGCGACTTCACCGCTCTGCCCGGGTTTACTCAATTTCGCTCAAATATTCTGCCCGGGAACTTGCAAATGCTACAATCGAGCTGTTGCAAGAGAACAAGGTTAAAGAGTCGTGCTATATCCGCCCACTGACGTTTGTAGGCGTGCACGGTATTGACCTTAATGTGACAAAGGACTCGCCGACTCATACTGTTATAATCACGTTTCCGTTTGCAAAATACTTTAAGGGCGAAGGTATCAAGGCATGTGTCTCTTCGTGGAGGCGCATCCATGACAGTATGACTCCTCCACTTGCCAAAGCTGCAGGCAACTACCTCAATTCAATTCTGGCAACACAGGAGAGCAAGCGCAACGGTTATGACGAATCGATTTTGCTTGACTCGTACGGTAACGTAAGTGAGGCTTCTGGCGAGAATATTTTTGTTGTCCGGCATCACAATATCTATACACCATATTTCGCCGATTCAGCCCTTGAAGGTATAACGCGTGAAACTGTCATGACGATAGCAGAGGACTTAGGCTACAAGGTCATCGAGCGCCAGATAGCGAGGACTGAACTGTATATGGCTGACGAAATATTTCTTACCGGCACTGCAGCAGAAATAGTCCCAGTTACCAGTATAGATTGCCACCTTGTAGGTAGCGGGGAGGAAGGGCCGTTGACAAAGGATATCCGTGAAATGTATGCCAAGATAGTATCTGCCGAGGCTAAAGAATACGTGGGGTGGTTGACCTCTGTATGGTAGGCACTACCAGCAGTAACACTAGAATTGCTGTTATAGGTGTTGGCGGATGGGGCAAGAACCATGCAAGAGTGTTGAAGGAGCTTGATTGCCTGGCAGCGGTATGCGATCTCGACCTTGCTAGGGCCAAGGAGATTGCAAGCAGGCATGACGCACAGCCATATTATGCAATCGACGAGATGCTGGAAAAGGAACGGCTTGACGGTTGTCTAGTGTGTACGCCTACAAACACGCACGCAGCTGTGGCAAAGAAGGTTATAGAACACAGCATTAACGTATTTGTTGAAAAGCCGATGTCATTCTCTTCCAAAGAATGTGAAGAAATGACAAAGATGGCGGAAAAGAAAAAGCTAATCCTAACATCTGGCTACGTCGAGCGATTTAACCCAGCTGTTAGCGACACACGCAAGCTAGTAGAGGGCAAGATGTATGGCGACCCTATGATGATTGAGTTCCACAGGGAAAACAGAATGCCACCACATATCACAGATGTAGGGATAATATATGATACATCCGTGCATGACATTGATGCCGCAATATTTCTCTTTGGGAGTCCCCCGCACGTCATATTTGCACGTGCAGGCAAACGCTTTCATGCACATGAGGACTTTGCAACCATCATGCTTGGCTTCGAAGGGCAAAAAGTAGCCATCATCGCATCCAACTGGCTCACTCCAAAAAAGGTGAGGACATTTAGTGCTGTATGCACCGACGGCATTATTTCCGGTGATTTTTTAACACAGGAGATCAGAATAGATCATGCCGAAGCTACCATAGTGCCCCGCCGGAAGTTCCAAGAACCGCTAACATTAGAGCTAAAGAATTTTGTTGAATCTATAGAAGGTAAGACAAAGATAGTCGTGACTGCTACAGACGCAACAAATGTGACAAAGGTGGCAGAGGCAGCTATATTGTCAAGCAATACGGGCTCGCCTGTGTATTTGGATCTGAAATGAATACGTCGATGCTTGATATCCTTGCATGTCCCATAGATAAGCACTATCCACTTGAGCTTTTCCAAATCGTTTCAGAGGGCCAGACCGTGAAAGAGGGTATTCTATTTTGCACAAAGTGCAATCGCTACTATCCAATAATTGATGAGATACCTATCATGCTACCAGACGAACTTAGAGAAAGACAAAAGGCCCAAGACATAGAGTTTTTGAGGAAATGGCAAAATAAGATCCCTGACAAAGTTATAAGGCAAGGAAATCCATGGCATTTGTGAAGGAATGAGCGACAACTATACCGCATTGCCAGGCGTGACAAACTATGTTGACAAGAGTGCCAAGATCGGGAAGAATGTCAAGGTATGGCACTTTGCGTATGTGGGGAAAGATGCTGAAATAGGAGACAATGTCATGATTGGTTCGTTGACGCATGTAGATTACAAGGTCAAAATAGGCGACAATACTAGAATTGAGGGATCAGTTTACATTCCACCTCTCACAGTAATTGGCAAGAATGTTTTCATTGGGCCGGCAGCAGCATTCACAAACGATCCTTATCCAATGAGCCCCAAGATGGCTGGAGTAATAGTGGAGGATGGCGCCATAATAGGCGGAAGGTCTGTCTTCAAACCGGGTATTCGGGTAGGCAGGAACAGCGTGGTTGCAATGGCTGCAGTTGTGACAAAGGATGTCCTGCCTGATACCGTGGTAATGGGCCATCCTGCTAGGCAGGCATACAGCCGTGCAGAATATGATAGAAAGAAGAAGGAGTGGGAGTCAAAGAAGTAATGAAGAGAGAGAAAAAGCTCCTGTAAACCAGCAAAATGATCTTACAATGGCCGTACATTCTTTACTTGTGGGTTTACTAGAAACTTAGGATTGGGCTCTTTTTTTTCTATTAGAACATCCAGCAGGTTTCTCGCTGCAACTTCCGCCATCTTGGAGCGTGTCTGATATGTGGCGCTTCCAATATGCGGCAGCAATACCACATTTTTCAATTTCAAAAGTGGATTTGATCGTGGCAGAGGTTCAGTTTCAAATACATCTAGACCAGCACCCGCAATCTGATTGCGCTTGAGAGTCCTGACAAGATCGACTTCTTTTACGACCTGTCCTCTTGCCGTATTTATCAAGAACGCAGTCTTCTTCATCAATCTTAGTTTTATCTTGTCTATCAGTTGGTGGCTGTCACTATTCAGAGTTGTGTGTATTGACACAAAGTCGCTCTTAGCAAGCAGCTCGTCAAGCTCTACATATGTTACTCTGAGCTCTGATTCAAGCGACTGGTTCCTCTTGCGGTTATGATAGAGAACTTTCATGTTAAATCCTCTTGCTCTGCGCGCCACTGCCGCTCCGATCCTGCCAAGACCAATTATGCCAAGGGTACTGCCATGGATATTATATCCAAGCATCAGGTCTGGACTCCATGCAGTCTTCCATTTTTTGTTCTTGGTATATCCGTCTGCACTTACAATATTGCGTGCACAGGCAAGGATAAGGCCAAATGCCAAGTCTGCTGTCGCTTCAGCAAGGATATCTGCAGTATAGGTAACATAGATACCCCTTGCAGTTGCTTCCCTGATATCGATATGCTCAAAGCCTGTGCTGTATGAGCTGATGACTTTGAGGTTTGAACCTGCTTTGTCTATCACCTCCGCATCAATCGTGTCCGTCAGCATACACAGAATGCCCGCCTTGCCAGCAACATTTTTCAATATCTCTTCTCTGCTTGGCGGACGGGGCGTTTTGTTCAGTGTTACTTTACATTCCGTCGAGAGGATAGAAAGGGCAGGCTCTAGTATCCTTCTTGTGACATAGACCTTGCTCTTCTTCTTGCTCACGGCACCATTAGCACTATCTGCATTTGCGTTGTTATTTAATTATAGTAGCCCGGCCCAGATTCGAACTGGGGTCAAGGGCTCCAAAGGCCCCTATGCTTGGCCACTACATTCAGCAGAAAAAGAATTTTTTCCTCTACCGGGCTTCCGAGCGTAACTTCAAATATCTAGGACATACTTATAATCTTAAGGCACTAATCATTCTCTCTGTGGGGTCTTCCATACTTCCAAGGATCCGCGCTGCCCTTTTCTTTTGCATCCCTATGTACCATTCGTCAGAGAGCATTTTCATGCCAAGCCTTACAAGCGATCTGGAGTTGTTTGCTCTCTTGACTAACCCTGATCTGACAAGGTATTTTTCAACGTAAAATTGGATAGGTGCTATTGATATTGTAGGCTTGCCTAGGAGCGCTGCCTCAGCAGTCATTGTGCCGCCTGCCCCGACAAAAAGCTGTGTAGATTTTATGAGGGTGGTGCCCTCAACTACATCTCTTAGCACCTGCACCTTGTTGCCATAGCGTGATTCTACTTCTGCTATCTGGTCTTCATATCTGCAGAGTACTACGATGTTGGCTGACCGCCATAATTTGGCTACGAAGCTATCGATCATTCTTGTTGTACTAATCTTCTTGTCTGCAATGTATGATGCCTTGCTTTCCTCGAGTCGAAGAAGGATCCTCTTTTTCTCCTGCTTGACTTCCTCTATGTCATCATTATGGTGCTTGAGCCACGCTGCTGGATCAAGTGCCTTATAGTGTACAATGTTCTTCTTTGCTATGCCGTAACCTGACCATGCAGCATGTGGTATCACCCAAGGGCAATATAGCTTGCTTGTCAAGGGTATCGTAAGCTTTGCAACAGCTTCTGCATGAGGCGAGTCGTTAAAGCCAATATGCCTGATTCCAAGACCAAAAGCTACCCGTGAGCCTTCCGGTGACGAAAAGGTGACTGCCACATCGGGCCCAAACTGCTTTACGACTTCTGCCAGCTCGTACGTCCTGCAAGCGCCTTCACGCAGCTTATTGTATCTATCAGCTCCACCGTGGCTTCCAACGAATATTAGATCGAGCTTCTTGATCCTAGCAAGTTCAACTGCTTCTCTGTATTTTCTTGAGGTGCAAAGAACCTCATGACCAGAATTGTGCAGCAAGTTGACGGCGCGCCTGAAAAACATCACCTGCTTTGGCGTCAAAATGTCAAACCAGATCTTCAAATATACAATGTAGCTGGAAAGCCATTGGAAAAACCTTTTGTAGACCACATGAGGTATATACGGAGGGATGAAAGGGGGAGCTCAGTCTACACTTTGAGTACTACATCTTCTTCTTCTACTGCTTCTGTTGCAGTATATGGCTTGAGCACTGAAGGATATAGAATAGCTTCCTCCATAGCCATTAATGGCTCCAAGGTTTCATTAATCGATGAATCAGTCAGGATGGCCATTTTACTCAAGCCAGATATAGCAAGGACGTACCCAAATGTAAGCTCGCTTATGGAAGATGAGCCTCTCCTTGATCTACAGCCTATTGACATTGCGATAAGCAATGCCTCATACGTCTATTTTGCTCCCAGAATAAGGAAGGTCGGCCCAGACGTCAAAAGCGACGTTATGACAAAGTTCAAGGATGCCATCAAGGCGCTCAAGCGGGGCGCCTCTCTAA
>JAICEE010000045.1 GCA_025924355.1 Nitrososphaera sp.
AGACTTTTGGTAAAATACAAAGGCACGTGCTCTGCATGCGGCAAGGAAATATCTGTAGGCCAATATGCCCTTTGGTCAAAGAGTAACAAGGCGATCAAGCATAGCGAATGCAAGGCATCTCAGCCGCCAGCAACAACTGAAAAAAAAAGAGGCCGGAATACGAACAGGCAGCAGCAGAGGACGGCAGCAGCAGCAGAGGTTGATTGCTTTATCTGCGGCAGGCCTGTCGCAGGCAACAACTACGGGTTTGAGGCCGGCGACTATGGCAGACGAGCAATATTGCAGGCGTCTATATGCAATAGATGTCTGGAAGACAAGAATGCCTACCAGAACTACCAAGATGCATTCCTTGAAAAGGTTCACAGAGTAGCAAAAGTTAAAATTTGAATGGCAGGCAGCAGGTCATGTGTCAAGCGAGTATGAGCAGAATGTAGGCAAGCTCTTAGCGAAAAAGAAGGAGAGGCTTGAAGAGCTTATGAAGAACCCTGAGCAAAACAGAGGCGAAATTGCAATGCTTTCTACAGAAGTTGAAACGTTGCAGTCGCTCTTTGAAAACTACAATCTTGGCATGAATGTCTTTCGCCGGGCTCAGGGAGGGAGATCTAGCCTGAGAGAATAATAACTCCTCTCTGTAATGAATTTATATGACGACTTATTCGCTTACATTACATCTCTATGCATGAAGAGAAAATCACGCGGCTGGCTTCAATGAAAAAGTCTGCTGAGAGCGGCGGCGGTCAAGAGAGAATTGAGGCTCAGCATTCCAAAGGCAAGCTTACTGCTCGGGAAAGGATCTCTCTATTGCTCGACGAAGGCTCATTTGTAGAGCTGGATAAGTACGTCACACATAGAAGCGATGACCCTACGCTGCCAAAATTCTACGGCGATGGAGCTGTCACTGGCTTTGGAACCATAAACGGCCGGCAGGTATTCATATTTTCTTTTGATTTCACTGTTCTTGGTGGCTCACTTGGCGAAATGACGAGCAAGAAAATAGCCAAGGCGATGGATCATGCCATGAAGGTCGGCTGCCCCATAATCGGCATAATTGACTCTGGTGGCGCACGCATTCAGGAGGGTGTCATGAGCCTTGATGGCTATGGCGAAATTTTCTTCCATAACACCATGGCTTCTGGCGTCATACCGCAAATCACAGCGAGCATCGGTCCATGCGCTGGTGGCGCAGTATATTCACCAGCAATGACTGACTTTGTGGTGATGGTTGAAAATATCGGCCAGATGTTTGTCACCGGTCCTGAAGTCGTCAAGGAGGTGCTCAGCCAAGAAGTATCCTTTGAAGAGTTAGGAGGTGCACGCGCACACGCTACCAAATCCGGTGTCGCCCACTTTATCGCCAATAACGAATACGATTGCTTTGACAAGATAAAGAAGCTATTGTCTTTCATACCGCATAATAACGCCGAAGAGCCGGCGATAGTTGAGACAAACGACGATCCAAACAGAATCGATCCCAAGCTGATTAATATCCTTCCAGAGAACCCCTACCAGCAGTATGACATGAAGGAAATAATCAAGTCAATAGTCGATAACGGCGACTTTTTTGAAGTGCATGAGTTGTTTGCCGAGAATATCCTAGTGGGGTTTGCAAGAATGGGTGGCAGGCCGATAGGCATCATTGCAAACCAGCCAATGTACCTGGCAGGCGCACTTGATATCAATTCGTCAAACAAGGCTGCCAGATTCATCAGGTTCTGTGACGCATTCAACATCCCAATAGTGACGCTTGTTGACACTCCAGGTTACCTTCCCGGAACGGATCAAGAGCACAACGGCATCATCAGGCATGGCAGCAAGCTGCTGTTCGCATATTGTGAAGCCACGGTGCCCAAAGTAACATGCATCATAGGCAAGGCTTATGGCGGCGCATACATTGCCATGGGAAGCAAGAACCTGCGCGCTGACATTAACTACGCGTGGCCCAGCGCCGAGATTGCAGTCCTTGGTCCAGAAGCCGCAATCACCATCGTACATAGGAGGGATCTAAAGAATGCTCCAAATGCATCTGATACAAAGAAAAAGCTTGCTAAAGAATTTCGTGATAAATTCGCAAATCCGTATATAGCTGCAGAAAAAGGTATTATTGACGTTGTTATAGATCCAATGGAGACAAGACCCATGATAATACAGGCACTCAATGCTCTTGCCAATAAGAAAGAGTCAAGGCCTTGGAAGAAGCATGGAAACATAAACTTGTGATAACAAATGTCAAAAAAAATAACAAGCATACTGATTGCAAATAGGGGCGAAATAGCCCTCAGGGTTATTCGAGCTTGCAGAGATCTTGGGATAAAATCAATAGCTATTTACTCTGACGAGGATGTCCGTGCAGTGCATGTAAAGCGAGCTGATGAAGCCTACCACATCGGTCCAGCAGCACCAGCTCAGAGCTACCTCAACATGACCAAGATAGTCGAGACTGCCAAGGCGGCGGGAGCAGATGCCGTTCATCCCGGCTACGGGTTTCTCTCAGAGAATGAGAACTTTTCAGAGATGTGCGATAAAAATGGTATCACCTTTATCGGGCCAACCAGCAAAGCTATGGAACTTACTGGCGACAAGATGAAATGCAAAGCTGTAATGAAAAAGGCCAAGGTTCCAACAGTGCCGGGAAGCGATGGCATTGTCGAAGATGTCGAAGAGGCGGCTGATATTGCTGAGGAAGCAGGCTACCCTGTTTTGCTCAAGTCAGCCTTTGGAGGTGGAGGTAGAGGCATTAGACTTGCCAACGATGAAAAGCAGTTAAGACAAGAGTTCGAAATGGCGTCAGCAGAGTCGCACGCAGCTTTTGGCAAGGCAGCACTGTTTGTAGAAAAATACCTTGAGCGGATCCGACACATCGAATTCCAGCTTATACGCGATTCGCATGGAAACAGCCGGCATCTGTTTGAACGAGAATGTTCTATTCAGAGGCGTCATCAAAAGCTCATTGAAATGTCGCCTTCGCCTGTGGTAGATCAAAAGACAAGAGATCGTATTGGTGAGATTGCAGTAAGAGCAGTTGATGCTGTAGACTATTTGAACGCCGGAACTGCAGAATTCTTGCGCGATCCTCAGGGTAATTTTTACTTTATCGAGATCAATTCGCGCTTGCAAGTCGAGCATCCAGTGACTGAATTGGTGACTGGGCTAGACCTTGTAAAGCTGCAGATAGGAGTAGCACAGGGAGAAGAGCTCACATTCAAACAGCAAGATCTGAAGATGAATGGCTGCGCAATTGAATGCAGGATTAATGCTGAAGACCCATTTTATGAATTTGCACCTTCAACCGGCATAGTGCCAAACTGTAACATTCCCTATGGGCCCGGTATCCGAGTTGACACCTATCTCTACCCTGGCTGCAATGTATCTGGTTACTATGACTCCCTTGTAGCCAAGCTTTTGGCATGGGGTAGAAACTTTGACGAGTCAAGGATCAGAATGAAAAACGCCCTTGATGAGTTCATGATAGAAGGCATCAATACTACAATTCCGCTTTACAAGACTATCATGGATGAGCCAAACTTTATCAATGGCGAACTTTCGACTGACTATCTTGAACGATTCAAGATACTTAACAAGATGAACGAGAATGCAAAGGAAGCGGCCAAGAAAAGCGCAAAGGCAGCAGTAGCAGCAGTGCTGTTGCAGTCAGAGTTTGTCAGGAAGACTGAGGCCATTCAGCAGAGCTCTACGACCAAGTCAAAGTGGAAAATGATGAGAGGATAGAATGCAGTTCAAAGTTGGCGACCTTGCTGAGATGTTAGAGGGCGAAGTGATACGCACCACTGACAACAATTCTGTGCTAGTCAAGATAGGAGGCAAGCAGCATATATTACGGTTATTGAAGTCTGGGACTAACGAGTTTGAATTTTTGCTTGATAATACCTTTCACCATGCCAAGATCTTGCAGTTGGGCACAGCAGAAGTGAAAATAATCATCGACGGCCAGCCATTGGTGGTGAAAAAGCATAGCAAGATGACAGAAGTGCTTGAGAAGGCATCAGCAATGGGAGGAGTAGGAGGTGGCGACCGCAACCTTACAAGCCAGATCCCTGGCAGGGTAGTTAACATCGCAGCAAAGTCTGGAACCGAGGTTAAGAAGGGCGACGTTATCGTTGTTCTCGAGTCAATGAAGATGCAAGTGGCAGTGAAGGCTCACAAGGATGGCAACCTGAAAGAAATAAAGGTAAAGCAGGGCACCAGTGTCGCAAGAAATGATATACTGGCAGTCATTGAATAATTAATTACTGCTACTAGTTATTACTACTTCTTAGCCTTCTTGAGTACTTCTTTAATCTCGTTATACTTTGGCTCTATAGTTGGATTATCTGAAATCCATCTATAGATTACCTTGCCATCTTCGTCAAGAATAAAGACTGATCTTTTTGCTGCATTGTAACCTTCCATAGTGCCAAGTTTACTCATTACAATGCCGTATCTTTTGATAGTATCGCGTTTGTAGTCACTCAACACTGGAAAGTTAAGATGATGATTCTGAGTGAACGCCTTGTTTGCGTGAGGACTGTCAACAGAAATAGCTACTACATTTGCTCCATAGTCTCTAAGCTCATCAAGCTGATCACGGATGGCGCACATTTCTGCTGTGCAAACCGATGATTCTGCCGCTGGGAAGAATGCAACTATTGTTTTCTTGTCTCTAAATTCGCTCAATTTGCGCCATTTTTGGTCTACATCTGGGAGTTCAAAATCTGGAGCCTCATCGCCTATATTGGGAACCGATTCAAGGGATGTGCTAGACATATCGCTTTGCAGCTGCCCACCTCATAATAAAAACATTTCAGCATAAAAATTCAATATCATAGATTTTGATATTGCTTTAGGCAAGTTGATCCTACAAGATGCATGACCCTATTTTTCCTTTTAATGAACAATTATCTATTGCCGCATTCCTCTTATCCTTTGAATGAAAGACAATGCTAAATTAGATACTCTACTGCAACCATGCCATCGTCATCATACCTTACGATAGCCTATCTTTGCTATGTATTGCTGCTACTGTCAATACCGTATTTCCATTGATTCTTTTCCATATCAAGTATAAATGCAAGTAGAACATTTTCAAGAATACTTATTATCTTGTCTCCTTTCGTCCTAGTTGCCTTTCTTGGAGCACCAGTAGCTCCAGTGCCGGTCAACTCGTTGAACTTCCAATATATTCTGATATTATCTGGCAGTTTTGGTATAACATCTTTGGGTGCTACGGTCATATTTACAAGGTCCGGCCTGACAGCAAGCATTGCAGATGTTTCTGCCTCTCCTCCATGTCCTAGACCATCCCAGACATCAAACAGCTCTTTATCTATTGATCCAACTAGAGTCCACCATGATTCCAGACAAGATATTACGACTTTGGGATTTCTTTCCTTAATTATTCTAGAAGCTAGTTCGATGGGTGCGATATTACCATCATGGCCATTTATTATTAGAATACGTCTTATGTTATTATTCACTAGGCTCTGCAAAATATCCCGTATCACATTCATCATTGTATCTGGCTCAAAGCTAACCGTCATAAAGAAGTCTTTATGGTGGGAACTCACCCCATATGGAATTGGAGGAAAAATGACTATTTTTTTACCATAGCGGGCAGCAACTCTTTTGGCAAGTTCAAATGGCATGATGAAATCTGACCCAAATGGCATATGGTCTCCATGATTCTCACAAGCTCCAAAGATTAATAATCCTACAGTCTCATGTGAAATGAATTGCTCTAGCTCACGGGCACTCATTTCTGAAAGAACATTACGATTACCATAATTTTCTTGATTTTCGCCGTCGCTCTCCACATTTCTTAGTATAAGGTTTTGTTGATAAAGTTTATTATCATAAAGAAGAATAATCAAATACGAGGCATATCTAATGATGATATCGCGTCGATGAGATTTCTTTTTAAGACTCGACAGCAAGTAATTTAGCAAGTAGCATGAATACTGTTCTGCTTTTAACTTTCATCAATTCTGATTGTGCATTGTGCCAAAATTGAATTGTTCGAGAAGTACCCAACTAGCAGTAAAACTTTTGCACCCGTTTATTTACTATGCTAGACTTTCTCTAAAAAAATTCTATGGACCTTTCTGCTGCAAGAGTGATCAGAATGTTTGTTTTTCGTAATTGGCACAGGCTATTGTAACTTCAATTTTGACACAAATAGACGATTATTGATATTATCGGTGTCATCCCAGCCACCCTGTTGTCATAATAATAAGCGTGTAGGGGGCTTAGCATATCATTCTTCTCTTTGTTATTTTTAGCAATCAATCTGAATGTCTAATATAGGGTTACTGTCCAGATTGGTATTTCACATTATTTGTCATGATTATCCTTGGGAATTAGAGGATATTGCGATCCTTCAGCAATTCAGCAAGAAGGATAGCACCTTTTGCCGATCCCATCTTTTCATTGTGCGACAGGAGCATATACTTGATGCCGTTATCGAATGCGGTGTCCTTGCGGATTCTTCCGACAACTGTGGTCATACCATCATTTATTTCTCTATCAATTCTTGGCTGTGGCCTTGTCGGATCATCGTGTACGATGATATAGTCCTTTGGAGCGCTTGGCAAACCCGTTATAGTCACGTTCTTTGAGAATTTCTCCATTTCTTTCTTTACATCTTGTGCCTCTGCTGTCTGCTTGGTTTCCACAAATACCGACTCTGTATGACCATCAAGTACTGGAACTCTTGTGCAAGTACAGCTAACCTTTAGTGGAGCAGGAGCAATCGAGCCATTGTTCATATGGCCGAGGATCTTCTTTGTCTCGACCTGCACCTTTTCCTCCTCCTTTGGAATATAAGGGATGACATTGTCCATGATGTCAAGTGCGATGACGCCAGGCGATCTTCCTGCACCAGAAAGGGCTTGCATAGAGGTCATGAACACTCTGTCGATGCCAAACCTATCAAGTATCGGCTTTAGTGTTATTGCCATGCCAGTTGTAGTGCAGTTTGGTAGTGGCGCAATAAACCCCTTCCAACTGCGGTTCTTTCTCTGGATGTTCAGCAGTTCAGCATGATTATCGTTAATGCCTGGTATCAATATTGGTACATCAGCTTCATAGCGGAATGCAGCAGCAGTACTGATGACTGGCGTAGTCTTAGCTAACTTAGGCTCTACTATTTTTGCGTCATCTGATTCAAGTGCCGTAAATATAAGGTCAAAATTCTCTGGTTTTATGTCATCCACTTTGCTGACAACCGTGTCCTTGATATACTCGGGAACTTCTTCCCTATTGTGCCAGCGCAAAATGCCAGAATTTGGATCACGGATTGCGTCAACGTATTTTTTTCCAGCCGACCTTTCAGATGCTGCTACCTGCGACAGTTCAAACCACTTGTGTTTGTTCAGAGCAATAATGAATTCTTGGCCCACTGCGCCCGTGGCTCCAATGACAGCTACCTTGAGCATATATAGGAGCGGTTTTGTGTACTGGAACTAATAATTGTTATTAATATTCTTTCTTTTATCTAACCTTGTGTTTGGCTTGGATTTCGCAATTTAGTGTTACACTATGCATTGCTGATCGCTTTTCAAGTTAGAGGAGAACTCTTCCGCGTCCTTTCTCATGATGGCTAAAGAAACTCTAAGTCAATCCAATCCCGTATGGATACAATATAATCAGCCTATTGCTAAAGCAGCTCGGCGAACGTCGTCTCCTTTCTTCATCGATCGTGTATCTTTACTCCGCGCCTTCTTCCTTTCCTAATGCCTTTCCAGGGCCTTCCACCTTTCTTGTTGGGCTGTCTGAGCTTGTCTTTGCAACCTCATCCTCAAGCTTAGTAGCCGCACCAGGTCCCAGTTCATCCTTCTTACCTTCGTCACCTCCTCTACCGCCCATTCCAACTGTTTCCTTTACCTTGTCTTTGGTTCCCGTTACTGTTTCCTTTACCTTGTCTTTGGTTCCCGTTACTGTTTCCTTGATTTTTTCTCCTGTCGAACCACTACTCATTAGAAGTGTGTACTGTCAACAAAATATTAATATGAAATGGAGAAGGTTAATGGAGATAGATTCTATTTATGGCACAGGTTTTTAAATTGCTGATTCGTTTAGACTTATTTTTCTAGCATCCTAATCCATTACCATTTCGCTAGCGATAACGCTTGGTTCCCAGCTTTGGCATAACTGCATAGAAATGCCTTGTATGGGCTGCT
>JAICEE010000046.1 GCA_025924355.1 Nitrososphaera sp.
AATGAAGTATATGGCGGACAGATCCAAATTTGGAAGAAAAGTGAAAAAGGTCAAAAAGCGTGAAGTTATAACTCCAAGTATGTTATGATATATTTGCCCGAAGAGAGGTAACGACAGAAGGTATTGTGATAATATAGGTTAAAGCAGGTTTTAAACCCCTAATTATATACCATACTGTCGGAATAGTTAGTAGTATGAGCGATTCAGAAAATCAACCCAAGGACGACAACGAAGAAAAAAATAAGGATGACGCAGTATTAACGCAGATCGGCGAAGATCCAGGCCTCGCAGCAGACGCAATAGAACAAGAAGATTCAAAAGCAATGGCCCCTAAGGAAAACAAACAAGGGAAAGGTACGGATTTCAGAAAAACAAAAGAATGACAAACAAGATATATACATCTACTAAAATGATAATGAATGAAAAAGAAACGGGTTATTACAGCTCTTTGCTTTAACTTCTAATACTATTTTCCTTTGCAAGCTGTACGCATAACTTGAGGTGGTCTTTTTCTTCTTTTAAGATCGATCTAACTTCTGTTGCTAATTTTTTTCCTTTAATTCTTTGGCCACTTCGCTCAGCACTTCATAATGCGTCACTTCCCCTCCTTCGGCAAGACACAGAAACTCTAATGCATCTAATGTATCAGGATCTTCTCCGAGATAGGTTTGCATCATTTGTGTTGCTTTTTGTGATGCTTCTTCGGCATGCTGTCTTATGCTATCTTGGTTTAGACCCTCTGATTCAGAAATTCTCTGCATCAATTTTTCAATCTTTTTCTGATGACCGGCAGCTTCACTTTTCATTGCTTGTAGCTTTCCCTTTAGTCCTCGTTTATCAAGCAGACCTTTGGAAGAAAGCTCTTCGACTGCTTTCTGAGCTGCAATTTCTAATCCCAGGACTTCGCCTATCTGCTCTTCAATCTTTTCTATTTCTACCATATGTGACCACTACCTACCTTCACATATTAGTAATAAAAGTTGGAGTGAATAATCCTTCTCAATACTGTATATGCTCTCTGCTTTCCAATTGTTGCCCCTTGCGCATTATGGATAATATCAGCTGCCGCTTCCTCCTGGTAGTGCTCTTAATCCTTCTCCTCCTGTTATTGTTGAGGCTTGAGTTATATTCGATGTTAGATCAGGCACTGCACTAGATGCAAAGTTAAGCAATGGAGTATACCATATCCCAAAACCTACCATAAAGACTATAGCAAATATCAGCACTGCAACTATTGCCCTAGGCTCCTTTACTCTTCGCATATCTGGAGCATCTTCCATGTACATCTTCCTCATTATCCAGGCATAGTAGCCAAGCGAGAGCGCACTGTTAAGCACACCTGCGATTGCAAGCCATGGGCCCCATTCCACAATTGGGCCGGAGTTGATGCCAGCCCCAAAGAGAACTAGCTTGCTCCAGAAACCGTTGAGTGGTGGAACGCCTGCAAGCGCAAGAAGCGATATAGAAAGCGCGATAGCAGTGATTGGCATACGCCTGCCAAGACCTCGATAATTCTGCAAGCTATAGCCTGCAAGCGCAGTCGCTACTGCTGCGGCTGCAATGAATCCCGCAGACTTCATAACTGCATGATTCATTATATGAAATAATGAGCCTGAGAGCGCCTGATCTGAGTAGGGAGCAAGTGCGATGCCTATCATGATATAGCCTGCCTGTGCTATAGAGGAGTATGCAAGAATCCTTGGCACACTTCTTTGCACTAGAGCGGCTAGGTTACCAAGCGTCATGGTAAAGACCGCTACTACTGCCAGAGCAAGTGTCCAGTCCAGGTTGAGGGCAAACATTCCAAGGACGATCACGCGGATTGCAGCAGCAAAGCCTGCCTTCTTTGTGCCTGCTGCCAGCAGCGCACCGATGGTAGTAGGGGAGCCTTCGTAGGCATCTGGCAGCCACATGTGGAACGGTACAAGGCCCATCTTGAAGCCAAAGCCAGCGATGAACAATGCCACAGCAAGCAGTCCAATAGGCATCAGGCTTGCATCTAGATTAGCAAGGGCACTTATGGAATCACCTATGTTAGTTGTACCTGTTATTCCATAGACAAGTCCTATAGCAAGAACAATAATTGCAGAGGACAGCGCGCCAAACATGAAATACTTGATTGCTGCTTCATTTGATATCGGGTCGCGCTTTGAAAAGCCGGCAAGCGCGTAGGTTGGAAGCGACATCAGCTCCCAGGCGACCAATAGCATTACAAGGTCGGTTGAATAGGCAATGACTACCATGCCAATACTCGAGAGAAGTATCAGAGAATAGTATGCAGCAGGGTTTGACCTACCCTTATAATAATTCCAAGATGATGCCGTGACCATTATCGACACGATCAAAAGCGCGATAGCAAAGAATGAGCCAAACATGTCATCCACTACTACTTCCTGGGAAAATGCCACAGCTGGTAGCACTTCACCGGTAAGGACGCGAAAGATGATAATGCCTATAGCCACAATAAGAGCGCCAAATGCAATTGCACTGTAAAGCCTATTTCTGTCCCTGCCTTTTTCACGCCTGCCTGCATCAATGGCAGGGATTGCAAGACCAACTGAGCCCAGTATTATTGTTACGAGTATTGGAGAGGAGAGGAGGTCAACCATTTTTTTCATAACACCTATCTATTACAAGAACAGGAGCATCACAATTATCATGATGCCCGCTGCGAATACGAAAAGGTATGTCTGTGTGATGCCGTTCTGACCCGCCTTGACTACCCCTGACATGTAAGACATCGACTGCTGTAGAGCAGGGTTTATGCCATCTACAATCGTACTTTCAAAATATCTCCAGATAAAGCGGTAAATCGCGAGCGGCCCTATCACAGCGCCCCAATAGAGTGCACTATTGAGGTACCACCTATTATACAAGAATTTCCAAATAGCCCTAGTGACGATGCTTCTTGAAATGATTTGTGGACTTACGTGGCGTCCAATATAGAATATGTAGCCCAACGCGCCTCCTACTGCAAAAGCGCCAATAGATGCAATTGCAGCAGTTGGATTTAATCCAAACCAAGTTCTGTCGCCCTCTGGTGCAATGGTGACTGGAGCTTCTTCCTCGCTTGCCTCCTCCCCGCCTTGAATACCAAACGATTCGGCAAGATATTCGCCCAGAATGTGTTCTAAGTCAGCCTCAAATACAAAGCCGATGACGCCTATTACTATAGAAGCAATGGCTAGTATCCCATATGGGACCCACATTCTAGGTCCCGCATCATGCACGTGATGACCTCTGTGTTCCATCTCCTCAATATGCCTACTCTTCTTACCAAAGAACGCCATCCCTAACATTCTGAAGGTATAAAACGCAGTCATAACTGCCACCACGACTGCTATTATGAAAAGTGGTGTCGAGAAGGTGTAGCCAGATTCAAGCACTGATGCAAAGACTGCATCCTTGCTCCAAAAGCCTAATGTGATGACAGGAGCGGCTGCAAGCGATAAGCCTGCCAGCAGCATGAACACATATGTCTTTTTCATATGAATTCTAAGCCCCCCCATGTCACTCATGAACCTAGATCCAACGCCATGCAGAAGAGCGCCGGCTCCCATAAAGAGAGAAGCCTTGAAGATTGCATGGCTTATCAGGAGAAAGAACCCTGCAGTGAAACCCTCAACGAAGTTGACTGAAAGTCCGGCGATGCCAAGGCCCATCATCATGTAGCCAATCTGTGAGCCTGTCGAATATGCAAGAACTTTTTTTATCTCTGGATTTACCAAGGCCTGCGTCGCAAGCAAGAACGCAGTGATTGCCCCTACCCATGCAATCACTTCAAAGAACTGCTCAACACTGAAGGCTCCTGCAGACGCAAGTGCAAAGAATAGTGGCCCAATACGCGCAACCAAAAACACACCGGCCTTGACCATTGTTGCAGCATGGATGAGAGCAGAAACTGCTGTGGGGCCAGTCATAGCTTCTAGGAGCCACTCGTTAAACGGGAATTGCGCGGACTTTCCTATCGCGCCCCCAAAGAGCAGGACCGCTGCGGGAACAAGCAAGTTCTGCTGAGACATTGCGAACGCCCATGCTGGATCTTCGGCCAGCTCCACGAATCCAAAGGTTCCAGCGTACGCAAAGATAAGGAACATACCGGCGAGCATCATAACGTCTCCTGCGCGAGTCATGAGGAAAGCCTTCATGCCTGCGTGTGTGGGCGAAGTCCACATTGGAATGCCGCCTGCGATGTGACCCTCGACCCCCACATAGTCTTTCTTCCTGTCATAGTACCAGAAGCCGATAAGTGCATACGACGCAAGCCCTACGCCTTCCCACCCAAAAAAGACCATAAGCAGGTTGTCTGATAGGACGATCAGCTGCATAGACCCTATAAAGAAGAGCATGAAGAACCAGTAGCGTGTGAGATCTCTGTCGCCATGCATGTATCCTGTCGAGTATACCATGATAAGGAACGAGATCCATGCAACTAGATTTGCCATGATGATAGAGAGGGGATCTGCAAGCACACCTGCCTCAAGACCAAGCGAAGATATCCACGGTATCTGGCTATGCACCTCTGCTCCCTCCAAACCAAGAGGCAGCAGGGTCGCAGCAGAAATCGCACTAGCCAGAGCAAATCCTACTGCAGCATAATCCCGAACACGGTGACCTGCCCGTGCAACTGCGGCAATTATCGCAGCACCTATAAAGGGTAGCAGCCACACGGACCAAGCGTTGATTGCAATTCCTTCAAACCCTGTCGTTGTCATCTATAAGTCATCTCCTCTCCTAATCTTCTTCTGCTCCCGCACTCTCATCTCCTCCTGAATTTTGTTCTACATTTTCTGGTGCGACCTCTGAATCTGTGCCTGCAGCTTCTGATGGCACAGGCAGCACACCTTCCTGTCCTTGAAACATGACATCGTTGTAATAATCTGTGATTGGATTTAGGAACAAATCGGGATAAACCCCTATTATAAGTGTCATTGCGGCAAATACTGCCATAGTAGCAGTGATATACCGGTTTGAGTCCCTGACGTGAGCTAGCTGTTCAGGTATCTTCCCAAAGAATATGCGCTTGTACATCCAGAGGATGTAGGCAGACGAAAGGACGGTCGCAAGGATACCAAGTGCAAACATTGTTGTCCTTAGCGGATCCATCTCAGCTACTGCAGTCTGCAATACGCCGTTGAACAATATCCATTCAGCCATAAAACCACTTGTTGGCGGTATTCCAATAATTGTAAGGGCACCTATCATTGCAATTACAGCAGTATAAGGCATCTTGCCTGCAAGTCCACCGAGTTTGGCCATGCTCCTTGTGCCAGTCTGAAGGATAATCGAACCGGCCATCATGAAAAGGATAGCCTTGCCTAATCCGTGAGTTATATACATCATCGTTCCGCCGGTTATGCCTAGTATACTTTCAGAGCTAATACCAAACAGTATGTAACCCATCTGGCTTATGCTGGAATAAGCAAGCACCTTCTTAATATCGTCCTGCATTAGAGCCATCGCTCCTCCATATATCATAGTGGCAAGACCCCACATGTTGATATACAAACTATACTGTTCATAGCTGCCTGTGCCTGCGAGTAGCTCCATCCAGAGTCTCAAGAGCCCGTAAGCACCTATGCCGATCATAGCAGGAGACAAAAGTGCTGAGACGGGCGTAGGGGCCTCTGCATGTGCGTACGGCAGCCAAATATGGAGCATAAACGCCGCAAGTTTGACACCAAGCCCTATTACAAGTGCAAACACTATCAGTGGAAGCCACTGCCCAGGGATATTGCCCGCATTTGCCTTAATTGTGTCAAAATCAAAGCCACCTGCAAAGAACCCCATGGCCAAAAGACCAAGTAGCAGCACGACAGCGCCAGCATGGGTCCAGAAGAAGAACATCAAAGCTATCCTTCGTCTTGCACCATAGCCATAGAATGCAATTAGGAAGAATGACGGAACGAGCATCAGTTCAAAGAATACATAGAATTCGATAAGGTTGGTTGCCAGGACCGTGCCAAGCATACCCATGGAAAAGGTCAGATAAAGTGCAAAGTAAAGCGCTACTTGGTTGTTGACGTACTGTTGAGTGTCAAGTACAGTCGTCTGCGAGCTGGATTCAATATTTTTACTGGGGAGAGCATGTGAGCCGTGAACTGAAGGATTGATGCTGCCATGCCCTACTCCTCCTCCACCTTCTCCACCACTGCCATGCCCTGGCAGATCCTCCCTCACCTTGTGAACCATATAAGGCCTAGAGTATAGCGCAATTACTGTGCAGAGAATGTAGATAATTAGTGCAAATGGCAGGCTTAGCCCGTCAAGCCTCAAACCAAAGTTGCCAAACTGGCCCCATGCATATTGTTCAACATAAACCGTTTGTTGGCCAGTATAGACCCCGATGGCCGGTATCAACATTAACCCCGTAGAAACTGCTAGAGCTACAAAGGAAAACCAAGTCGCCGGCTTGGCGCCCGCCTTTCTGCCGATCGCGTAAGCAACAGGCGCCAGCAAAAGGGGTATAAAGGTTGCTGCCAACAGGAAATATGACTCTGCCAATTTTTGATTTTGCTCCTAGCCTCGCATGCTCCTTAATTCTGCAACATCAATTTCTTTGTATAGCCTATACGCTACGATGATAAGCCCAAGACCTACGGCGACTTCCGCAGCGGCTATGGCTATCGAGAAGAGTGCAACTACCTGCCCCTGTGCATTTGGTAGGCCCCTTGAAAAGGCGACAAGCAAGAGGTTTGCAGCATTAGCAATGATTTCTATCGAGAATAGCATCCTAATTGCATTACGTTTGACGACAAGACCGTA
This sequence comes from Nitrososphaera sp., assembly GCA_025924355.1. Taxonomy (GTDB): domain Archaea; phylum Thermoproteota; class Nitrososphaeria; order Nitrososphaerales; family Nitrososphaeraceae; genus Nitrososphaera. Next base: position 6,766 of record JAICEE010000046.1, read on the forward strand.
GATTCCGACGGCAACAAGCACCATCGAAAGAATGACAAAATCAAGTAGTTCGCTCATGATGTCGCCGCTCCTCCTCCTGCTCTTCTTCCTCTCCTGAGATACTCTCCCTACGTGCAAGAGCAAGTGCTGCAATAACAGATCCTGCTAGCGTCAGCCCCAGTATGATGAGAGCGGGAGCATAGTACGTTAGCATCATCTCGCCGATCTCTGTAAAGTCGACTGCAGGAGAGGTATTAAAGTCGCCAAACTGGCCATTGAGCCCTGACGTAAGCAGAAGTGCCCCAAGGCTTGACATTATTATCAGCATCAACGCAATACCTGCACCTTTTCTCTTCTTATCTTCTTTTGTAGTAAAGAGCGCTTGGGTTCTCACCAACATGACCGTGAATATGATAAGTACAGCAACAGCGCCAACATAAACCGCTATCTGGAACATTGCTACGAATGGCGCATCTAATAGAAGGAAAAATCCGGCAATACCAAGCATTGAGATCGCAAGTGAGATTGCGCCATAAATTAACTCACGTGCTTCAAGCGCAATGATAGCGGTGCCAACTGTAAGGACTGCGGCAGCAATAAAAACCGGGTCAGCCATGTGTTGCCCCTCTGTCGTCTATTACAATCTCTACATCACCTTCGTACTTGGGCTTGACTGCAAGTTGAGCTGGTGTGTAAATGAGATGCTCCTTTGTAAAGGCTGACAGCTCATAGTCATTTGTCATAAAGA
>JAICEE010000047.1 GCA_025924355.1 Nitrososphaera sp.
ACCAAAATGCCAGTATCTGTCAGTTCGTAGAATGGCACTCCTTCTAGCTGGAGTGCCTTTGGTCCCCTCCTCAAGGGCAGCCTTCCGCCTTCTCTTACCACACCTGCTGGAATGAGAACTTCGTCAAGGTCGCGGAATATGCCGGAGTATATGTTTTGCCATAGGATACCGTGCTGCTTGGCAATGGCGTGTGCTATCGATGTCCTAGTGCGAAGATCTGGACTCTGCTCTGTGGCCAAATGTGCAATGATGCCGCGCTGCCTCTTTGCCTCGCCAGTGAACTTGTTCTTTCGGGTCTTAAAAGTATCAAATATGGCAATAGTTGACTTTTTCACTTGCAAGTAAGCACCATCCGCAAGGCTAATTTTTACAGCAGTCTGTTAATATTTTAATTTGTTGTTTTTCTAGATTAAGTTTCAGCAGGCATGCCATATAATATACACAAAGGTACTCCTCCTTCAAATAAACCCATCATGTTTTCTTTAGAAAATTATCCTTATTCTTTAAACCATTTTGTACATTTACTCATAAATTTTATATTCTAAAGGTAAAGATCTTTGAATCTTTTTATTGATGCATATCTGTCCTTATGCAGTGACAACAAGGGGTAAGATAATCGTAATAGAAGGTACCGACAAGGCTGGCAAAGGTAGCCAGTCTCGCATGCTTGCAGAGACCCTAAAGGCTTCAGGCAAGGTTTGTGTTATTCTGGACTTCCCGGATTACACGACATCAATTGGGATGGAAATAAAAGCGTTCCTTGAGGGTAAGCGTGATTACCTCCCAGAGGTCAAGCACTTACTGTTCTCAGCAAACAGATGGGAAAAAAAGAAGGAGATTGAGAGCATGCTCGAAAACGGTACGATTATAGTCATGAATCGTTACTGGCAGTCAAATCTTGTCTACGGCGTAGCAAATGGCATGAACATCAATTGGCTTCTTGGACTTGACAAGGGTCTGCCAAAGGAAGATATTGTGCTTGTGATTTTGGTCAACCCAAGCATATCTGCCAAGCGCGCGGAGATTCAGGATATGTTTGAGTCTGATTCTCAGCTGGCGACAAAAGCCTATCAGAACTACCTAAAGTTTGCAAAGCAGTACAGATGGAAGGTCGTCGATGGCTCAAAGAGCAAGGAACAAGTTCACCAAGAAATAACGAAGATAATAAGAAAAGAGCTTAAAGTTTAAGTCCTGTTAGCTTGTGATACAAAACAAGCAATCAATATGGACTTCGCAGGCGAAATAACAGATCCTGTCCATAAGTACATCAGATTCTCGCAGGTTGAAAAACAACTGATCGACAGCCCCGCTTTTCAGCGCTTGCGGAGGATAAGACAGCTGGCTGGTGCACATCTAGTGTATCCGAGCGCGCAGCACTCGCGCTTTGAGCACTCACTTGGCGCCATGCATGTCGCCGGCCTTGCAGGCGAAACGTTACTTGGCAAGGGATATATCGATCACGCAGAAGTGGTACAGGATCTCAGGCTTGCTGCGCTGTTACACGATATTGGGCATGGGCCTTTTTCGCACCTGTTCGAAGAGGTCCTTGAGTATAATTGTAATACTAGCCATGAGGAGCTTGGAAAAAAGATCATAATTCAAAGCGAGATATCTGACATTCTGGGAAGATATGGTTCCAGTGCGCATCAGATATGCCGGCTTTCATTTGGCCAGTCAAAGGTAAATTTCATGAATGAGATTATTTCTGGTGGACTGTCTGCAGACATCATGGACTATTTGCCACGCGATGGGCTTTTCACTGGAGCAGAGTATGCCAAGCTTGACTACCACAGGCTTGTGAGTTCGCTTGAAGTTTCAAAGAACCGGCTTGCGATAAACAGGTCTGCCCTCAACTCACTTGAATCAATGCTGATCTCCCGCTATGAAATGTTCAAGGCAGTATATTTCCATAAGACAGTGAGATCTGCTGAAGTAATGCTCCTACGCTCAATGATAGCTGCAGACGAAGCGCTTGGGCTGACAAATTCTTCACTCCAAAAGTATCTTACGCTAACAGATGAAGCCACGCTTGAGCGACTCTGTACGCTTTCCGGCAGATATGCATTTTCCGGCAAGATGGCGCGAGATTACCGCGACAGGAGGCTGCTTAAGAGTGTCTATGAAAAATTCTTACACAAGCGCGATAGACAAAGGATGGACAAAAAAGCACTAGAAGAGCTTGCTTCCCATATTGCACATGTGGCAGATGTTGATAGCAACTATGTCTTTGTAGATGTCTCTCGTGCCCCTTCGATGCCGCTGACCCCAAGCAAGGAAGAGATGTATTCTGTATTGGTAGTCGATAAGGATCGAGTGTATGAGATGCCGATGTCAGAGATTCCACTTGTAGAATCGATCTCAGGATTCTTCGACATGCTACGTGTCTATACTACCGCAGAGAATCGTGAGAAGGTGGAGCGAGCTATTAAAAAGGTATTGGGCGATCAAGGTATATTGAATATGGGGGCAGGTAAGATCCACGCAGGCTAGGCGTCGTGTTGTAATTAAATTATCTGGAAAAGTGTTTGGCTATGAAACAGCATATGAGCTGAAGAGGTATGCTAGGATGCTGAGCAAAATAAGCGAGAAGGTGCAGCCAGTAGTTGTTGCAGGTGGGGGCAAGGTTGCGCGCCACTACATCTCCACCGCAAGAAGCTTTGGCTCGGATGAAGCATCTCTGGACATCATGGGCATCGAGGTTTCAAGGCTGAATGCAAGGCTCATGATTATTGCGCTTGGTGATCAGGCGTACCCTGCAGTCCCAGAAGACCTTGAACAGGTGAGCAAGGCTGTAACAACCAACAGAATAGTTGTGACAGGCGGTTTACATCCGGGGCAGAGCACAAATGCAACAGCTGCACTTATTGCTGAAAAGGTCAAAGCTTACAAGTTCCTCAACGCAACAGATGTCAACGGCATTTATGATTCCGATCCCAACAAGAACAAGGACGCCAAGCTATTCAATGAAATCACCGTCAAGAAGTGCATAGATCTATTGGGATCTGAAGATTCAGCCGCAGGAGGCTATGACCTGATGGACATTGTGGCACTCAAGGTGATAGAGCGGAGTAAGATCCCTACGGTAGTGCTCAAGTCAGATCCCACAGTAATCAAGAACGCAATTTCGCGTAGCACTGTTGGGACACGCATTATAGTATAGGCATTGTCGGATTCATATATTCTGCTTTGTCAAACTAATGACAAGGCCTCAAATAATAGTAATAGCTTCTATTTGCATCATCTAATCTTGTTATGGATTAAGTGTATTACGCTACATCCCAACTGTGTCTTGTGATGCTCTTCACTGCAATGCAATTACAATAGACTATCTTAACTCATCATAGTCCTTCTAAGAAATGCCGATTGACCTCCCATTATGTGCATATGTATCTTTCCAATTGCAATAATATCTGGTCAGCGATCTCATATGGCTATTAACCATCGGTACACTACTACTATTACTATTACTACTACCTTCTGCCTTTTTTTCTCGATAGTTCAAATAAACATTTCCCAGCTTATGATACCGTCTTAATATCGCCAGTGAACTCTTGCATACCATCTGCAAGCATCCTTTTGAAAGCTTCTTCCCCTTGTTCCATTGGCATAGGCCTTGACTGAGCTTTGGCATAACCATCATTATCGCAAATAAAAAGCATTGACTCATTACCACTTGTCATCTTACCAACCAGCTCTTCTTCGCCCACAGGCTCAAACCCTGTCGTGCCGTGCTTGATAGTATAGGTCAGCATGGCAAAACCAGCGTACTCAAAGAGCCTCATTTGGGCTTTCTGAGCCCTCTCGTGTCCAATTTTTGCCGCCTTGTGGTATTGCAATCGGCAGCATTTTTTTTGTAATGGCTACTATAAGCATTTGGATTAATCGACAGCTTTAAAGCGTGGGCAAACGCGAAAAAAGGCAATTGTGAATACAAAGGCCATTTATGCGGTAGCTGGCGGCATTGCAGCAGCTGCTGTAGCCATATTTTTCATTATGGGAATTGGAAATTTCAGGCCTCTTGGCAATAGCGAGGCTCCAGGCACGTCCCAGACCCAGATAGCCGACCTCCAACTAGGACTCAGGGATATCGTAGTTGAGAAAACAGACGAAGAGAACGCAAATGTACAGGTGGTCTTTGACGCCCACAACCCTAACAGAAGCACTGCTATTCTTGAAACGATCCACTACACACTGGATGTAGGTCAGTATCAGATGACAACCGGGGACATTGGAGTAAGCCCTGAGGGCTTTGTATCTGGACAAGAGGACATCTTTCCGATAGTTGGCAATAGCACTGTCACTCTCAAAGATACGCAGGTTGCAGTGCGTAATAACCTTACTGCCAGCAGCTGGGACAGCATGGTAGATGGCACTGGCCAGTACAGTGTTGAGGGGAGCTATTCCTATAGGCTGACTGGCTCAAACTTCCAAACAAGCTATTATGAGAAAGGGTTTGCATTGACATTCCCCTGACATTTTATGATATTATCATAGCATGTTATGTTGCGATCCATAAAGGTATTAAGTTTCATTTAGGGCTCCCGGTAATATGGCTGAAGAAACATTCATGTTTGCTGTGACTGCAGGAGTATTTGTATTCCTAGTAGCTGTGCTGTTTGGCTCAAGGGCAAGAAGGTATAGCCAAGGGTACACACAGTCCCAGGGTCATAGCGAGCATAGCTGACAACACGTTTTATGTTTTCACAATTATTATTTCTTGGGTTTAAAGATTTCTTCTAATATAAAGCCTGAACCTTCATCCTTTACCTTCTTTCTTGCATAACATCTTTCAAAGTATTTGCAAGTTGTGCATATGTTGGATGGCTCAACTATTGGAACTCTGTTTTCTTTTAGCAATGTGCTGAGCACTCTTGCCCTTCTAACGATTTCTTCAAACATCCTATTGTTTTTGGTCACAGAGAACTCTACCATCTTGCCCTCTTCAGTCATGTAGATCAAGAAACCCTCGTCTTTGTTGAATGCAAAGAGACATGCATTGAGATACAACATGTGCTGTGGATGCGGAACCTCTGGCAGAGTAGGCACGATTTCAAATCTTACGATAAACTCGTTGGCCATTATCATGTCGACATTAACTTCGAGCACAAGGGTGTCGATCTTGTACTCGCCACGTACATTGCTCAGAGAGTGACGCATAATATTCCCAAGCAGGCTTGAGATCTTAGCCGCATTATCCGAAGGTAGCGAGTCCTTGCGCTCATAGTATGCAAACCTTGTGCAGCCTGATGCTTCTATTGCATGGATCCTATCGGAGTCCTTTTTGTCTATCTTGATGCTCACGTTCTTGTATATGTCGTCAACGGCATTTTCTATCATTTCATGCAGGTTCCTGCTACCAAGCATACGTATATCGTGTATCATGGTGCGGTGCTATATATTATGTTGAGTGCCTTTTTTGATTTACTATTTTGTATTAGAACGAATAGTGAAAGGAAATATATGCTGCTCAACTAACAGGTGACAATACTTGTCATCACATCATTAAATAAGGGAATTATTTACCGTCATTGCAACATGATTGAGCGCTAAAAGCCACTTCTGATTGGATCATCTGGCTTGATTATTTCACGCAAAAGCGTGGTCGCATACGATCCTTTAGGCAACTTGAATGATACCTTCAGCGGGTCTCGTTCGTACCAAAAATCGGTGCACCAGAGTGGTGCCTGTCTAAAGCCTCCTTGGTGACTCAGCTCCTGCATCTCCTTTATGTAAAAGTCCTTTGGAGCTATTTCTTCCTCCTGCAGTACTGCTCTTGTGATATTTTCAAACCTGCCCTTGCCAGGTTGGAAGCTATATCCTGCCATTCTTATCGCTGGAACCAACTTTGCCTTTGAGTCGGGATTGTACTTTATTATCCTGCCAAAGGTCACCAGCCCCTCCATTTCAAAGCAAAGGTCACCAGCCCGCGGCTGCAGCAGATCCTCACCCATCATGATTGCTCTGCTGAGGCATCTGTTGAAGATATACGCTTGATATGCCTGGACGAATAGTCTCCGGATCATGATTGGTACTGCACGCAGAGCTGCAATAGCATTCCTGCCGGCGACTAATGCCGACAGCACCTGCCGCTCAATGTCCATGCCTCTTGGTAGCATCTTGAGCACTTCTCGATAGTTCCTTGGGTCAGTGCACTTGTTTCTGATATCTCTGCTCATCTGAGTATCAAATTCCGTAGTGTAGCAAAGCAGCAACTCGACTGCCTGTGTAAAGTTGCGCTTGACAATTTCCCTACCGACAAGATGGGTTACTAACCTTTCGCTGCCGAATCTCTGGAGCCCGTAAAAATTGCCCACCTTGCTAATCTGTGGAACAAAGCTGGAGAGATCTGATGAGCGGCTGTTGTAGATCCTTATCTCAAACTTGTTGCCTGCAAGGAATCTCCTCTCAAGTGGGTGCTTGGTGAAACCTTTCAGTGTAAGCCGTGTGTGTCTACTTCTTAACTCAGTAGGAGGATTTCTCGTTACTCGCTCCATACCTGCATACTGCGTTGTCACAGCCTTGGCATCCTTTATACCCATTACCCTAAATCTCATATGCAGCTCACGCTCAATTTCAAATAAGGCGTGGTTTGAGTCGATATCCTGCTTTTCAAGGACATAGAGCGGGTAGCGGTGACTCTCATTGTACGATAGTGATATATCGAGCGACTCGTCCACAAGCTCAGACACCATAAATCCTTCGTTCCCATGCTTTATCGACCCCCCTGTTCCGGCAAAGCTTGTACAGTAACAGTCTATGCCTGCCCGTGAGTCGATCTGTGGGATAGATGCCATTTGCGAGTCTTAGTACTTCTCTCCTACTTATTCCAAGCTTGATGGACCTATATCATGGAGCTGCTAAACCAGCCACGATGAGAGGAGGTTAGCGTCATAGCCACAATTTCTAGATGTTACTTCTCTCTCTCTCTCTCTTTCTTTCTGCTACCCTACTACATATGGTGGTGGCTATTCCCTGAAAAGGGTAACAATCAGCTTGCCAAATTCACTTTACGATGGTCAAGACTAAAGCGACTTGCAAGAGAGCTCTGAAAAAGGTAATAGGACAGGATCATAGTCAGAAATAATAAACTTATTTTATACTATGCCGCAGCGATATTGCCATGACG
>JAICEE010000048.1 GCA_025924355.1 Nitrososphaera sp.
GAGAATAATTCTGATGGAAGAGGATGTACGTTTAGTTTTAGTCTTCCCTTAGCTAATAATAGTGTTTAAAGAATATAGAACAACGGGACATCAATAAGATTGAAACATCATCAGTAAAGCCAAAACCTATTATCGTAATAAAAAGAAGAAGAAGAACCCGAGACATTCAAAGATTCAAATACAGTCAGAATCAAACCAAAACCAAAGCCAATAATAGATATATAATGTTAAAGCTTAATAATGGTAGAAATTCGAGATATTCCCGTTTCATGACTCAACCTTGAAAAACTGTCCATCTAAGATTCATATACCAAAATCTTGACAGGTATAAGAATCATATTTTTGTAATACCTAACTTCCATAGGCTAAGGTAGTAAAGACTGTCTATCTAGGTTTGGCCAGCTTGCTTCTTTACTGGCATGAATTGCTTGGTGATGACATGAGGTTTTAGGAAACTCCGAGTCGATGGCGCCTTGCAAGGGTGGCAACTATTCATCAGATACTAAGAGTGTATTATTGTATCGTCCAATCATGTACAATCATAGCTGATAACCTTTTTTTGCATCAACAATGAAATAGACTTGAGGTGTGGAGGATCTCTCATGGACTGTTCTTCTACCGACAGCCTGATGCAAGAACATCTAATCGTAAGGCGAATAGGAAACATCGCACAAAGATGCTCTGATAGACTATATGCAAATGAGGATATACCGATAGAAGATATTCAAATAATCTCTGTTGTTATGGAGGAGTTTGTAGATGCCTTTCACCATGGAAAGGAAGAGAAAGCATACTTTCCGATTACAAGAAGCAAAGACGGTTTTTCAGAAGATATCCGAAAATTCCTAATCGAGCATGAGCTTGGAAGAAGGATAGCAAATATGCTTAGGCGTGAACTAAATGCGCTCATAGCGCATGATGATGATAGCAACAGCAAAGGTGCTGGCATAGGATTGAAATGGAACAATAGAAACAAAGAACCTGTTGCAAGATTTTTGAAATCGTATGCGATCTTTGTCTCTGACCACACTACAAAAGAAGATATATTTTTCAAAACTATACAAGCGAAAAACAGCATATCTGAAGAAGAAGACAGGGAGCTATTAAGACATTATGAAGCATGCAAAGGTCAGATTGGCGGTCAAGCAAGAATAGAAGAAATAGTGAAACTTATCGATTACTTGGAGGGTAGAGAATGGACGAAATAATAATTGAAAGACTATTTCAACCACTCCAAATATTGTTTGATGAACGGAATCTACAGGATAAACTTTTACTATCCTTATATCTAATGTTGAGTATAAGCTATTGCTTCCAGTATGGCTAATCATTATCCTAGTCTCTTATCTTCGTTAATTCAACAGTGCCGTTATGAGATAGATGTAGACAAGCAGTTTGAGCTCTTGCAGAAAATAAATTCGCTATTGCCAAAAACAAGTAGGTTGAGGACACCCTCATTGATAACTGATGATTATATCCGTACCGCCTTGGATAGAATAGACGAATATCTTCTCGACAAAAAGCGCATACTGCTAAACAGAAAATTGGATGTTATGTATGATACTGTCACATAGGCTAGAAACTTCATAATAAGAATAAGAATAGTTAGTTGAATCTGAGACACAATTATTAAGCGCATTTTCTAGACAGTTTTGTTCACATTTATTATAGAGTATAATATTTTTATTAATAATTTAAAGTTATTAAAAGTGAACATGCAAATACGTTGGATAGTGGAATATCCTATTCTATAGTCCAAAATTGCATTAATGCAAATATGTGATGTAAGGCATTGCAACTTCTAAAGCAGCCTTTGTGACTAAATTGATAATCTGAGGCCGGTACAAAAACATTCTAAATATAGCTCGTGCCAATGGGTTCTTGAAAGAATGGGAGATGAGGTTGTTATCAGTAAGAGGATGAGAGCTTGCTCCCACGGCGGCACTTATTCAGTAAACCCTCGTCTTGTCCGACTCGACTACAGCTCAAGCATTAACCCTCTCGGTGCCCCAAGAAAGGCAATAACAGCTATCAAGACGAACACCAGCTCTCTTGCGCAGAACTACCCTGATCCGGAGTGCAGAGGGCTAAAGAAAAGCCTCTCGCGCTACCTAGGAATTGACCCCGAATGGATTAGCGTGGGAAATGGAGCGATAGAGGTTATCTATTGGTTTGTACAGGCAGCCTTTGTAAAAGGGCGTGTAGTTATCCCAGCACCAACTTTTTGTGAATACGAGCTTGCATCAGAGAAAGCAGGTGCAGAAGTGACATTTGTACCACTACATGATTTGGAGCTTGAAGCCGATCAAGTAATTGAAAAAGCAAGAGGAGCTGACGCAGTATTTCTTTGCAATCCAAACAACCCTACAGGCATACTTGCCACCAAGCAGATAATGAAGATACTCGAAAACGTCGATAGCTCTACAAGAATCCTTCTTGATGAATGCTTTATTGAACTGGCAGACAATCCCAATGCTAATACGATGATTGAGCAGATATCGGAATTTGATAACCTTGTGATCCTGAGGTCATTGACCAAGTCATTTGGACTCGCCGGTCTGCGAGTTGGTTACGGCGTCTGCAATCCAGCTCTAGCAAAGAAATTGTCGGCAAATAAGATTCCATGGAACGTAAATGGTCTTGCACAGGTTGCAGGAGTGGCTGCCCTGCTAGAAAGGAGATATCTATCAAAAGCAAGGACACTTGTGAAAAAAGAGCGAAAGTTTTTGCATGACAATATTGACAAACTAAAATCATTTCGCCCATTAAGATCAGACTCAAATTATTTTCTCGTCCACTTGCAAGGCAGAAATTCCACACAATTTAGAGATAGATTACTAAAGAAAACTGGTGTGCTTGTAAGAGACTGCAGTACATTTACTGGCATGGGCACTCAATATATCAGATTAGCAGTCAAGATGCATAGGGAAAATATGCTATTGCTAAAAGCACTGGAGGCTTTTGATCATAATGACTAGACGGGCCAAGCTAATTATGATACAGGGCACCACGTCTGGTGCAGGCAAGAGCACGATTGCGATAGGACTGTGCAGGCTTTTTTCAGATCGAGGTTACAATGTAGCTCCATTCAAAGCGCAGAACATGTCCTCTAACTTTTTCACTACATCCGGCGGATCCAAGATGGCACTGGTCCAGGCAATACAGGCAGTTGCAGCAAGAAAAGAGCCTGATCCAAGAATGAATCCTATTCTACTCAAGCCGCTTGGCGAGTATAGAAGTACAGTATTCTTGAATGGTCGCTTTTACTCTGAGATGTATGCAAAAGAGTACTATGAGAAGTTTGTAATCCAGCAGGGCTTCACTATGGTGTTGAAAGCGCTTGACAGTCTGAGGAGCGAAAACGATGTTATAGTCATTGAAGGTGCAGGTTCGCCCTCAGAGATTAACATTGCAAAATATGATATTGCCAATATGTTACTTGCACAAGAGGTAGGAGCGCCTGTAATAATCGTAGCCGATATCGAGCGAGGTGGCTGTTTTGCAAGCATTGTAGGCACAGCGCAGCTGTTAAAGCCCAGCCACAGGGCAATGGTTAAAGGCTTTCTAATAAACAAGTTCAGAGGTGACATCACGCTTATAGCACCAGCGATCAAGGAAGTTCAGAAGATGACAAAGAAGAGAATCCTTGGCATAATCCCAAAGATCGAGTTCAATTTGCCTGAAGAGGATTCCCTTGTTGGCAGTGTGGCAGGTAAGGCAGAGGTTCCACGGGAATCATGGAACTGGCAGATAGACCTTATTGCAAAGGCAATAAAAGAGAACATCGACATGGAAAGGATATCAAAGGTTGTGGGGCTCTAGATGCTGTATCTCCTTGGGGCACTTGCCGGTGGCATTGGTATTGATTGGCTGTTTGGCGATCCACCAAATAAATATCATCCAGTGGCATGGCTTGGGCAGCTGATCGGCTTTTTTCTGCCAAGGCTTAAAGGGGGCTCTGAAAAAGCCAAGGGAACGATCTTTGCTATTTCACTCGTTATCATAGTAGCTTTAGCAATTCATTTTCTTGTATTTGCAAGCAGGTATCTTGCAGGCCTCATTGAGCTTGTTATTGTGTCTGCCATAATATTCAAGATTACGATTGCAATGAAAGGCATGGAGAGGCATACCAACGCAATCATAAACTGCCTAGAGGCTTGCGACTTGGAAGCAACCAGGCATAATTTGTCAATGATAGTGAGAAGAAAAACCGACGACCTTGACGAGCAACACATCCTTTCAGCAACTATCGAATGCATAAGCGAAAGCACAGTCGATGGTATTACGGGACCTATCTTCTATTATTCGCTTTTTGGTCCTGCTGGGGCTTTTGCCTACCGGGCAATAAATACACTTGATTCTATGGTTGGCTACTCTGACGACTATTTCAAGGATATCGGGTGGATGTCTGCAAGGCTTGACACTGCTGCAAACTATATTCCTGCAAGATTAACTGCATTATTGATGGTAGTATCGGCCCAGATACTTGGAGCCGACTGGAAAAATTCGCTTAACATTCTACAACGAGACCATTACAAGACATTTAGTCTCAATGCTGGCTACCCAATGGCTACTATGGCAGGGGCATTGCGTGTCAGGCTTGAAAAGATAGGACACTACACCCTAGGCGACAATCAAGAGCCTGTTACACTTGAAAAGTGCAAGAAAGCAATCTCAATAATGAAGCTCACTACACTGCTCTTCAGCATTGTAGTATCTGTCCCAGTAGTGTCGGTTCTCTATTTGGCAGGCTGGTGGAGGCTTGTACTTGGCATCCCTTAAGCACATCCAATCGGTGCTTGCATTCTTGACTATATTGCCGGTAGGCAAGCAGAATCAGGACATCTATTATGTCGCAAAGAACATGTACTTATTCCCAGTCGCAGGCCTGGTTATAGGCTTAATCATTGGTGCGATGGCATTCGGGATTTCCAATTTTTTGCATCCTCTGCTTATAGGGTTTTTGGTCACTGGAGCCCTTATAATAATAACTGGTGTCCACCATACTGACGCCTTGGCTGACTTTGCCGATGGGTTGATGGCAAAAGGCAGTAAGGAAGTCAAGCATAAGGCTATGCTTGATCCTGCAGTTGGCTCGGCAGGAGTAGCGGTGCTTGTGATGTATTTTGTAGGCATGATAATTGTGTTCAATATCGGCTTTGGGTCCAGCTTGGCGATTTTTACTAGCATCATAACTGCTGAGGTGATAGCCAAGTATGTGATGGTGCTACTTGCCAACAGAGGTCTGTCTGCGTGGGAGGGCTTTAGCTCGCCTTTCGTTGCGTCAATGAAGGACAGGCACAAGATGATTGCGGCCACTGGTATTATGGTTGCAATTGTAGGGTTTGCCAGTAGCTACGCCGGCTTTGCTGCACTGGCCATTTCACTTATCCTTGCACAGCTCTTGAAGTATGTTTCTAGCAAGAGCTTTGGGGGCATATCTGGAGACGTTCTTGGAGCATCAAATGAGATAACTCGTCTCTCTTCCCTTATGGTGCTGTCATCCTTGTCGTCAATGCCGCAGGTGATAGTGATTTTTTGATAGCTGCAGTCGTAATGTGCGGTGGCAGGGCAAGCAGAATGCAACAGCAACAACAACAAGGAGGCATAGAAAAGCCACTGCTCAAAGTGGCTGGTGTTGCAATGGTCGAGCGTGTAATTTCCGCCTTGGCAAACTCAAACAGGTTTGACCGCATTGTTGCAGCAGTCTCACCCAATACCCATAAAACAAATGAGTTCTTGAAATCAAAAGGCATTGAGACAATTGAGACAGCTGGCGAGGGCTACTCTCAGGACCTATCATGCCTGCTTTCAAAATTAAAACCAAAAAAGGTCGTGGCAGTTCCGGGTGACATTCCCCTTTTAAATTCTCAGATTGTCAACGAAATTCTTAGTATCATAGTAGATGATGATGACGATGACGACAGGCAAGAGCAAGAACCAGCAATTTCGATAATACTTGAAAAAGAGTTTGTAGAGGAGATCGGTGTGAAGCCAAGCATATTATTGATGGATCAATACTGCCACTCTGGCATCACCATATTCAACACAATCGCTGTCGACACTGAACCAGTGAAAGAACGATATTTAGTCATGAACCGAAAAGAAATTGCGCTAAATGTGAATACGAAAGAAGAGCTAGAGCTGGCAGAGAAATTACTGGTCTAGCACCTCTAGAACTTTACCAATGATGTTGGCCTTGCTGCCAGAGCGCTCTGCCAAAAGCTCGCCGCAGGACTTGCAGTTCATATTGATGGTGGTATGTGAAAACACTATTGCCTTTTCGCCGCATTTTGTGCACTGAACAGATAGAAATGAGCTCCTAGGCTTTGGCATCATCATGCTTTCCCGCTTCATGCCGCTACCCTCCTATCTCCAGCTTGCGTATCCTTAGACCTTGCTTCATCGTCTTGAACTGGCATGTTTTACAAGTATAGCGTAAAGTCATTTTCTTGGTAGTCTTGGCAGTTCTCTTGAGCTCGGGGAATTTCTGGCCGCCGTACCCCTTCTTGTCCTCGGCGTGCCTGCGAGCGCCTTCAGCTCCTGTTCTATCCTTGCCTCTCTTGTATAGGGCCAAGGTCTGGACTCTATAAGTCTTACAACGGGGGCAGAACTTGCGCATCTCCTTCTGCATCTTCATATAATTATATCTGTGCTTGCAAAGGGTAATTTAATGTATATATGCGTAAGGAGGTTTTTCTCTCCATCTCTTTCCCTCTCAATCTGTAATAGCAAATCTAATATACTAAGACTTACAAACCCTTCAGCAGCATGTTCCTGAATTTCGGATCCTTGATTGGACAGTCAATAGACCCAGCGGCATTTCCAGTATGGATACCCC
>JAICEE010000049.1 GCA_025924355.1 Nitrososphaera sp.
CATTAGTTGGTGGTGGTGTTACTCCTCCTGTATCATTAGTTGGTGGTGGTGTTACTCCTCCTGTATCATTAGTTGGTGGTGGTGTTACTCCTCCTGTATCATTAGTTGGTGGTGGTGTTACTCCTCCTGTATCATTAGTTGGTGGTGGTGTTACTCCTCCTGTCCCATTCGTTGTAACATTGTTTATGATGTTAATCACATTTCGAATGTTGGTTATCTGCTGTATAGTGATAAATTGCTGGATTATGTTGTTTATCTCCTGTTGCTCCTCTGGGCTCAGGACTCGCGTCTCAGGATCATTTGCATTTGATGCGCAGATTACACCTACTGCAGCTGGAAGCCTAACGTTCTCATCTTCATTTTCTACTACCATGAGCCATCCCATAAGGTCATTAGTTACAGCTAGTGAATAAGACTCCAATACTTCTAGTTCTGAGCCACTAAGAATCTCTTGTCCAGACTCTGCAAACTCTCCAGGCAGACAATATACAAAGAGTATGGATAATGAGTCAGCTTCTACCCAAACAGGATTTGACCATCTTGGCGTGTAGACAATTCCGTTAACCTCTTTCTGTCCTTGCTCTAAGTTTCGAGTCGTGGCAGCTATCGTATCTTGAAGTCGGTTTTGCTGATCTAGTTCTTCTGGTGTTAAAGCTATTTGTTGAGCCATTGCTGACGACGGGGCTGCAAACAAAATGCCTGCAACCATCAGTAGCACAGTCAATACTGACGCTTTTTCTGTTAATGATGATGATGACAATGGTTTATGGAATTTTGTCATTTCTTTGTCGATCCTCCTACTACTACTTCTCTTCTCTCACCGTTTGGTGTTTTTGTTATTACTGCTGTTACTATGTAATTATTCTTCCTTTCATTGTTGTTGAGATTATCCATGATATTTCTCACTACCAAGCGCGAATACAATGGATAAAAGACTTCCTACTCCTCAAGTTGAGATAAAGATAAAATAATCATCATCCTTTTTAGGATTGAGGATATGGATGAAAATTGAACGATAAACAAATAAAGAAGATAAAAGAGATAAACCTTCAAATGTTTTCTATTCGATAGGAACTGTTATTGAAGCACACTTAGATTATTATGCATGTACAGGTATTAGGTTAGGATTAAGCATGTTGACTTTCAGCCATTTCTTCAATTAATGATACATCGTGATGCGTAATAGCTCTAAGAACCATAGATGCTGCACAAGATGCCGTCATACATACTCTCACTGTCTAAAAAGTAGATATACGCCTAATCTTGTTTCCCTGATGGCGATGAATGCGATATTTATAACAGGAACTGCTGGGTCCGGAAAATCCCTTCTCACCTCTAGGTTACTCCAATGGTACAGAGATAATGGTGCTTACCCCGTTACGCTTAACCTTGATCCTGGCGCAGTCAACCTGCCTTATGAGCCAGATATTGATGTCCGAAATTATGTCGACATTGCCGCTTTGATGGAGAGCTACGGGCTTGGCCCCAATGGCTCACTTATAATGGCAAGTGACATGATTGCGACAAAGTTGGATGAGATCCAGAATGAGGTGGATGAGCTGAACCCTGATTACCTGATAGTGGATACTCCTGGCCAGATAGAGCTCTTCGCGTTCCGAGCAAGTGGTCCATATTTTGCTGTAAACCTCCATGCGGACAACAAGACAACGATCTTTGCCTTGGATGGGATGTTAGTCTCGTCCCCGATCAACTTTGTGTCTATATCGCTCCTTGCGTTATCTGTCAAACTGCGGTTGAAAATGGCTCAGATAAATGTGCTTACAAAGCGCGACCTTGTAATAGATAAGCTAAAAAATATCATGGAGTGGGCCGGCTCGAGTATGGCACTTGAACATATTCTCGATAGCGAAAAAGATGCAGAGTATTCTCTCTTGACTAAAGATCTGGCCCGCAGCATGAGCAAAGGTGGCTTTGCCCAGAGCCTCATAGCTGTTTCCAGCATCACGATGAGTGGCATGGTCAACCTAGCGGCCGCCCTTGCTCGAATCCTTAATCAGGGGGAGGACATTTAGGTGACTATAAAATCGTGTAGTGCGGTTGCCCCATGCTCAACTGCAAATTTAGGGCCAGGATACGATGTGTTTGGCCTTGCGCTAGATGCACTTGAAGACAAAGTCAAAGTAAGTAGGACATATCCTGGCGGCGGAAGAATAACTATCAAGAACAGCGATCAAACGATTCCATCAATTCCTGAATCAAACTCTGCTGGCCTTGTAGTAAAAAAGATGATGGAGGATTTTGAGATCAGAGATAGCACAGAGATCGAGGTCACAAAAGGTGTGCCGTCTGGCTATGGTGTTGGCAGCAGCGCTGCTTCAGCAGCAGCTGCTGCCATGGCATTTAACGCACTTTATGACCTAAAGATTGATAGGAACAAGCTTGTAGAGTATGCCGCAGAAGGCGAGGTCGCAAGCGCCGGCACAAAGCATTATGATAATGTCTCTGCTTCTTTGCTGGGTGGCTTTGTGATTTGCCGTATTGCCAGCGGTAGGTTGCAGTTCATAAGGCTAGAGCCTCCCAAGGACCTCGTCCTTGTTGTTGCAATTCCGTGTCTAGAAGTGCCAAAGAAAAAGACAGAGGTGGCAAGGAGCGTCCTTCCAAAGGTGGTGCCGCTCAAAGATGTTGTTCACAATATTTCTGGTGCAGCCACAATAGTTGCAGGCTTTGCGCTAAAGGATGTGGAAACAATAACAAGAGGAATAGACGATGTTATCATCGAGTCAGCA
Organism: Nitrososphaera sp.; assembly: GCA_025924355.1. GTDB lineage: Archaea > Thermoproteota > Nitrososphaeria > Nitrososphaerales > Nitrososphaeraceae > Nitrososphaera. The sequence goes on from JAICEE010000049.1 coordinate 2,748, forward strand.
AGAAAGCATCTGATACCCGGCTACGATAGCGTCAAAAAGAACGCGATTTCTGCAGGTGCGCTTGCAGTCACAATAAGCGGTGCTGGGCCTTCCATGATTGCATTTCTGAAAACAAACAAAAATGCAAAGATGGTGGCTGTTGCCATGGCCAAAGGATTCAAAGAAACAGGTGTAGAAAGTAGGACGTTTATTTGCAGGGCTAGCAGGGGTGCCCGACTTTTGGCATAATAGATTCTACTTTTTGCTCTTGTTGAGGAAAGCGGACATCATTTTCTGTCTGTCTTCGTGAGCAAAGCAGAGCGCCCAACCATAGATCTCAAGCCTAAGTCCGGTCTCTAGATCTGTGTCCATTCCTCTGTTTATCAGCTTCTTGCTAACCTTGACTGCGACGAAACTGTTCTTCGCTATCTCCTTTGCAAGTGCAATACACTCGTCCATCAGCTTTTTGTTTAGTATCTTGGCTATTTCACCCGCCCTTTCCTTTTCCTTTACCGCATCACCTTTGGGCACTTCTGGTGGAAGTTTATCATCAGATCCTAGGCTGATTACCTTGTTAACAAGCCCCATCTGATAGGCCTCATCTGCCATTATCATCTTGCCCGTGAATATTAGCTCCTTTGCTTTCGCCGGACCTATCAGCCGCATTAGGCGTTGTGTTCCGCCCCAGCCTGGAGGTATGCCTATTGTCACTTCGGGCTGCCCTATTTTGGCGTTGCTTGAAGCGATCCTGATGTCGCAGGCCATTGCAAGCTCGCAGCCGCCGCCAAGAGCAAAGCCGTTTACTGCAGCAATGACTGGCTTTTCTAGCCGGTCTATTCTGTTTATTAAGTCTTGAGCGAAAGTAGCGTACCTTTCTGCTTGCAACGGATCAATGTTGACCATGTAAGAAATATCTGCGCCTGCACAGAATGAGCGCTCGCCGGCGCCAGTAATGACTACTACTTTAATGCTGTCGTCAGCTGCAAGAATATCAATCATCTTTGAAAGCTCAGATATAACGTCCACATTCATGGCGTTTAGTGCCTCTGGTCTATTTATTCTTAGAATTGCAATGTCGCCCTGTGGTTCAAGCTGAATGTACTTCATGGTAGACATATTGTGAGAGTAGGCTGCATTCCTTTTCAATAAAATCTTATTGGTCTTGACGAGCAAGCTATGGTTAAAAACTAGGTTAGACATGACTGCCACAATGGTCAGGCTTCACCGCTCAAACGCTTACAGCATGAAAGACGTAGATGTAGTGGTAATAGGTGTCCCTGATGAATCCAATTCGCACGCCAAGCGGAAGGGAACGAGCAGGGCACCGGAGGTATTGAGAATAGCTTCAAACGAATCTGAATTTTTTCAACGTCGCGGAAAGCTGATCCCTACTTGCCCAATGTCTGGAACTCTTGATCGAAAGAGGATATTTGATGCTGGCAACATACCAAACAAGCAGAAGCTTCGCGATATGGTGACTGGCATTACTTCACGTGGCAAGCTGCCGATCATGATTGGCGGAGATCACTCTTTGACTACTGAAACGATACAAGTGGTGTCTAATGCTATTGGGAAAAAACTATCACTTTTGTACTTTGATGCCCATCCCGACTTTGTTTCTTCTACTAGGAACTATTATGGCTCTGTGCTTACGGACTCGATACAGTCGCTCAACTTTAGAAAAAGTATGTTGATAGGCACAAGAGCTGCTGAGCCAGAAGAGCTTGAAAATGCAAGAAAGGCGGGTTTGATGATCGTAAACCCGCTAGAGATTGTTGAGCTAGGAGTAAAAAGAGTGGCACAAATGATAAGGACGCGAACAAGCGGATCCAAAGTCTACATTTCAGTAGACCTCGACTGCCTAGATCCAGCATTTGCACCAGGGGTATCAGTTCCTTCGCCGGGAGGTTTGTCATCCATAGATCTCATCTACCTACTCAACAAGGCAATCCGTGCTGGGAATGTCGTGGCTATCGACATCGTAGAACTTTCTCCAGATTATGACATTAATGGTGCTACTGCAATGCTTGCTGCCAGAATAGTGTCAGAATGTATCGCGTCAATCTAGCGTTTGTCCACCTTTTAATTGTCTTTATGTTCAATGGTTTGACTTTTCCATCGTCGAGCCTGTAATTATTGCCTTTAGCTCTGACATGAATTCCCTCTCGTTGTATATGCATTCATGATATGTTCTACTATCACTTTTCGCGTAATAGATGCAACATCTGCATCTTCACAGCAGATATTTCCCAGCCAGTATTAGAAAACGAAAGACATCAGCCTTTTTACAAGTGGCGCATATTGAGGTGTTTTTCTAGGAGGATGATGACGGTGCAGGAATTGGATGTTAGTATAATTTTAGTACTTTTTCTATATAACATGCAACGCAGAACAAGTCGCGTCGCATTACGATTCCTTCTGAAAGAATGGTTTAAATTAGTTACGCAGTTTAATAGTAATCTCTTCTCCCATTCCTATTGGTACAGTGACTGACTGGATGTTGGGCTTGGTCTGCACATGTCGCGCATACTTTCTCATAGCCGGTCGGAAATGGTCAGGATAAAGCATATTATCTGCTGCAATTATCCCTCCAATTCTTACCATTGGTAGGACAATGTCAAAATATCTTATGATGTTCTCTTTGTCTGCATCAAGGAAGACAAAATCAAACTTGCCTTTGAGCTTACGCAGCAGGTCAAGAGCAATGCCTTGTTTTATCTCTATCATGCTATCAACACCGGCCTCTTTAAAATTTTTCAATGCCCGCTCTACTTTTTGTGGATTCATTTCTATCGTTATTATCTTTGTGCTATGGTTCTTGCTCATTGCGTCGGCGAACCACAGTGTGGAAAATCCTGCTGATGTACCCACTTCTAATATACATCTTGCCTTGATTGCCTTAAGAAGTACTGAAAAGAATACACCTGTATCGGCTGTGATAGCAAGCATCTCCTGATCAGGTGCAACTTTTACTCTACCGCTTCTTTCCCAGTTTGACTGCTGATTAAGCCTAGATATTACACTAAGAACCTTGCTGTCCACTCCTGCAATTATGTATACATAGGATATTTTTACTTTCAACTGTTCTCTTACTTCAAAAGTGATAAAATATTCACTTTTCCCGCCCTGTAGTTTATCCTCGTTACTGATTCTCGCTGTCTAAGTAGTTGGTCTTTGCGGGCCTTCCAGCCTTCAATCGCAATCTTATAGTAGTCGGATATTATAGGACTCTCTGACAAGGTAAATACAACAACACGATGGCCGGCTTTTAATTGTTGCAGGAATCAACCACTAACTTTTTTATTGTCTGCTGTCAAGAGAAAATGCAATGGAATTTGTTAACCTTGAGGAGCCCGATGTAAGCAAGCCAATAATGATTGCAGCCATGCAGGACATGGGAAACGTCGGGAGTATCGCGATCGATTTTATTAACAAGAGTCTCAATAGTCGGTTGTTTAGGTATGCCTTGCCGCCTTATCCAAACTATGTTGTTGATAAAGGAGGCCATATTGACTTTCAACAAGAAAGGTGGGATTACCGCTACATCAAGAGCATCATCGTTTTTGGGGGCGGAGTTGGGCAGCCTCAGACAAACTATGAGCTTTATGAATTGTGCCAAGATGTCATCAATATTGCCAAGTTATACTCCGTGCAATTAATTTATACCTTGGGCGCATTCCACACAGACCGAAACTATGGCAAGGACCCAATGACACTTGTTACAACGACCTCACAAGAGCTAACAGACCAAATAGTGAAAATAGGTCACAACACCACTCCTGGCTCGTCACTGATAACTGGTTTCAATGGCCTGATACTGGGCTATGCTAAAAGAAACAACATTCAGGGTATTGGCTTGTTTGCTGAGATCGACGACCCCCAGATGCTGCAATATAGATCAGCAAAGAGTCTCATAATTTCGCTTGAAAAGCTGACATACCAGAGGTTCAAAGGACTAGAGGAGCTGGACGAAATGGCCGGCGCAATTGAACGAGAGCTCGACAGGATGAAAAGAATGGGCGGCGACTCTTTATATCGTCCCTAATGAGTTGGTCTCGGTGTCTTAGTCGAGTATCTAGCTTCTACATATCATTGTTAGAACTATATTATGC
>JAICEE010000050.1 GCA_025924355.1 Nitrososphaera sp.
TCTGCGTATGAGCAGCAAATCATAGACTCTGACAAGAATATTACAGACAGGGAGCTTTTGACCTATAACTATGGAATAATTCCGATGGATGGGCGAGACTCCTTCATTGCATTTGCAAAGCCAAAGCTGCCCTGTCCAAATTGCGGGACAAACCCTGGTGAATCTGTCTCCCTTATGCCAAAATATTAGTCCGCTCGTACCCTACTCATTGTGGACACTTTTTGCTATCTCGTAAAATGACATAGACTTGAGAGAGACACACAAACACACAGCTGACAGTGAACAACGTTGGTTAGTATTATTTTGCTAATTCCTTGAAAGGTTTCAGAACTAAGTACAGTTATTCTCTCAACCAACCAATTTAAGAGATGCTGAAAATTGGCATGTGTCAAGAAAAATGTCTAGTGCCACCGATAATAGTGCCTACAATAATAAAGACAATGATGCATCCCTTGACGTCAACACCAGATCTACAAATGCTCAACTCCCTTCGCGAAGCTTCCATGTTGAGCAGCTTGAGGACAGAGACAGGTACATGACACTTAGTATTGGACCGCAACACCCCGGCTCCGGCCACATGAGGATCATAGTCGTAGTGGATGGCGACATTATCGTCAGCGCCGATCCAGATGTCGGCTATGTCCACCGAGGTGAAGAAAAGATGTCTGAATCCAGGACATTTGTCCAAAATGTTCCGCACATCGAACGGCCGGTAATACATGACTCAAGTAACATATTATATTCATATTGTCTCGCTGTTGAAGAACTGATTGGACTTCAAACCCCGGAAAGAGCCAAGTATCTAAGAGCGATACTGGCAGAGATAGATAGAATCCAGTATACATTGTACTGGCTTGCGATCCTTGGTATATTTATCGGCCACTCGACTATGTTCATGTGGGCTACTGCTGACAGGGAACTCTTTGTTGAGTTGGCGGATATGGCGAGTGGCAACAGAATAACTCATTCATATATAATTCCGGGAGGAGTGCGAAATGATCTGCCTGATGTCTTCGCCGACAAGGCATTCAAATTCATAGATTATTTTGAAAGAAAACGTCTACCAGAATACCATAAGATTTTTTATGATAACCCCCTATTTCGCCAAAGAAGCGAAGGCGTAGGTGTGCTTTCTAGGTCAGATGCAATCAGTCTTGGAGTAACTGGGTCAGTTCTCCGAGCAAGCGGCATAGACTATGACGTGAGAAAGAGAGAACCATACGACATCTATAGCGACATTGAATTTGAAGTACCGATATCAAAAGCAGGTGATTCCTTTGCACGGAGCATCCTTCCAATCTATGACATCCAGCAAAGTATCAATATCATTAGACAATGCTTGGCCAAGATGCCGCCGTCAGGTCAAATTAGGGCCAAGCTTCAGCCAAATCCAAGAGGCCCTCCTGGCGAAGCCTATCGTCGGGTCGAATCAGGAAGAGGAGCTCTTGGGCACTATATTGTAAGTGATGGCACACCCAAACCTTACAGGCACAAGATGAGCGTGCCTTCAGTCAGGAACCTGACAGCAATGCCGCATCTTTTGAAAGGCGCGAGGCTTGCAGATCTTCCGGTAATCTACTGGAGTCTCAACATATGGCCAGTCGAAATTGAAAGATAGATCCTCCAACATTGTGTTCTCCAATCCTTTTAACATATGAAAAATAAGGAGAGCACATGGAGGAGCCGCAATCGCAGAAAAGCTTTCGAAATCTAATTGACCCGGGAGCGGGATTTGGCGCATTTGTAGGCAAATTAGGCGACGCGTTAGTAAAGGCGATTGATAGGCCCTTAGGCTATGCTGTAAACTGGGGTAGAATATTTTCTTTGTGGCCTGTTCATCTAGAAACGGGCTGCTGCAGCGTTGAGCTGGGAGCTGCGTCCAGTCCGAGGTACGATTTGGAGCGATACGGAGTTCTTGAAGCTTTCGGCTCGCTGCGCCAATGTGACCTAATTATCGTTCTTGGCACAGTGAACAGAAAGATGGCGCCCCGGCTTCGACTTGTATACGACCAGATGCCGGAGCCAAAATACGTGATTGCAATGGGAGCTTGCGCGATAACAGGGGGGCTGTATTTTGATTCGTACAATGTATTGCCAGGAGTGGACAATGTTTTGCCAGCTGACGTACACGTCCCTGGATGTCCTCCTCGCCCAGAGACATTGATTCAAGGCATAATGCTATTGCAGGAAAAAATAAAGCGCGACCAGCTAAAGTAGGTATATAATAATTGAGCCAGATCTCTATCTCTAGTTAAACATTGGTAAACTAAACGACTCAGTATATGTCTTACTAAATAATTATGGAAGATGGAATTACGCAATTTCTATGACTAATGCTTAAAGATCATTAAGTGTAGCATCAAGGCATATGACAGACTCACTTATGAAGCAAAAACTTGTCCAATACTTCAACGAAGCACTGGCAATGGAAAATGCAGCAGTTGACATAAACCAATACTTTTCGCTGCAGTGTATTGATCTGAATGATTTTCGCTGCACTATATACTGCGAACTTAACTAGTTGAAACCAACTCACAATATATGTATATAACTATACATGTCGAGCCACAACACTGACCTTAACATATTGACACTCTCTTGCATTGTATCTACCAATAGAAATGACACGGGATCCTGCTAACGCCTAGAGTAGATGCAGAAATTGCATCAAGCGATGACAATAGTCCAAAAAGGAGTAAGAGTAGTATCAGAGCCCCAAAGACAAACTAACACCCTATTCTATCCTTGATTATCTCTTAAATCATTTCGAGAGGCTTATCCGCGCGGGGCAGAGGAAACATCCTATCAATAGCTGCGATATCCTCATCGGTGAGCTTCCAATCTCCGACCGCCCCACTATTTTCTCGTATATGATCGGGATTGCCCGCTTTTGGAATAGTGAAGAGATTTGGATCACGTATAAGAAAGTTCAGTGCAACTTGGCGCATGGTACGATTGTGCCTCTTTGCTATTTCAGCTAGCACCTTTCCCTCTCCGCTATGAGAGGATGGAAAATTTCCGTGACCAAATGGCGAGTACCCTACTATAGCGATCCCGTTTTCAGCGCAGTAGGGTAGCAAGTCATGTTCAATGCCCCGATAAGCAAGATGATAGAGCACTTGGTTGCAAGCGATTCTATACTTTTTTAGTGCATGTTGTGCTTCTCTTAATTGCTCCACATCGAAGTTGCTGACTCCGATAAACCTTATCATGCCTTCATCTACAAGCTTTTCCATGGCACGCATCGTCTCTTCAATGGGATGCTGGCTGCTGGGCCAGTGGATTAGGTACAAGTCAATGAAGTCAGTCTTAAGCCTTTTGAGGCTGCGCTCACACGCTTTCAAAGTTCCTTGGTAGGAAGAGTTAGAAGGCAGAACCTTGCTGACTAGAAAAACATGTTCGCGTTGATCCTCTACAGCTATAGATACCAACTCTTCTGCCCGGCCATTGCCATACATCTCTGCAGTATCGATGTGATTCATCCCAAGGTCCAATCCTAGGCGCAGCGCGTCTATGGCTCGTCTCTCGGCATCTCTGCTCCTGCCTTCGATCATCCATGTGCCCATTCCAATGACGGGCACGTCTAGGCCTGTCCAGCCAAATTTGCGTCTAAGCAATTTAATCCACATCTGTTTGCTTCTATGCCTATATTAGTGGTGACAGTTTTTCATAGTAACCTCTATGCACACTAATAGCAATGTCTGGAACACTGAACAGAGCTTCTCGCTAAGGACGTGGAGGCCTCTCCCCTCTAACCCTTCGAGATGTCATGTAGACATCTCTGAATTTCAATCGAACTAGATGTATATGTCTTCTAAGCCATCAGCTCAAACTCAACGATGGTTCCTTTTACAATATCATGTCTTTCAGCAAAGCCGCCAACAGTCTCTAGTACGTAAAGTGATTCATCATTGGGCTTGTATGTTGGACAGAAGAGCTCGGAGCTGCAGGGCTGCAGATTATGCTCTATATGGACAACAGTCTTGTCAGTGTCTATCCAGATTATATCGATAGGAAATTTCATATTTTTCATCCAAAATGTGTGCTCGCCTTCGTTATCAAGCACAAATAACATCGCCTCATTTTCAGCAAGGCTGTCTTTCACAGACAATCCCTTTGTCCTTTGCTCGTCAGTTGCCGCAATATCAGCGACAAGCACCACGCCGTTTACTATGACGTTGACCTGCCGATAACCATTGCTCCCAGACCTCACTTCTTGACTTATGATGAGCTCTTGCTGTTCATCTTGTGGCTGACCTAGCATACTGGTAATTGCGGGATTAAGATACAGGAGCGCAGCAGCAATTACGCCTATAGCTATTGCAACGGCAACAATAATAACAAATGGCACGGCCATATGCAGACTACCTATTATCAGAATTCCTAGTTATTTATCTCATACAAGAGGTTTTGACAGCCAAAGATGCATCAGCTGCATGCTGTTGCCAGGCTGCTGTTGTTGTTGCATGATGCGGGGCTCATTGCCCGTAGACTTAAAGTATGATGCCAACACAAGCGCCCAAGGCAGGACCTGCTTGCTGTCAACCTTTGACTGAAGGCTCACCATATTTTTGTTTCTGTCGTGTTTTAGTCCACCCAGACAGCTTATCTTGAGCGCAGAGTCAATCAGATCCATCATTTCACTCGCGGTCATGCCTGAAATATTTAGACCATATCTTTCATCAATCACTTTGACAAGCTCTGCGGACATGTCTAACCGGCTAATTGCGTATTCCAACATTTTTGCAGCTAGACCGTTTTCAACTATTCTTATCAGCTCTACCGCCTTTGCTGCCGCTTCCGGCTGCATATCAAGCAGGTATTTCATCTCGCTTGCATTACTCCATGCCTCCTCAAAATTCTTTGCCTGCAGCAAAGCAAATGAGTCTGTTGAGGCAAAAAACGCTGCCTTTCCATTACTGCTGTCGATTAGGACGAGGTAGGTAGAGTCAATAATTAATAGGTTTGACAGTACCTCGGCCGTACGAACCTCAATACCATCAGGCAATTGGAAAACGTTTTCGTTGTCGATACATTGGGAACCAATTATCGTGCGCAGCCGGACGCCAGCAGTCAAAGCTCTAACAACAGATGCTTTGCACTGCGAGAGTAGCCTCAACCCCCAGGGGTCAAGAGTTGCTGTGACCGAAGATCTTGACTCTGCTATTAGTCTACTTATTCTTTCAAGAGTAGAGTTTGCATCGAGTATAAAATATCTTCTTTCCTCAGAGCCCTTGGGCCGCTGGCTTTCGTCGTTTATCTTTTGCAAAGAATCAACTATCTTCCTCATGTTCTTTACCCTGCGATCATGTAAGTTGACGATCTCGGCGAAGGCCTCCTCAGGTGGGATCGCACTGCATATAAGTGGTTTCTGTTTAGAGATGATGGCAAGCTTCTTCTTCTCCAACTTCTTTACTGTTTGATAGACCTTGGTTCGTGGAAGATTGGCATAGTAAGCTATTTCGCTTACCGCCAGCGATCCCTTGCCTATCATGGTAAGGTAAGCCCTAGCTTCATATTTTGACAGTCCGAATTCTTCAAGGCTGCCTGGAAGATCATTAGTAGTGTCAGTCATCATATTCTTAGCGAATGAAAACTAAAGGTAAGGCGGTTGGTCAAATAGATTGTGTCAAAGTTCAAAAAAATGCTGAGCTGTTACTATAGGCTCTTGTTACCGCAGTTACGAAACATTATGATACATAGTATGTATTATTTTCAATACCATAAGCCAAGTCGACATGAATTCAAGGTGGGTAAAATCTGAATCAGTAGTAGACAGCGACGACAGGAGTGGTAATAATAAAAATAATAACAACAATTATGATCAAATTGCTTCCCTGCCCAAGCCTGGAGGGCCGTTAAAGCCGCGTCTCGATGCAGTGAGAAAAAAGATACAAGTGCTCATCGATCGTATGGAAGAGCTTCACGTGATAAACAGGTCAAGAGACAATGAGATTTTGAGAAAGTTGATCGTTTCCATAAACGAGAATCATACTCAGCATTCTACTGTACTATCCTCAGAACTCGCAAGGGCAAGACAACTTTCAAGAGCCCTGCTCCTGACTTCTGTTACCCTGGAAAAGCTCATATCAAAACTATCATCAGCTTCCGACTTTGGCGATCTAGTGATTGTTTTGAGTCCTTCGATGGCTGTTGTAAAGAATCTTAGATCGTCTATCACGCCATATGTGCCAGAGATGGAGGGAGACCTCGGCTTTATCTCTGAGCTCTTGAGTGGGATACTTGTGGATGCAGGACAGGTGGGCGGGTTTACAATAAATTTTGAGACTGCTAATGAAGAAGCTGTACGCTTCATAGAAGACTTATCGCAAGTGGTAGACGAGAAGATGGAAGAAGAGTTCTCCAAAGTACCTGAGCTGCCTGTAATACCCCTCAGATTTTCGTAGTCGGTCTGTACGCCTAAGTGTGTTACACAAACTATGATAGGCAAACTGCGCAACGATTTTGACAGTATAATTTTTTGTTATTTTTCCATAAATCTTATATTAATGACATTTGCGGTAGCCAATAATAGGAATACTTCGATAAAGGACAGAGCCAATTCCGCGCTAACAACTGTCCAGCACAACAACCA
>JAICEE010000051.1 GCA_025924355.1 Nitrososphaera sp.
ATATCCATGCCAACAGCATATGTCCTTATCAATTGTGACTTGGGTTCTGAAGAGGAAATAATTCGAGAAATAAGAAGATTGCCGGAAGCCGTTGAAGTATCAGGTGTATATGGTGTTTACGACATAATTGCTAGAATAAGCTCAGATTCTATGGATAAACTAAGAGAAACAATAACTTGGCATGTTAGAAGAATAGATAAAGTGCGTTCGACATTGACTATGATTGTAATTGAAGCACAAGGGGAATAGAAGAAGAATAAGGGGAAGAAGATAATAATAAGAAAAGAACTAACCTTTCAAACTTTTAAAGACCATTTGATTTTTCTAATGACATGAATGCCATAGAGGCTATGCAAGCAGAAATAGAATACCAAGTTCAAGACCTCCACAAACTTAATCTATCGTCACCTGTCGATAATTGCTTGTTTGTTGGCTCAGGCGATTCCTATATTGCTGGACTAGCAGCACAATATTATTCTAGTAGCCACGCGATTTGCTGCTCCCCTATCGATATAATCAAGAATCATTTATTGGTAAAAAGGCGCAATTTGTTTGTTGTTTCTATTTCAGGCAATACCCAGGCAAATATTCTTGCAGCCAAAATTGCCAAGAAACACGGAGTCAGTACTATTTCTGCTCTTACTGCAAGATCATCAAGCAGACTGGCAAAATCATGCGATCAGACAATTGAGCTGAAGTATAAAAATACAGGTATCACTACTGCTGGAACTATCAGTTTTACACTCAGCATGATCAAATGCATCTCACTTTCTACAGAGCTACAAATACCATCCAATCTTAGAAAAATGTACAACCGTGCTGAAAAACAGGCAAAGCAAGCAATCAGCGAAATTAATGACAAAAGCGATAGTAGTAATACAAGCTATTTCATACTCGGCAATAGTCAGCTGCATGCAATTGCATTGTATGGGGCAGTCAAGTTTAACGAAGTATTTGGTGCAAAAGCCATGGCCTATCCTGCTGAAGAGTTTTGCCATTCTCCATTATTTAGTATCAAAGAGACTGATCAGGTAATAGTGTTAGGAGGAGATGATGATGACAACAGCAGGAAGTTAGGCAAAAGATTGAATGAAGAAGGCTTCTCTTCAGTGCATGTCGGATTCAAACGCACAGGAATTGAATTGCTGCTACAATCCACGTTTTTTATACAGCTCTTTGTGCTCAAACTGGCACAAAAATACGGCCTGACCAGCTGCTATTTTCTAAGGAACAAGAAACTGCTCAGGGTAAGCTCGGATTTTATTTACCACTAGTCATTTTTTCTACTGGCAGGTCCAGTCTGTTGCCCCACTCGCCCCAAGAACCAAGGTACATTCGCACATTCTTGTAGCCAAGCATCTTGAGCACGACGAAACTATTTGCAGCGCGGTAGCCCCCTTGGCAGTACATTATCACTTCGGCACCCTTTGGAATGTTACTATACATCTGCTCCAGCTTGTCATGACTCTTGAAAACGCCATCACCTCCATAGTCTAGGTTATCATTCCAGTCAATATTGATTGCAGTAGGAATATGACCTGCATGCGCTGCTCTGATTGCTGAGCCATCGTACTCCTCTTTTGAGCGAGCATCAATTATGAATGACCTTTTGTTCTTGATAACTGAGTTTAGGTGGGCAAAGTCAGCAAGAACCTTGGAGTTTGGTTCTCCATTGAAATTTGAATGCACAAATGGGTTAGTCTTAGTCTCTGTCTTGTACCCTTCTGCCTTCCACTTCTTGAGTCCTCCGTCTAGCATTGCGACTTTCTTATGGGAAAAATAAAGTAAGAGCCAGACGCCTCTTGCGGCGGATGTGCCCGAGACATCATCATAGAAGACAACAAACTTATCTTTTGTGACTCCAATGTTTGAGAGTAAAAGTTTGCTTTGCCTGTTGAACTGTACGATGCCTGATTTTGAGGTATCGATCCAGTGAAATTGCATGAGGTCAATGTTGACTGCGCTTGGTATGTGCGACTCCCGATAGCTTGGGAATAGCCTAGTATCTACTATGAGAAGGTTGTTGTTTCTGTCTTCAAGCATTGAGTGGAGCTGCGAAGTGGATATAGCGAAGTTCAATATGCTGCAAGATTTTTTAACAGTGCTATATATAGTATTTATTCTTATATAATTCGCGGAGATAATGCAATTGACAAAGAAATTCAAGGACAAGGCCGACGATATAATCGACGGCGGGAGTCGCCTCGAGTTCATACGTGATGCCCACAACGTTCAAAAGATCGGCAGGACGACCCGCATGGAGGATTACCTTGAAGTCATTTATGAGTTGATAACCCAGAAGGGCTATGCTACTACAGTGGATATCTCTGATTACCTCAACGTCAGCTCACCCAGCGTGACCAAAATGCTTCAAAGGCTGAATGAGAGCGGCCATGTAAACTACGAGAGATACCGCGGTATAAGCCTCACAGAATCTGGAGTGGCTGTTGCAAAGAATATGCATGACAGACATGGTATTTTGGCTGACTTTCTCAAGATGATCGGGGTAGATGAAGACACCGCCAACCGAGACGCCGAGGGTATCGAGCACCATCTGCATCCGGAGACCCTCAAAAAACTTGAAGAATTCATCAGGCTCGTCAAGAGCCAGGGAATCAAAGGTATTGGCTAACGTCTGCTAATGAATACCTTGATCTCTTCTTGTTCTGCAATTATTGCGCTTAGGATCTTCTTTCCAGATTCGCTTCGCTTGTCTATCTTTACTCTTGCCTTCTTGCCTACCTGGCTGCTCAAAACGTACTCATCTTCGACATACACATCGACCGTATGACCAATAACATCATCATCGACTAGAATATTAATTGAGGAGCTTGTTTCGCTTATATCAAACTCAATTTCCTTGCCTAGAGTAGGAATCTTGGCTTCAACGTCTATCTTGACACCCAGCATTTCCTCCAACTCAGAAACGGTTGAGCCACCTTTGCCTATTACCCTAGGTGCCGCTTCCTTGCTGACTCTTACCTGCACCTTGTTATCGGAAATAACGTTTACTTCGGCGCTTGGATCAAACCTGCGCACAACGTCCATTATCTTGGACTGAGCCAACTTGTGAACGCCACTTTCTATCCGTCCGGCCTTGGCCAGCTTCGACACTGGCACTACAACGTTTTCATCTCCAAAGGTGTAGATTTCGTATTCTATTACGCCTGACTCAAAGTCGCGTACTTCAACCAAAGGCCTTGCAAGGTCCGCCTCAGTCATGCCACTTGGCACCTTAACAGTCAGGGTCAATTCATAGACCTTCTTTATACTGCCCTCCCGCACAAAGATTATTGTGTCCAAGATATGAGGAACCATGCCAAGCTCGACTCGTCCCATGAAGCGCTGGATTGCGTCAAGCGGGCTGCTTGCATGCACTACACCCACCATACCCACGCCGGCAAGCCTCATGTCTGCAAATACTTCAAAGTCTTGCGCCCTTCTTACTTCATCAAAAATGGTGTAGTCCGGCCTTACTAAGAGCAAAATATCTACTGCTTTTTCAAAGCTGCCCTCAAGGGGGCCATACTGCGTCACCTCATCAGGCACCTGTAGGTCACGCGGTGATTCAAAGGTCTTGACTATCTTGCCTCGTTTGGTATAGAATTGTGCAACACTGCTTGCAAGCGTACTCTTACCAGACCCCGGCGGACCGGCTATTACTATCCCCTCTGCCTTGCCGGAAAGCCGCTCCATCAGTTTGTTGCTTGCATTGTAATCTTCAAGTTCAAGCCGAACGATTGGTCTGACTATTGTCACTTCTAGTCCGTCAGAAAACGGCGGTCTTGTTATTGCAATCCTGAAGTTGCCAAACTGAAGAACGGTGGCACCACTCCTGCTTATTTCCACAGAGCCCATGCCTGTAACCCTGCTTGCTTCAGATACTTCCCTAATTATGTTTAACAGCTGATGATAGGTGCTCTTTTCTTGGCTTACTTTGATAAGCTGAAAGTTACCTGGCTTTCCTCTCTTTGCCATTGGAAATGTTCCTTCCTTTAGGTGGACGCTCATTGTCGTGTCGTCAAAGTATCTTTCAAATTCTAGGTCAGTTGTCTTAGCCGGTATCCGAATATGCATTGCCTTGATGCCCTGCGCCTCTGCGACCAGTGCCTGCACATAATCAGCCGTGATGAGCACGGCAGATTCGTGCATCGCAACATCTTTGATTATTGCATCTATCCTGCCATGCTTTGCAAGCCTGATGTCATCAAGGTCAGGCCGCTGACCCACAAAACGGAGGCTGATGTTTTTTGCGGTACAGAGCTCCCTCATTTTCTTTATCTCTTCAAGCCCTACAAAGCCGTGCTCTTTGTTGGTAGATGCCTGAGACTGGAGCTCATCTAGAACTGCCAGAGGGATAATAATGTCACTCTCTTGCTCTATATTACCTGCTTCAAGCATCTTTGTTATTTCGCCGTCTATGATGATGCTAGTATCAAGGACGAATTTCTTATTTCTCAAATGGCTTACCTCTATTATGGCAATTTATAAAGTATTTTTAATAAAAATAACTATAGGACAATAACAATTTATGGCACATGAAACTCAATGCTATATAGATGAAGAAAATAGAAGCCATGATCAGGTCTGAAAGAATGCCTGTTGTGAAGGAAAAGCTCAGACAGATGAAAATTGGGGGCATGACAATTTCTACAGTATCAGGATGGAGTAAGCAGCGTGAACTCCATTTGCAATGGAGAGGTCAGCCAGTAGCATACGATCTACTACCTAGAGTGAAGTTTGAGATAGTACTTCCAGACGATCAGGTAGACAGAGTGGTGCAGGCAGTCATCGAGTCTGCAAGAACCGGCGAGCACGGAGACGGCGTGATATTTGTGTCAACGATAGAGCAGGCATTCAACATCGCTACATTGGACAAGGACGAAAAAGTAGTCCTCTGAAAAAATGTGCAAGAAACTGTCGCTTCTTGCACTGACAGCAGTACTGTTTCTTATTATTGCCTTTGATTTTTCGCCAGGATGGGCTGCAAAGTATTACTCTGAGCAGATTGACTTTACAGAGACTTCTGTTCCTATTACAAGGCACAGCTGGAATAAAGACGACATAGAGAGCTGCATATACAAGGAAGATGGCGTTGACAATGCATACTATGTGTGGACAAAGTTGTCTGTGCAAAAGTGGCGGCAGGCACTGCAGGAATACACAGGCAACCAAGAAGAGTGGAACATCACTGCAAGGTTTGTCGAATCTGATGCAGAGCTTGAATCATGTGACATCAAGGTATACATTTATGACAAATATAGCGATTTTCCAGATTATCCTACTCAGACAGGCGCATATACATCTATGACATTCAAGGACGGCGCAGACGGGGAGGAGGAGAAGAACAACAACTTTGATTTACGAATCTATCTTTCGCCAATTGTACTACATGGCAACGGCGAGACCGAAATAAATCTACCCTCATATGCCTTCAGGAACTCCGCAGTGCATGAAGTAGGCCATGTGCTTGGCCTTGGCCACATGCAATTGCAAAAGGGATATTTGATGTCGCCTCAGTTTGACTTTTGGGAAAAAAATGAACAGCTTCCTATCACTACGCTAGAACTTGATGCCCTAGTCAAAGCCTATGGAACTGACGGCTTTAGTTGAACTGTCCTATAGAGATATATCTCATGAGAAAGGTAAAATTTGTCATGCCTGGCAATGAAGAGCACGGGGAGCCAGTGATGTGCAGTAAATGCAATATTGTATTTTCGACCGAGCGCGAATACTTGCAACATTATAATGAAATGCACAGGATGTCAGAAAGTAGTTAATTACAACCACCAATATATCGCTGGCCAGTAAGGAGCACATTCTATCTATCTCTCTTTTCCTCTCTCCCTTCTATCTTATTGGGCCAAATTTATGAATCAGTTCTTAATTAGGGAAGGCATATTTAGCTACTCCAACTTGGAGAGTTGAATTTAGGCATATAGAGTATTTCATTCTATACTGTTGAAGAATATTTTTCCGGCCTCTTAGGACTCCATATTATGCTCTTGCTCTTGTCCTACTGTGGTCCTGGTCTATAGACATACTGCAAAAATTATTCTACAGGCTCACGACATGTATAGAAGTCGCATCACGTGACGGAATGTTGTGCGGTCATTTTGGAATAAGTCTGCCGCACAATCTCTATATAGGAACGGCGATAAAAAATCAGAACAAGATGAATCTTGGATGCTATCTACAGGCCGGCAAGATAGCAGCAGAGGTGAGAGAGACTGCACGCAAAAAATACCACGTAGGATTGACGCTCTTTGAGATTTGTGAATCAGTTGAGGCGCAAATTCGCAGTCTAAATGCCGAACCGGCATTCCCAGTTAACACAAGCCTCAATGATACAGCTGCGCACTATACTGCAGAACCAAATGACGAGACCTTGGTCAAGGAAGGAGATGTGCTTAAGATAGATATTGGTGTCCACATTGATGGTTATATAGCGGATACAGCCGTCACAGTCTGCTATGACCCAAAATATGAAGCGCTTGTCAGTA
>JAICEE010000052.1 GCA_025924355.1 Nitrososphaera sp.
GCTGCACAACAACAACAAGGGGAAGGAGGAGCTGAACAACAACAACAAGGAGAAGGAGGAGCTGCACAACAACAACAAGGGGAAGGAGGAGCTGAACAACAACAAGGACAAACAACAGGTGCTGGTACTGCTGGCGGTGGTGGTGCTCCTGCTGGAGGACCCACCCTAAACATTCTTGAAGGTTCTTCAATACAGGGCAGCCCTGATTATGATCCTGAGGAGCTGACAGCAAGTGCAGGTGCTGAGGTCACAGTAGTCAATCAAGATACAGTTTTGCATACTGTAACTTCCGGAACTGGTACTTCAGACCCCCAGTCTGCACAGATGTTTGATTCAAGCTTCATTGGTCCTGGCCAATCAGCCGCACTATCACTTGCACAAGTCCCACCTGGCCAATACGACTATTACTGTCAGGTGCATCCATATATGACAGGCAAGTTAGTGGTACAATAAGAAGTAAAAAGAACCCAACTCGCATGTCTTTGAATTTTTAGCTGATATAGAAGTAACCTAGACCAAAAGAATTACAAAGTTGACGAATAGAGTGCAAGAAACGCCAATATCGCCCAGTTAACGTCTGAAGATAGACAAGAATTACTCTGCCTCTGCTGCTTATCATCTCAAATAAAGCAAGGTATCACCAACGAAAAGTCAGAGACTTCTAGAGCGGCAATAGCAGACCTCAAAATAGATCAAAGAGAATTATAGTTTCCGATGTTGTGTGTATTCATCTCTCTATACAATATATTTCCATATCCTTTATGAGATATGCGCGCCTTTATGATGGGAAATATGGATGCTTTTGAATGCATAGCAACTAAGCTTGATATTCGACAATTTAGCTCACAAGATATCTCTGCAGAGATAAAGTCAAAAATCTTAGAGGCTGCACGCCTTACAGGCAGTGGACTCAACACGCAGCATTGGAGGTTTATTGTTATAGAAGAGAAGAAGAATCTCAAAAAACTTGCAGAGGACAGCACAAGTGGAGGCTGGATTTCAGGCGCCAATTTTGCAGTAATTGTGTTGACAAACCCTCGGCACAAATTTCACATGATTGATGCTGGAAGAGTGGTTCAAGATATGCAATTAACTGCTTGGAATTACGGTGTCGCATCATGTTTATTCACGGGAGTACAAGACGAAAAATTGCGCAAGGATTTTGGCATTCCAAAAGATTTGAATCCAACGGTCATAGTAGGTTTTGGATTTTCTGCAAAACAGATTTCTGGAAAAAGAAAGAACCGTATGACACTAGATGAACTTGTCTACTATGAAAAATATGGCAACCCACGGGGATCATCATAAGAGAAGTGTGTGTTATTATTCTAAATTTGCATTATAATAGAACCGGCTTATGTGAGGTTTTTATCTTGTATTGAAATGGCTTCATAGAACAGAGAGATTCCATGGGAATAGATTAAGAACATGTGTGTGTATGCAAACATGCATGCATGTTTGCATCTGTAATTCTTCTTCTTCTCATAGACAGTATTAAGAAAAAGAATAGCTACTACTTTTCGTTTCGTGCCACAGAAAGATATACCTGGCCATGAGGTTATATGCCTCCTGGCAAGGTTGTCATTTAAGCTAATTTACGGACTATGTCATTTCATATGGTAAGAACATGGCATATTATTGCCAGAGGTAAGTTTTTAATGGATTAACAATAACAGCTCTACTGCTCGAGCATGCAAGCAAACCAACAACAGCAGCTTGACGCCATTGATAAAAGACTTCTAAATGAGATCCAATGGGTCTTTCCTCTTGTTGATAGGCCTTATCTAGAGATTGCAAAGAAATACGGCATTTCAGAGGAAGACGTCATGCGTAGGATAGCATTTATGAAGGACATGGGCATCATCCGACAGATCAACGCCATTTTTGACACAAGGCGACTTGGATACAAGAGCGCCCTTATTGCGTTTGCAGTAAGACCTGACAAACTTGACTATGTAGCAGGGAAAGTAAATGAGCACCCGGGGGTCAGCCACAACTATGAACGCAATCATGAGTATAATATGTGGTTCACGCTTGCAGTGCCTCCAGGATCAGATATGAAGCAAGACCTTGACAGAATGGCATCATTTGAAGGCGTTATCAAGCATAGAGTTTTGCCAACACTGAAGCTCTACAAAATCGGCGTCAGGCTTGATATGGTTAATAAAGACCCGGATAAGCTTGTGCCGACAGATAAAGTGAAGCATCTAAACCAAGAGAAAGTTCAATTAAGTGAACGGGACAGAGAGTTCATCCGCGAATTGCAGAAGGACTTGGCAGTAGTGCCAGAGCCCTTCAAGGAGCTTGCCAATAGTTTAGATGTAACTACAGCGGAATTGTTTGCCAAGGCCGAAGAATATGAAAACACTGGCATAATGAGGCGCTTTGCCGCAATACTTCGCCACCGCGAAGCTGGCTTTGTTGCAAATGGTATGGTCGTGTGGCAGGTCCCGGGGAACATAGTAGACGAAGTAGGCTTCAGACTTGCTGCATTTCCACAGGTGAGTCACTGCTACAGGAGGCCGGTATATCCTGATTGGAGGTTCAATCTTTTCAGCATGGTACATGCCCGGACGCTGCAAGCGGCTGAAAAGATTGCTGCAGAAATGTCAGAAACGGTGGGCATAAAGGACTATCAGATACTGTTTAGCTCGCGAGAGTTCAAGAAAGAGCGTGTAAAATATTTTGTCTAGTGCATCTAGTCGGCGCTCAGATCCTCAGTTTGTGCTCTCATTTAGCAACAGGTTCGACATAAAAGTTCTTTTCGTACATCTCCTCCATTCTTGCAATTTCAGTGCTATTGAGGTACTTGCCATCTGACAGCGATGTAAACAGTTCTATTTCTTCAATACTTACCATTGTCGGCAGGATGACTGAAATTTGCTCTTGCGACAGTATGAACTTAATCGCAAGTTCTGTGATGTTCCATCCCTTGCTACTTGCAAGAGGTCTCATATTCTCTATCTTTTGCATCGCCTCAACGATGAACTCTTGCTTTCTAAAACTGCGGTGGTCGTTCTTGTCAAACTTTGTATCTGTATTGACCTTGCCGGTAAGTAAGCCTGACGCATCAGGAACTCTTACCATTATGCCGACATTGCGCCGTTCTGCTGCTTGCATAAAGTCTCGTGTAGGGTCCTGCTCCAAAATATTATAGACCGTCTGGAGGCATGTAATGTTCCTTTTTTCGATAGCTTTTAAGCCTTCGTCCTTCCATCCTATCGCTGGTCCAAGCGCCACCCCATGGCTCTTGATCATGCCTTTTTTGACCATGTACTCAATAGAAGCAAAGAGCTTCTCGTTTTCTATTGCGTCCATCTTGGGATTGTGGAGGCTATAAACATCTATGTAATCAGTCTGCAGACGGTCTAGGCTCTTGCTAATAGCAAACTGCAAAAATTCTTGGTTATGCTTTTGTGGCAGTTCACTGTGTCCTACTTGCTTGGCGCTATACATGTCATAGCCCCACTTTGTAGAATAGACCACGTCGTTGCGCATATCCTTGAACACTTGCCCTATAAGCTTCTCGCTTTTCCCCTTGCCGTATATGTCGGCAGTCTCGAAAAAGTTGATGCCCAAATCATAGGCACGCTTTAGCATCCTGATCGCTTCATCGTCGTCAATCATTTTTCCCCACCAGTCAAGCCCTATAGTCCATGCACCAAAGCCAATCTCACTTACCTTTATCTCACTCTTACCCAAAGTTCGGTATTTCATGCTGCTATAGATAGCACCCCCTTTACTTCAGATACTATTGTGTTGAATTGCAGATCATCCATTATAGGTCTGCCGCCACTTACATCTATGTCAAGCGGGATCCATGATCTGCAGCCAATCCATTCAGGCTTGTTTTCAATCAATATTGGTCGCTCAAGTTTGAAAACACATAAAAGTATTATACTCATAGGCTTCTTTGGATTGTAATCCATCCTTGCATTAACATAGCTTTCGTTCCAGATATGGTACTTTGCAAGCATCCTAAGAGTAATGCGGTCCGTTATTTCTTTGACTTCTATGGATTCTGCATAACTTGTAATCCTGTTGGTTCCGATGGCTGGCTGATCCTTTAGCACTTCGTCAAGCTTATTTGCATAGTCAGCCTGCAAATGATCTTTTGACTGGTGTTCGTACGTTGGAAATAGCAAAAATCTATCGTGCCTGACTTTGAAGCCCTGGCGGTATTCCAGTATACCGCCCTTGCGTAAAAGCAGAACCTGCCTGCCCTCTTCAAGAGCCCTGCAGACGACAGCCCATTCTTTCAACGCCTGCATAATTATCCTAGACTTTTAATGATGTCCTCAACTCCCTTATAAACGCAGACAATCATTGGAGTGTCACGAATTATATACTTGCTCACTTTGGTTTCGCGCAGCTGAATTATCAGTTCCTGAAACGCCATCAGATCCATAGTTTCAAAGGCGAGCATGAAATCCTGATCATCAAGGCCAAAGGAGTAAGTGGTGTTGAGCCTGATCTGTGGAAACTTCCGTCCCACCAAGATATGCTCCTCCATCATTTTCTTGCGCTCTCCAAAAGGCAGTAGGTACCATTCCCTTGACTTAACAAATGGATAGACGATACAATACTTCATAGGCTGCTCGTCTGTCATAAATCCAGGCATAATCTTCGATGAATAGACAGACGGTCTTGTTGCAGAGAGGAAAACATATGATGGCAGTAGGTATTTGCCAAGGACAGTTGAATAGATCTTGGATGTCATTACCTGCGTCTTTTCTAGAGAGTTAGAAATCATCCATAACATCAAATCGCTATCTTCGCGTAGGCCCAGAGTTGAATATGTCCTTACCTTTATCTTGGTGTTGGCAACCTCAATTAGACTAGAAAACTCTTTGGCGGCTTCCTCCTTGCCTATCTCATTTAGCCAGCGCCACTTCGGATCCACCCTGAAGAATGAGAAGTTGAGAAAGGTTGCTGCCTGGGGCTCTTCTGACTTGGATGCTTCTGCAACCATCTGGGTAGATGTAAATTTAGTGGGGCCTAATTTTTACTTGTCTTCTTCTATGCCGAGCCAGGTGTAACCCTTTGCTTCCAGTTCTTCAGCCAATTCTTTGCCGCCTGATTTGATAACCTTGCCCCTTGCCACTACATGGACATAATCAAGCTTCTTAAGGTAGCGAAGGATTCTGGCATAATGAGTGATTACAAGCACGCCAGCGCCCGTATCAATCAATTTGTTTATTGCCTCCGCAACTGACTTGACCGAATCGATGTCCAGACCCGAGTCTGGCTCGTCTAGAATTGCGATATTCGGTTTGAGAACTAGCATTTGCATGACTTCTGACCGTTTCTTTTCGCCACCGGAGAACCCTTCATTGAGGTAACGGCTTAGAAACGAAGGATCGAGTCCCACCGCATCAAGATTCTTTTTGACATACTCGTGGAATTCGCGAACTGTAATGAAAACCTCCCGGTCTTGTTCCTCGCCAAGCGACTTATTGAGAGTGTTGTAGGCGTTTCTCAAAAAGTGGCTGTAGCCAACTCCTGGAATCTCTGTCGGGTATTGAAAGCCAAGAAAGAGACCTTTTCTTGCTCTCAGATCAGTTGAGAGATTAAGGATGCTCTCGCCCCTGACCAAAATGTCACCCGAATCGATATTATACTTAGGATGACCCATGATGGCATTTGCAAGCGTACTTTTGCCGGAGCCGTTTGGGCCCATAATTGCATGAACCTCACCTTTGTTGATGCTAAGGTTGAGTCCTGTAAGTATCTCTTTGCCATCAATACTAGTATGTAAGTCCTTTACCTCTAGAAACGTCATATATTATAACGGTGTTATATGCACTTAATATAAGTATTGTGTGAACGAATTCCCCATAAGGAGTCGGCGTTTCAAAGTTATCAAGCTAGTTAATATAAAACAATCCTTATTGCGTTCTTGCACTATTTTTTTGAGGATAGGGCCATTCGTGGGTAAAAACTTACAGAATCACTTGAATGCCAGACCTCGTTGCTCAATAACCTTGATAAAGTTTTGAATTCAAGTAGGCTGTAAGTGCAATTTTTGCAGTATTCACGTTTCTTATTCATTGTAATAGTCAGTGGAATCCTTGCACTCTATTCGTCAACTTTGTCATTCTATTGGTCAAGGTATATCTTCTATCAGCTAATTCACAATATGTGCGGGCTGGGTTCTTCTTACTTCTTATTGTACCACTAACTTGCCTGTCATATATGGATGCACTATGCAGTAATAGTCATGTTGGCCAGCTGCGACTTGTGCAAGTGACAGCGTGGCTGATTCACCACCATTAATTAAGCTCGTATCAAACAACTGTGCAGACTCAGGATCTTGGGGACCGGTTCCTGATGTTACAGTGTGAGGAAGTGTGTCTTGGTTAAC
>JAICEE010000053.1 GCA_025924355.1 Nitrososphaera sp.
AAGTTCTCATTCCAGCAGGTGTGGTAAGAGAAGGCGGCAGGCTGCCCTTGAGGAGGGGACCAAAGGCACTGCAGCTAGAAGGAGTGCCATTCTACGAACTGACAGACACTGGCATTTTGGTAGCATCATCAATTGAGGAGCTGAGCGATAATCGTATGCACCTGCTGCGATCATACATATCATCACTGTCAGCAAGCGACTCTGATTCCAAGATAATGAAAGAGAGTATGCTATTTCTGATATTGGTGGCGCCGTCATTTGTTTCAAAGATCATCAACGAATACATTTACGCCTACAGCACTGGTGCAATTGATAGCATTGCGCCACTTGACATCAAGAAGATGAGGTCAGTCATATCTAAGCAGATAGTAGTCGAAAAAGAGCTGGTAGAAGCTGTTATCACGATGCAGCAGGACCAAAGGGAGCTTGTTACAAACTTTTTCAAAGTGCTCACTTAGCGGCCTTTGTACCCACAGGCAGTACATTGGTACTTTTTCTGCTTCCCCTTACAGCCCTCGCAACGCCATATTGTTGCGTTCCTACATTTTGGACAGCTGAAACTCTCTGACAGCTCTCCCGGCCTCACTTGTCTACCACAGGCGTTGCAGTTTGGCACCTCGTAAGAACCGGCATACATTGACTTGGGTGCATATCCTCGTCGGAGTATTTCTACTTTGTTGAATTTCAAGGCTTAAAATAAAGGGATTTATACCATCTTCGTCAGTTAATTGTGCCAGAGGATTGGAGATATACGGAAAGGGAGCTGGATGGCAGATCTAGAGAATTTTACGAGTTTGTGATGCCAGCAATTGACATAATAGAAGAGGGCAACGATCTAGTAGTAACCATTGATCTCCCGGGCTTTGCCAAGAAGGATATTAATCTCAGAATTATAGGAAATGTCTTGTACATGACTGCCTAGAGAGAGAGAGAGAGAGAGAGAGCATGCAGAGCCACTTGGTACGGTCTACTACAGGCACAGGCCGCTCAAGATAGACAAAAGGGTTCTATTGCCAATATCGTTTAAGGAAGAGGAAGAAGAAAATGTGGAAGGCAAGGCGACATACGAAAATGGCATCGTAACACTCAGGATACCTTTACCGAAATCGACGAATATTCCAATAACGTAAATGCATACTAAATTTTCTTACCACTTTACAACTATAGTAAGATTCAGAGGTTGAAAAGTGAAAAGAGAGGAGTGCAGCTCAATTGATCACAAGATTGTGTTTTACCACATAACTACTAATCATGTAAATATTGCATCATTCCATTATGCTCCAGCTGTGTCGCTCCCCCTATATCCATATTGCAGTAGCGATAGGAATTTGATGAAATGCTACACAATATATGGACTTTAGCAGTGCTTATGATTAGATAAGAGAAAGTTTCAACAGCTCAAATGGAAATGTGATAATTGCAGAAAAGAAGCAAAAGCGCACAATGAAAATTAGGTTTAATCAATACTAAAGTCATGCTATATCCTAGTTCAGCAGCCACTATTTTCTCAGCATACATATGGTCTAAATTTTCTTTTTTAATGCTACTGCAACTGCCACAGCAGTTGCAGCAAAGCCGCCGTACGCAAGATAAAAGTTGTATGGCAACATCAAGGCGGATCCAATGAACAATGCAGAAGCAAGTATACTTGCGGCAAGCGGGCTATTATTTTTCTCATATCCGTCATGGGGTCCTTTCGTTTCAAGGTATGTCTTTAACAGCGGCGCAACATTTACCGAATCCTGAATTCCCTTTGCAAACCTCTTTGCAGTTACTTTTACTTCCTCAATGTAGGCATCGCGTAAAAGACCCTCCTCTTCGAGGAGGCCTGCAAGCACCTTGACGAACTGGAATGACACCTTATGGTGGTAATAGATGCCTTCAAGAATAGAAGACATACGCATGTAAAGTGCAAGGTTCTTTGGCAGTCGAAAAGGAAATCGGCTCATCGTCTTATTTGCAAGGTCTACCAGCGCCTTTACCTCCATCCTGTCGACCTGTCTACCATGCATGGATTGAATGCTGAGTGCAATGCCTCGCTCAACTACGTAACGGTTCACTGTGGGCTCAAGCGTACCAAGCTCTATTAGTACGTTGACAGTCCTCTCTGGGTCCTTATCTATCAGGCCAAGGTAGAGGCGGATAAGCCGGATGCGGGTCTCGTTGTCAAGCCTTCCCACCATTCCAAAGTCGTACAGTATCAGGCGGCCGTCGTCTGCAACTGAAATGTTTCCTGGATGTGGATCTGCATGGAAGATATTGTGACGCAGAAGCATCTTGAAGAACAACCTATGCACGCGCATTACAAGCTTTTCTCTATCGATCTCTTTTTCATCCAGCCTTGGAATGTCAGTTATCTTGACGCCTGGAACATATTTCATTGTAAGCACATGTTTGGTAGTCCTCTCCAAGAATATATCCGGTATTATGACTGACGGATCATCTGCCAGATTGCGCTTGATCGTAAGCAGGTTCTGTGCCTCTATGCGATAGTCCATCTCCTCGTGTACTGTCTCGATGAACTGTGTCATCATGCCTTCTGCCGAGAATCTCAGATTTGGATCGATAAACCGTGTTGCAAGGGGTAATATCTTTTTCATAACGTAAATGTCGTCTTCAATTACTCTTTCAATTTTTGGCCGGGACACTTTGACTATGACCTGCTTACCATCATACTTTGCCAAGTAGACCTGTCCAAGGCTTGCTCCAGACAGCGGAGCAGTATCAAACTCTTCAAATGCATCCTCTATCCTGCCTAGCTCATTTTCAATTATAGGCTTTACCTCTGAGAACAAAGCAGGGGGGACATCATCCTGCAATTTTGAGAGCACTTCAAGGTAAGGCTGCGGCAAAATATCTACCCGGGTTGAAAGCCATTGGCCAAGTTTGACGTATGATGGCCCGAGTTCAATGAATGTTTTGAGTACCTTATGAGCATGCTTTCGATACTTTTCTTCATCGACATTTTTGCCCTCACGCTTGACCCATTCGCGCCTATCTCGCCGCAAATTTATTACTATGGGCAAAAGCTTGAGCACTACATTAGCAACATGCAATTTTGAAGGGTGAGGATAGACTGATGCTTCTTCGACAGAAGTCGTGTTCTCTTTTCTGATCTGAGCCGGGCTCTCCGTTGAGCTTACTCACTCCTTTTCTTTTTCAGCGAGTCGGTCATGTTGAAAACAAGGTTGCCTGCCGCAGAGCCAGCGATGTATCCAGCCAAAACTGCATCAATGACAGCATCCTTTGTACTTTTGCCTTCCTTTTTGCGCATATTGTATACCGTTGTGCCTAAGCGCCTGCCGACTATGAATGCAGCAGTCGCGCCTGCCAAGTACTCAGGTGCATCCACAAGCAGGTGCCCAAGTGGGTTACTTAATGGATCCACTGTGTCCATGTGGACAGTGTAATGCGTATCATAATCTCTGATGTGAAGGCTGCCAGAGCGGTACTGCTTGTTGGCTCCCTTTCTGCTGCCAAGAGGAGTCTCCTTGAGGTCAATTATAGGCCTGACGGCCTTAGGTACAATGATGTTGCCATCGCCGTCAATGAACTCCACGTCTCAAAAAAGATGCCAATTAGATATAAAATTAACGAATAGGTTTAATCCTTGCCTCACATCTATAAGACGATGAGAAGTGTTAAAGTCATTGAAAGCAGTAGGATCTACTCAGGCGGCATCAATCTCAGGAAAGACAAATTCTCACTAAACGGCAAAATTGTTGAGAAGGAAGTTGTCGGACATCAGGACTCTGTTGGGATAGTAGCCGTAAGAGGTAGCAGCGTTATACTCGTTACCCAGTACCGCCACGCAGTAAACAAGGCGCTGCTAGAGATCCCAGCGGGAAAGATAGAAAAGAATGAGACGCCGATGCAGGCGGCAGTTCGCGAAATGGCAGAAGAGATCGGCTGCTCCGGCACTCTCAGACCACTCTTGAAATGGTATCTTGCGCCTGGCTACTCTACTGAGTTGATGCACATATTTGTTGCTACGAACCTGAGAGAAATAACAAGAGGTCTTCTGGATGATGATGAGAATATTGAGATAAGGAATATGAGATTGACTGCGGCAATTGGAAAATGCCTCAATGGAAATATTGAGGATGCAAAGACCATTGCTGCATTGCTAGCCTATTACAGTCAATCCAACTGAATCGACAAGTATTCTTTTTCTTGCGTCATCTAGATTATTCCTTTCAATCACCAAATCTTGACGGTTCAAGTTATCGATTGCTATTTGCACAGTACTCCCTGACATGTGGTACATTGTGGTAAGCTCACCCTATTTTTCGCCTATGCCATCTGACTACCAGAATACCATTTGTGTAAATCACAACAGATGAGCGGGTGTATAGATGACTTTACGGCAGATGAAAATTAGTTGATCATTACTTGCCAAAAAAGGGAGCACAAGTATTAGCAGAAATTGTCCATTCCATCTAAAGGTATAACCTGAAGTACAAATTGCTAAACAAAGTACTAGTACGTGTTAGTCTTGCAGAGATGACATAGTTGAAATTGAATTAACCATGGGATATATGCATCACCTTGTATTTGCTCAATAAAGTCACAGATAAAATCAACAATTTATTCTACATGGTTTGCATCACTTTCTCTTCGGATCATATGGTCTTCTTGTTGTTTGTGAATATAGCAAATAAGAAATGAATAAGCGCTAAAGCCTAAATCCTATAATCATATATGACAAGGAGTTGTCAAAGACCATGAAAGTGTAAACTGAGACAATCGTCGTAACATGATGGGAAATATAGAGGGCACAGACAGACTCAGGACCTGTTGTAACGACTTTAGGTTGCTTGAGGTCACCATGCAGCCCCCAAGGTAAATGCTGGTAGAAAATATTTATGTAATGAACGCAAAACTGATGTTGTATGACTTTAATCCATTATGCAGCTCGAGAGTTATCTCGAGAGATAGGCAGAAGATCACGTGAGTTTTACGAATTTGTAATGCCAGCAATAGATATGTATGAAGATGAAAATGGTCTGATTGTTAAGATTGACTTACCAGGTTTTAAGAGAGATGAGATCAGGATTAGTATTGAAGAAGATGTTCTGTCAATAAGAGCAAAAAGAATGGAACCACAGGATGAAAAACTCGGCACCATACTCTATAAACAGAGACCAGTCCAAATAGATAAAAGAATATCGTTGCCTATCTCTATCAAAGAGGGAGAAAAAGTGACTGGAATGGCAACATATTTGGATGGAGTTGTTACATTGAAGATTCCTTCTTCAAGGGCAAACATTATTCCGGTAACATGATGACGACCTAAATTATGGATCTAAACAGATTATTTATCTTTCTTATTTGGCATCTGCGTACTGGCATGATCTTGCTGCCTGAATTTCAACTGGAACAAAGATTGCCCGTATCTTGAGGTTTCCGATGGGATAATCCTATGACTGTCTCAAGTTTTGCGTCTCTATCATATGTGTTATCGCTTAATTCTGGACATAATGGCACAATCTTATCATTTCTGAAATTCTTGATATTTGTTTTCTGCTAAACAACGATAGCGTTTTCTTCTCGTCCTCCTTCTAGCTGTATTATTAATCCTTTCACTATGGGTTCTGTTAAGTACGTCGTAAAGCATACATTCAGGCTTTGGCAATAGCGTCGATGATCCTTGCAAGCTCAATATCATAGTTGCTTATGCCATTGACGTCATGTGTCACAAGGTCGATCCTAACGCGGTTGTAAACATTGAACCATTCTGGATGGTGGTTCATTCTTTCTGCATTCATTGCAACTTTTGTCATAAATCCAAATGCCTGCACAAAGTCGTCAAACTCAAATGTCTTATTTATCTTGCCATTGACAACCTTCCAATTTTGGAGCTTGCCTACTTCTTGCTCTATCTCATTCTGCGACAATTTGCGATACTCGTCTTCTGACATAAAATAAGTGGGACGATGTATCTAATACATCTTGCCCATCTGAAGGAACGACATCCTCTTGGCAGCTATTATAATTGCAGCTATTGCAACTGTGGTCATTATAGAAGCGATGCCTACTGGGAACTCGGGCACCACAGTCAGGCCTGATTGCACCATTTCGTTCGTGTCCTTTATCTTTTCTACCCTCACATTGAACGGCCCAGGCGATGCAAACGTCACATCCTGAGAAGATATGCCCTCGGGAGTAGTCACTCCTCCGGAGCGTGTTACTTCGTTGCCATCCTTGTCCACAAGGACTAATTCGTATGCGGCAGTAGACACCGGCGTATCAGACTTGTCAGTTATTCTGATGCCAAACGTTACTGGCTGCTGGGGAAG
>JAICEE010000054.1 GCA_025924355.1 Nitrososphaera sp.
AGCTGTTAAGGTAATCAGAAAGTATATCTTCTCTTGACATATCACGGAATGACTTTTTGTGCTGAAAATACCCCGCGATAAATAGACTAAATTGGCAATGTAAACCTGCTTTGTAGAAGGTGTAATGTTTTGGTGATTGTAGCAATCAATGATAAAGTCAGCTATCAAAACCCTGCCTGTCTTCATCTCTTGGCAGCTCTAAGAATCGCCTCTGGATGCTTGGGGGTATGTCACCACCAATACTGCAAGCTTGTTTAATCTTCTTTTTTGATTGTTGTTGTAATAGATCTAATCTACAAAAGATTTCGTAAAGTACTTGTTCTTCCTCTTTTTCTTTTTCCCAGGATATAGACATAAGCTATAACTGAAAATAATTCAGGAATGGTAGATTATAACGTCTGCGCCGCAAGCGGGATGCAGGCATATAGCGCTTTACAGAATCCTTGTAGGTCAGAACAGCTAGCATAATGAACGATAGCTTAAGTGCTATAGCCCTGTCGAGGAATTG
The DNA here is from genome assembly GCA_025924355.1 of Nitrososphaera sp. Classification (GTDB taxonomy): domain Archaea; phylum Thermoproteota; class Nitrososphaeria; order Nitrososphaerales; family Nitrososphaeraceae; genus Nitrososphaera. Next base: position 509 of record JAICEE010000054.1, read on the forward strand.
TGGATCGCCAAAAGGGATCACGATCGCACCAACTATGCTTATTGCCACAAGCACAATGAAAACAGGCGTAAAGAGCATCACAATTTCTTTACAAAAATTTCAATTAAACCCTTTTGCTAACTATTAATAACGATCTTTAGTACCTCACAGGAGATGAAGGCTGCACGGATAATAAAGACAAAGGAGCCCCTTGAAATCAAGGATGTCAACATTCCAAATCCAAAGGGCGATCAGGTTCTTGTAAAGGTTGAAAGTGCAGGTGTGTGCCATAGTGATTTACATCTGTGGGATGGCGGATATGCTGGCCCGCAGGGCGTGTTTATGAAGGTTGAAGACCGTGGTGTAAAGTTCCCTCTTACACCAGGCCATGAAGTTGCCGGCACGATAGATGAAATGGGCGAATCAGTCACAGGTTTTTCCAAAGGAGATAAAGTGCTAGTCTATCCTTGGATAGGCGAGGGCACATGCCCCGCATGTCGCGTCGGCGAAGAAAATATTTGTGATGGCCCAAGAAGCCTCGGAATATACCAAGACGGCGGGTATTCAGAAATGGTTCTTGTCCCAAGCTACAAATATCTCGTCAAGCTACACGGGCTCGATCTAAACTCTTCTGCATCGCTTGCCTGCTCTGGCCTCACAGCATATACAGCTGTCAAGAAGACAGAGTCGCATCCAGGTCAAATGGTTGTCGTAATCGGAGCTGGCGGCCTTGGGCTAATGGCAGTGCAGCTTGCCAAGGCAACAACAAATGCGCGAATCGCCATTGTGGACATTGATGAGAAGAAACTTGCAGAGGCAAAGAGACTAGGAGCCGACGAAATTATCAATTCAGCAGCTGGCGACCCAGTCAAGAGTGTCAAGGAAGTCACTGACGGCCTTGGCGCGGAAACAGTCATTGACTTTGTGAACAATGGCAAGACCGCGCCAAACTCGCTAAACATGCTGAGGAAGAGAGGTCGGCTTGTAATGGTAGGGTTGTTTGGCGGATCACTAGAGCTGAACCTTCCACTTGTTCCACTGCGGGCATTTACATTGACAGGTGCTTATACTGGCAAGTTTGCTGACCTAGTGGAACTAGTCGCATTAGCTAGGATGAACAAGATCCAATCATTAGTATCTAGAAAATTTACGCTGGATCAGGCAAACACCGCACTTGAGGAGCTCAAGGCAGGTAAGATTATTGGAAGGTCAGTAATCAATCCCTAGATGATAGTAACTTTCTTGTCCTCATGCTTTGAAGAGACGTCCACTCTTTCCAGAACCTTATTACTTTAGATGTATCCTAAAGGAGTTGCTGTGGTCCCAGTCATGGGCTCCTCGTAGTCAGACTGTAAGCATAATATTATTATTATTTTTTTATTCTAGGAGATTATAATATAAGACTCTTTAACAATCTCTGAAGTCTTATAAAGTTTAAGAACCTAAAACTATCGTGACAAGCGAGGATAAAACTAATACTTATGACGAGACGGTGAGCAGGACAACTTCAGAACCCACAGCAGATGTCACAGTTACTGAAGAGAGAGCCATAACGACGGCACCATCCAGCGATGTTGAGACATATGAAGTACAGTCTGAGACAGAAACACCGGAGGAAGAATCAGTTTCTACAAAAGCTAGAGAGGCCGGAAAATCGCTCAAAGATCTCATTTATTCGCTAGGCAGAAAGACCAAAGAGGTGACCGAAGAAAAAGCGCGGGAGCTTAAAGAGCAGTCAGTCGATATTAGTACGAAAACAGATGCACAAGACATTCAGCACTTGGGCGATGATGTTGAAAAACTAATCACAGTCTTTGAAGATACAATGACGGAGATCCGCAAAGAGCCATATGATGAGCAGGAAAAACTGCTCGTGGGCTACAAGAAGTTGCTAGAGGAGCAGATTAATGTCATCAATGCAAGGCTGTCAATGGCTAAGCGACTGAAGCCAGGTGCCTGACGGAAAGAGTCCCTCCACCTCTACTCTACCAGCAGTTTGCTTGTAATATCCTTTACCACCACAGATTTAACATTGACAAACTCCTTGATGCCAAACTCGGAAAGCTCCCTCCCAATGCCCGACTTCTTGACGCCACCAAACGGGAGGCGGGGGTCAGACTTTACCATTTCATTTACCGACACTATGCCACTTTCAACCTGATGGGCCAGACGTATACCTCGATCGATGTTGTTTGTCCATATGCTTGCACCAAGTCCAAATTCAGAATTGTTTGCTTCTCGTATAGCTTCTTCTTCGTTGTTAACCACTATAACTGGGGCTGCTGGACCAAAGACTTCTTCCCTAACGACTTCCATATGATGGTTAACATTTGAGATTATAGTGGGCTCATAAAAAAAGCCCTCCCTATTGATAGGCCTGCCACCAGTTAGCAGCCTGCCGCCTTTGTACTTTGCGTCATCCACCTGCTTGGCAAGTGCCTGCCTCTGGCTATCTCTAACAAGGGGGCCTACGGTGGTCTTGGAGTCGAGCGGGTCGCCAACGACTTCGGCTTGCGTATTTTCTACAAACAGCGTTGTAAACTTGTCTGCAACTTCCTTTACGACGATAAAACGCTTGGCAGCTATGCAGCTTTGACCTGTGTTCAGCAACCTCGACTGCGTTGCCATGTAGGCGGTCTGGCTAAGGTCAGCATCTTCAAGCACAATAAACGGGTCGCTACCGCCAAGCTCTAGTACGAACTTTTTCAGATGCTGAGAAGCAAGCTCTGCCACTCGCTTGCCAGTATTTACGCTTCCGGTAACAGAAACTCCGTCAATATTTGACTGCACTAACGCCTCACCGGCCTGAGAGTCTCCTACTACTGCCTGGAATACGTTTTCTGGAAAGCCAGCATCCATGAATGCCTGCTCTATTTTTATTGCGCTTCCAAGGCAGATGCTCGAGTGCTTTAAAATACCTACATTGCCAGCCGTCAGTGCTGGTACTGCAAACCTCATGACCTGCCAGAATGGAAAATTCCATGGCATGATACACGCCACAACTCCAAGCGGCTCAAATGATACGAAGCTCTTGCGAAATTCAGTCGGTATTATTTCATCACGCAAGAATGCTTCTGCGTGTTCGGCATAATAGTCGCAAACCCAGGCACATTTTTCGATTTCTGCTAAGGATTGTCTGATCGGCTTACCCATTTCTTCCGTGACCAGTCTTGCGTATTCCTCTCTGTTTTTCCGCATTACTCTTCCAAGTCTACGCATATATTCGGCGCGCTCTACAACATCTAACTTCTTCCACTTGCCAAATGCTTCTCTAGCAGCCTTGACCTTCTTGCTGACTTCATCAGCGTTTGCATTTTCATAGGTCGCAAGTATCTTTCCGGTGGCAGGGTTTATAGTTTCAATCTTAGACATGCGAAAGAATGCTTGTACTTCCGGACATAAGAAATTATGCGTGTATCCCGCGGGCAGGATTTGCTCCAAATGGTTCTTGACCAGTTGTTTGAGCCTGCGACTCTTCGGTCACTGCCTTATTGTATGCCCGATAGGCTGCTTCACGTGGTCAGCTACTGAGAAGCCAACATCTACAGCCGAAAGCTCTACCAGGCTGAGCTACCGCGGGACATTTCCGTTTTCTGCAAGAATGCTATATAATTGTGGCGTCAGAGATATTTGGCAATATCCAGCACAAAATAAGAGATGATTTTGTCAGCACCGGCCCTCTTTATTGAGGCAATAGAATGAACTTTCCATTCGTCTTCATTAATCCACCCCTGCATTGCAGCCGCCTTTATGACTGCATACTCACCGCTGACGTTCTGCACTGCTACTGGGCAATTGAATCTATTCTTTACCATCCTGACAAGGTCAAGGTACATAAGAGCAGGTTTTATCATGACCATGTCTGCTCCTTCGTTAATGTCAGTTTCTATTTCCCGCATGGCAAGTCTTGAATTTGAATATGATAGCTGATACGATGACTTATCGAGTCGAGTCGTGATTTTTGCGAACGCTGCTGATCGAAAAGGTGTGTAAAGAGATGACGCGTGCTTGGCAGAGAACGAGAGTACTGATGCATCAAGCCTGCGACTATGAAGCTCTCTCTTGACTGCATAAACCTGCCCGTCCATCATGGCAGAAGGTGCAACTACGTCTGCGCCAGCTTCTGCATGGCTCGCTGCGATCTTCGCTAGAACTTTTAGAGTAGCGTCATTATCTACCCTGCCGCCGTTGTTGACTATGCCGCAGTGTCCTGTTAGGTTGTACTGGCAAATACAAACATCAGTTGCAATACTCATTGCATTTCCAAAGGATGACTTGATTTCCCTTATTGCATTCTGAACAATGCCTTTTCTATCAAAAGCAGACGAGCCAATTGGATCCCTGCTCTTTGGTATGCCGAAGATAATTATCGATGAGATGCCGCTATCAGCAATTGATTGGATATACTGTGAGATCCTTCGAATAGGTGTCACGGCTATACCCGGCATTGATTTTATCAGGCTTTGACTATTAGAAACAAATACAGGAAATATAAGGTGACCTTTGCGGAGGCCTAAGGAGGCAAATATTGCCTTGTAACTTTCCTCGTCGCTGCGCGCATTTTGCCGCTGCAAAGGGTATCCTCACTGCTTGGCAAGCGGCCTGTGGATATATCTTTTCACATTAGCACCAAAAATCAATCACAAAACTCAAATGACATCTAGGGGACGAAGCTGATGTGCGTACTATAACTGTCGGCATTCCTTCATACAATGAAAGGCAAAACATAGTAAACCTCTTACGTGCAATTGAAGAGCAACACACACCGATATTTGAAGTACTTATTTCAGATGATTCAACTGACAATACACCTAGCCTTGTGCATAATTTCGCCGAGCATTCATTGCTTGACATCCAACTTTTCCACCATGATACAAGAAGGGGAGCCGCAGCGGCATGGAATGAAATTCTTCAAAGAGCGGCTGGCGACATAATAGTTCTTTATGATGCCGATACCATTCCTCACCCATCCTGCACCGAGCAACTTACATCGCACATTCAAGGAAATGTTGGAATCTGCGCATCAAACTCTCAACCGGTACAGACAGCAGGCATAGCTGGCAGGGCGTCTGTATTCATCTCACAATGGCTCAGGTCTGTAAGGCTAGCACGGCTATCTCAGTACACGGTGATGGGCAGGGCACTTGCCATTAATTCTAGTGAAGCTAAAAAAATAGAGATACCAACTGACATAATCGCAATTGATCTTTATATGCAGTGCAAGGTTCTTGAAATGGGCCGGGATGTAATTTATGATGATA
>JAICEE010000055.1 GCA_025924355.1 Nitrososphaera sp.
ACAAGATCATCTTGATTGGTGGACCTACAAGGATGCCCATGGTGAGGGAATTCGTACAGTCAGTTATGGGCAAGGAGCCTGAACGTGGGATTGACCCAATGGAGGCAGTGGCAATGGGTGCGGCAGTACAAGGTGCAGTCATAGCAGGAGACGTTTCAACCGATATCCTGCTTGTGGACGTAACGCCGCTCACATTGGGTGTAGAAGTTCTGGGCGGAATAAAGGAGCCTCTGATCGAACGCAACACTACAATTCCAACAAAGAAAAGCAAGGTATTCACTACTGCTGCAGACTACCAGACTGCGGTAACAGTACATATTGTACAAGGTGAGCGATCAATGGCAGCTGATTGTGTCTCACTTGGCATGTTTAACCTATCTGGAATTCCGCCAGCTCCAAGGGGCGTGCCCCAAATTGAAGTTGCATTTGATATCGACGCAAACGGCATACTAAACTCTACTGCAAAAGACTTGGCTACGCAAAAGGAAGCAAAGATCACAATAACTGCAAACAACAAACTATCCAAGGATGAGATTGAAAGGCTAAAGAGAGATTCAGAGCAATTCGCTGATGCCGACAAGAAGAAGAAGGAAGAGGCAGAGGTAAGAAACGAAGCAGACAACCTCATTTACGCCGCTGACAAGCTGGTGAAGCAGGATCTCAAGGACAAGGTAAGTCCAGATCAAGCAGAAAAAGTGAATAAACTAACTCAAGAAATCCGCGATGCTATTGCAAGCAATAACATTGAAAACATCAAGTCTAAGATACAGGAGCTGAAGAATGTCTTGGGAGAAATAAGCACGCAGGCATACCAGAGCGCGGCTGGTGCCTCATCGGCACAAGCGGGGGCGGCAGGATCTGATTTTGCTGGCGCTGGTGGTAGCGGTCCAACAGGAAGTGCGGCAGAGCCGACAGGAAGCGCGGCTGGGCCAAACCCCTCGCCATAACAATATTTGGAAGACACTTGTCTAAAATAATAGAGGATAAAGATCTGCAATGAGTAGCAAGCGAGACTATTATGAGGTTCTAGGTGTTCAAAAGAACGCAAGCAAAGAAGAAATCAAGAATGTATACCGCAAGCTTGCATTGCAATATCATCCGGATAGAAATAAGGAGCCAACTGCAGAAGAAAAGTTCAAAGAGTTATCTGAAGCGTATGCAGTACTCTCTGACGACGAAAAGCGTAAGCGTTACGATATGTATGGTCATGTGGGCGCTGAGGAAGCATTCAGAGGGTCTGAAGCCAATTTTGAAGAGATATTCCGCGATGCAGGCTTTGGAGGATTTCGGGACATTTTTGATCAGATATTTGGTCGCCGAGGCGGTGGTGGCTTTTTCGGCGACGACCTCTTCGGCTTCGGCTTTGGGGGTCGTGGTGGCGGTGGCGGCGGCAGACGCAGGGGCCGAGACATTGTCTACGATATGGAACTCACAGTTGAAGATGTGCTCAAGGGCAAGAAAGAAGAAGTCGAAGTACCGCGTTTTGACAGATGCAAAGAGTGTGGTGGCAGTGGAGCTGCGCCGGGGACCAAAATACGCAAGTGCACGGTATGTGACGGGCAGGGTCAGACAAGGCGCGTATATAGTCAAAACAGGTTTTCAACAATTGTTACAATGGAGCCTTGCAGGACATGCCAAGGTCAGGGTCAGATAATTGACAGGCCTTGTACCAACTGCAGTGGAACCGGCAGAGCAAAACAAGTTAAAAAAATCAAGCTAGAAATTCCCCCGGGGGTTGAGGATGGTATGGCATTTCAGCTACGAGGGGAAGGCGAAATGTCAGAAGCAGGTATATCCGGAGACCTTATAGTCAGACTCCATGTCAAGCCACATCCCAAGTTTGAAAGGCTTGAAGACGGGCATTTGCTTTACAACCTTGATGTCAAATTTACAGACCTTGCGCTTGGCACAGACCTTCGTGTGCCAACGCTTGAAGGGTCAGAGAAACTAAAGATCCCACAGGGCACTTCGTCAAATGCTATTTTGCAGATAAAGGGTAAAGGACTTCCCCGCTATGACAGTTCTGGGAGAGGTGACCTTCATGTGAGGATAAATGTCAAGGTTCCAACCAATCTTACGGACAGGCAGAAGACGCTTCTCAAAGAGCTCCATAAAGAACTAGATAACCAATAGTGAAAAAACAAATACTTTAAAATAGCAATTCCTCCCATGTTTTTAGATATATATGTCATCTCCGTTTGACGAATGGTTTGGTAGAAGAAGGCGTTTTGGCTCTTGGTTCCCAGACATTGATGAGATGATGCGCGATGTTGAAAAGATGATGCAAGAGGCTTTCAAGAATGTCGAGCAACAGGTTCCAAAGAATTTGGTAAAGGAGCGGAAGCTAGACGATGGCTCTATAGTTCGAGAAATGGGTCCCATTGTATATGGATATTCTGTCAAAGTTGGTCCAGACGGCAAGCCAGTGGTGCGCAAGTTTGGCAACATTGATGCTTTTCCAAACATCCTTGGCGGCGGTAACCTCACAGTCAAGGAAGAGCGCGAACCCCTAGTAGACGTCATCAAAGGGCCAGAAGAGTTGCGTGTTGTTGCTGAAGTGCCAGGCGTCAACAAAGAAGATTTGCGCCTGAGGGCAGACGAAAACTCCCTCACCATTGAATCGGTTACTGGACAGCCGCGTTATCACAAAAGAGTTGAGCTGCCAGAAACAGTTGATGCAACTACAGCCAAGTCCAATTACAAGAACGGCATACTTGAAGTGTCCTTTAAGCTCAAGAGCAAGAGCGGCGGCGGCGTACCAATCAACATCGAATAAGAAGAACAACAATATTATTCTAGTGAGGAAGAAATAGCACAACGAACCTAGGCGGGGGTCGCCAAGCCCGGTCAACGGCGTGAGATCATCATCTATATATTTTCTGATGATGACGCGATGCTCAGATGTTGTAATTGACTGGGACACCTCATCCCTTAGGGGTTCGTGGGTTCAAATCCCACCCCCCGCACTATTTTATTAGTAGTATATTTTATTTCTAGAATAATAACATCATCATCATGCTCTGATTGTGTTGTTATGTAAAAAAAAAGTTCTTCTTTTGCTCTTGCCTGCCAAGAAAACTCATATTAGAAGAGACACGAAATAAAGATTATCGGCCTTGTATTCATTATATATGCATTTTTCAATAGTTGAATGTTGTGTCTGGTAGTACAAGTATCAATATCAATAACAATGACAACAAAAAATTGCAACACTTCGGCCTTGAAGTAATAATACCATAAAAGCCTTTTATACGCCAAAAAGCGGGACACATGTTGAAAACAGAACATATATGATAATAACGCTACGGGACGACCTTAATGCAATTTCTTCAATACTAGATGAAACCTTCAAGATACCTGCATTCAAGCGAAGCTACGATGAAGCCTTTGGCAAAATAGCCCAGATCCTGTATCGCTACGGTATTGTCGAAAATGCACGCAATCTACGCTTTCGCTTTATTTTATGCATGCAGGAGTTCTTTGAGAACATCCCGCAGGATCAGTGGCAGATTAAAGATCCTGCATTTGTCAAGCAGTCAGAGGATTTTGCGATATCGAAATTCCGTGAGTGGATAATCGAACAGGTCATCTAGTAGTCTTGTTCTTGGCAACCCACTGCTCATACATCTTGATCAATTCGTCTACATCGTTACCATTCTCTGAGTATACAACAATAACTCCGAACCTGCCCTTACCGTTGTGACCTCTTGCATAGTATCCCCAGAAGGTGTCAGGCAGTCGCTCAAAGTTGGACCTATTGTTTGCAACTCCCATTAAGTTCTTGGCTATAGTGTCTAATACTCTCACAGAATCTTCAGCTTCTATCATCAATATCTTACTGGGTTGATTGCCAATTTAAGAATCCCTGCAGAAATTCAAATTTTATGGTTGCCAGCTATAACAATAAGTTATGAGGCAAGTTTCGGCCACCACTATGTCTCTATGTCTTATGCAAAGGCACACTAGCCACTTTTTGCATGAAATGCCATCTTCCAACTTTGCAAATATTATGGAGCCTAAGGAAAAGCAGGGAAAGGACACTCCTGTAGAATAATGCTGACTGACACACTGGTTCCCAATGACAAATGGTTAACCTGTCGGTTAAAGGAGGAGAAAAGAAGAGATGCCGACTGTCTCATAGACCACCACCTGAACGATTTCTATGAACACAAATTGGTCAAAATTCTTTCAAAAAGGGAACTATATTCACAAGAAGCTTTTCATGTGATGCTCAATAAATGAACCTCTTGGTGCGCAGAAAATGGCATAATCACTACAATACCCTTTCTAACAGCTCAAAGGCCTTGTTCATTGATGGAGCTTCGCCGTTTGGATCCCTTACATGGAGCGAGGCACAGCAGTTGGCGAACAGTAGCCGCTCGTGTGGATGCAGACCCGCAAGATAACCTACAATAGCAGCCGCGTCCCATGTGTCTCCTGCACCCGTCAGTCTTTTTGCCTCAACCTTAATTGTGTGTGCAAATGCACTTTCTTTCCCGTTTGACCACGCTGCTCCCATCTTTGTATGGAGGTCAGTGCTAATACCCACTCTTTCGGCGATTCTTTTGGCTGCTCCCTTAACTTCATCGACGCTATAAATGGGTCCAAGCAGGCGACCGATGCCAAGTGCATCGGCAAGAGAGTTACACTCATTTTCGTTTATGCTAAGACAGTCAGTCAAGCTTGCAAGCTTGGCAAGCGAGTCGCGAAAATCATGCTTTCTTGTCTCAATGTCAGCTGGGTCAAGAAAATGGAAGGCACTAGGAGAATTCTTGAAAGAAAATTCTGCCAGCTCTGTTCCCTTGAGGTTAGTAGCCCAGTTGACCACCATCACACCATCAGCATTCTTCAATGCCGTCATGTCTGCTTCAGAGCTTATCCTTTCGGAACCAAAATTTTCATTGTCTCCTATGTCGCTCACCATCACGTTTACACGTGTATCTTCGTAGGGAAACTCAAAAGATGTGGTAAGGCTGCTTCTACCTCTAGCTATTCTGAGTGTAACTTTATCACCAAATTGTGAAAATGTCTGCCTTATCATTGTAGCGCCCAACTCATCAGCAACCGTAAAAAGTGATACTTTGGCGCCCAGCTTTGCAAGACAGTACGCCACATTAACAGCATTTCCACCTTTGACATCTGTTGTGGGGATGCCCCTGACGCTTCCACCTCCAACCTTTGCCTTTTCGTTAAGCGTGTCAAAAAAACTCTCCTTTGACTGGAGTCTGATTATGCGATCAACGAAAAAGTCAGGCATCACTACTATGGAGCCCAAGATGCTCAGGTGTCTCAACTTTTCAATTATTTCCACAGATGCTCAAGATGGTTATAGGTGTATATGATATTTTATGATAAAGAGACATGAGGGGGGAGAATTGAAGGCTTGCTTGCTTACTTCATGGTCTTATGCCACTCCTTTCACTGCCACTGGCTGTAAGATAGCTTTTCCTGGTTCCTTTCTTTTAGTATTAGAGTGTGCATATGGCGCGCATTTTCGTCAACAGATGTCTGAATTAATGATATAGGATCCTACTTAACATTCATAGAAACATAATAGCTACACCAATATCTCAAATCTTTATGATTTTGACCACTTCTACAT
>JAICEE010000056.1 GCA_025924355.1 Nitrososphaera sp.
CATAGCCTCCATTATAGTCACTAAAGCCTCCAATGATTGCAAACTGGTTGCAGAGGTTCTCACGCTTGTTATTGCCGTTATTATTATTACTGCTACTTGTACAATACCGACACTTGCCACAGGAAACACCGGGGTAAATCATTACTCTTTGGCCCTTGATAGCAGGAGTAGTTCCAACAATATCGCATCCACAGATATGAGGCAGCCTGATCTTTTTACCTGCCGCTGCTCCTATTCCCTGCCGGGTCCAGATGTCGAGGTGATTTATGCCGCAGTATTTGATATCAACGATTACTTCATCCCTACCTGCAACAGGATCTGGAAAATCTTCATGGTACTGCAGTACATCTACTGGCCCATGTTCAAAAAAGGCAACGGCTTTCATACTACTATCTTGCAGTTAGATTGTGCATCGCCTTGAGGTCTTGTCCAAACTGCTCTAGCTCCGATGGCACAGGTATGTCTATTGGGTCTTTAAGCGAGAGTGGTTTTCCTGTTTCTTTTGAGATCGTCTCTTTCTTTTTGTTCCACACCATAGAATTAAAGTCGATTATAGCCTTGGTGTATTTTGTCATTTCAGCATCTTCTTCTATTTCTTCCAGCTCTTCTTGTTCTTTTCTGAACATTGCTTGTCTGTGGATGGTGGTTTCACTTGAGTACATCTTTGTCCAAAGCTCCTCTACGATAAATGGTATGACTGGGGCGATTAGTAACAAGATTGTAGAAAAGCATCGGTGTAATGTATAGAGTGCGGACCTTTTACCCCGCTTCTCATCATCATCATCATTTTTGTTATTGCCGTCGTCAGTATTTGCGATATATGCGCGCCCTTTGACCATTTCAATATAATGGGCAGCAAAGAGATGCCATGTAAAGTCTCTAATCGCGTTTGCTGGAACGAAAAAGTTGTACTCGCTGTAGCCGCGCCTACACTCTTTGACAACCCGTGCAAGCTCTGCCAGAATCCACCTGTCTGATGGCTCCAGATATGATGGAGCCTTTCTTTCACCTATTACTTCAAATGACGACAGAAACCGGCCGACATTCCACAGCTTTGAGAGAAATTTTTGTGCGCCTGCAATCCTCTGCTCTGAGCAGCGAAAGTCATAGCCAAGGTTGGCCTCGCTTGCTGACCAGAAGCGAAATGTGTCAGCTCCGTACTTTTGTATCACAGGGAAAGGATCAATAACATTTCCTTTGCTTTTGCTCATCTTTTCCCCTTTTTCATCAACGCCATAACCCATTATCCATGCTTCGTGCCAAGGTATCTTACCTGTCAGCTGAACGCATCGCAACATAGTGTAGTGAAGCCAGGTGCGGATGATGTCCTTTGCCTGTGGGCGAATCGCAGTTGGGTAAGCATAATCAAACATCTTCTTGTCCTTATCAAACTTGGTCACATAAAGCGGGCTAATGCTTGAATCCATCCATGTGTCAAATGTTCTATCTTCACCAGTGAATCCAGAACCTACATTACCGCACTTTGCGCATTTTTCAAAAGGCGGTTTGTCCTTCCAAGGCCGGTAGTATTTGCCATCGGAGGGAGGCAGGTTTGGAGCCTTGCAGGTATTGCAATACCAAATCGGGATTTCAGTTCCATAGAACCTGCGCCTTGACACTGGCCAGTCAATGTTGATTGAGTCAAGCCACTTGAGCAAGATTTGGCGGTGCATGTCGGGGTGAAATTTCAACTTAAACGCAAGCTCCTTTAATTGTGGTACAAATTCAATCTGCTTTACGTAATAGTCATGCAGTGCAATGATCTCTATTGGAGTCTTGCTTCGCTCACAAAGAGGAGTCCTATGCGTGATGCTTTCTTCCTTTTCCATTAAGCCGGCATTCTTCAAGTCTTCTACAATCTTGGTTCTTGCTTGATTTACACGAAGGCCGGCATACTGTTGCCCTGCCGCTTCTGTTGTAAATCCATTCTCATTTAGTGCAACTATTTCCTTAAGGCCCAACTCCCGGAAGAGCTGGACATCATTCTGGTCTCCATAGCTGCACACCATAACAGCGCCGGAGCCAAATTCCGGCTTGGCTGAATGATGCGGCACTATTGAGACTTCTCTATTAAACAATGGCAAAATGGCACGTGCACCCTGCAGGTGTTTGTAGCGGTCATCTTCTGGGTTTACTATGACTGCTTGGCATGCATAGAGCAGCTCCGGCCTTGTTGAGGCAACAATAATGAGTGTATCGTCTGTATTGTCATTATTCTTCTTCTTCTTCTCCTCCTCCTCCTTCCCCCTCTCCTTATTCTTTCTTGTTGTTACTTTAAACTTCATGTAAATAAGCTTTGTAGGAATCTCGTTGTAAACAATCTCGGCGTCAGCTATCGTGGTTCCGCAATCGGGGCAATAATTGTTGGGTCTGTTAGCAAGGTATACAAGTCCTCGCTTCCACAGTTCAATGAATGTTGCCTGCGTTAGCGCACGATATTCATCAGAGTCTGTTCGGTAGTATTCCTTGAAATTTCCTGACAGTCCCATCCTTTTCATTATCTGAATCATTTCTGCTTCCAAGTCGTCAAGGGCGACTTTGCAGAGATCGAGGAACTTTTGTCTGTCCATTTGGCGCATACGCACCTTGTACTTTTTTTCAGTATAGATCTCAACAGGCAGACCATTTCTGTCGATGCCAATTGGAAACAACACATTCTTACCATTCATTCTGGCAACCCGGGCTATCATGTCTATTTGAGCATAGTGTGCAGCAGCGCCAATATGCCAAGGGCGCCCTGAAGGATACGGCGGTGGAGTATCGATTACAAAGGCTGGCTTGCTTTCATCATCATCATCATCAATTGCAAAATGGTAAATGTCCTCCTCTTCCCATTTCTTGAGGATTGCCTTTTCTATGATTTCAGGGTTCCAAGCTGTTGACTGGATTTTTGGCTCCATTGTGTGCTCTGCTCTGCTTTTGTCCTCTGTCTGCGGGTATTATTAATTAATATTATTCTTATTATTTTTTAATAGGAATTCTATGGGTGTGTGTCTCTCTCTTTCTTGCTAGGCTCTGTAAGCCTCAATTTTCAGAAGATAATATTAATAGTAACTCCTACGCATGCTTTCTTGCATAATAATGAAATTCGCGGACTGGTTCCCATACTATCAGGGAATCCGTGCAGATTTTGGATACAGTACTGAAAAGGATCAGGAAGCTGCAAAAATTCTGTCTGAAATGATAAAGAAGAAGGCACTTGACCCCAAGATCCTCCAGCGCAAGATCAAGGGCAAGAATGTCATTGTGATAGGGGCTGGCCCAAGCCTAGAGAATGAAAAAGTGCTAAAATACATTAAGAAAAATAAGAAATTTGTCAAAATAGCAGCAGATAGCGCTGTGCAGTTTTTGATTGAAAATAAGATCAAGCCTGATATTGTAGTTACTGACCTTGATGGCAACTCCAAATTTCTTCAAAAGGCAGAAAAAAATGGTGCCATACTGGTAGTACATGCGCATGGTGACAATACTGACATTCTCAAAAGGCTTGTTCCAAAATTCAGAAAGCTGGTTGGGTCCACCCAAGTTGCCCCTGTTGAAAATGTCCATAACTTTGGAGGATTTACAGATGGCGACAGGAGCGTGTTTTTGGCAGAAGAGTTTGGCGCTAAGAAGATAGTGCTTGTAGGAATGGACTTTGGCAACAACATAGGCAAATATTCAAAGGAAAAAATCAAAGACCCTGAGCTTAAGAAGCAAAAGATGCAGGCTGGCAAGCGCCTACTTGAAATGCTAGCAAAACAATCTCGCTCTCAGCTTGTTGACACAGCCCCAAGACCCATCAAGGGATTTTCACCGCTTACCATCTAATAATATAGTACTAATAACAATAAAAATCATCAATCACATCATGAATTTTGGGCGCAGGCAGGTAAAAAGTATCGTCGGCATGGCTTTTGCTGTACTGGGGGGAGTGGCATGGTTCTTCCAGTTATACATTCCTGCGGCTATGCTATGGGGTGCAGCAATGGTGATTGTGTTTAGTCTGAATAAGCGTAAAAAACAGGGGCAACAGCGATAAAACTATTATAGCTTTTATGCAGTAGAATGGCTTGCTAATGTCGTCAGGTTATTCTGAGGAAGACATCAGACGCGCTGCAGAGATACGCGAGTGGCTTATCAAGGAAATATCAGATAGGCAGGAAGAAGTCGAGCGATTACGCACGACACTTTCGATCATAGACAACCTTCTCAAGCAGGGGAGCTTTAAAGCTGCCGCAAACCTTAGCTTTGCTGCCGCAGCCACCACTCCTACTCCAGCTGGACCAACAACAACAGCAGCATCATCATCAACAACATCGCAGATCCAGCAGCATACTCGTCAAACAGCAGCTCCATCGCCGCAGCAGCAGCAGCAATCACCTGCAGCTGAGAGGCAACAACAACAACAGCAGGCAGGGGCCGCCGCACCTACTTTGAGGACAACAGCTGATAATGGTATTAGTGGTGGTGATGACAGCCGTAATATCAAACCACTCAAGCGCGCCAAGGACGACTTTTTGCTTGCAAACGCCGAAATATCACAAGATGCAGTTGTCATTGTTCCAGCCTCAGGCGTCAACCTCAACGTCAACACCCCTCCATTCAAGTCATTCTTTTTGAACAGGATCTTAGAGGGTATGAAGAACAAAGATGCCGAGAAGGTAAGTCAAGGAGCGCTCAGTGAATCAGACTCACTCAATTACAAGGTTGAAGAAGAAGACGACAGCGGTGGCGGCGGCAGCAGCAGCAGCAGCGGCATAATCAAGCGAATTGTGATAAATAAGTACCGCGAGAAGGATCGCTTGCAAGAGATATTCAACACTTCTGCGTGGGTGTTTACACGTATGCTGGAAAAGAGTGGCAGATAGAGAGAGATAGAGAGAGATAGAGAGAGATAGAGAGAGATAGAGAGAGAAAGATATGGGTAGAGATGTAGAGAGAAGATGGACAAATTAGTGGTCCTAGACTTTGGTTCTCAATACAGTCATCTGATTTGCCGGCGAATTCGTGAGGCAAACGTCTACTGCGAATTA
>JAICEE010000057.1 GCA_025924355.1 Nitrososphaera sp.
CAAAGCAGAGCCTATATTACTATTGCAGCCATTGCTGATAAAAAAGGGAGCAGAAGCTGACATATACATTGTAGAATGGGACAGCAAGAAGGCGGTTTCCAAAGTGCGCTCACCCAAGTCTTACCGCCATCCAGAGCTAGACTCCATAATTAGAAAGCATAGGACGATACATGAAGCAAGTTTTATGTCTGCTGCCAAGTCCGCAGGCGTCATGAGTCCATTTGTACATTTCGTCGACCTTGCTAAGGCTGAAATAATAATGGAGTTTATTGAAGGGCAAAACGTCCGCGATGTGCTAACCCAGGACATCTGCTACAAGATAGGCTGCTGTACGGCACTGTTGCACACAAGCAACATTATCCACGGCGACCTGACGACTTCAAATTTTATAATGAATAAGAGGCTTGTCCTGCTAGACTTTGGCCTTTCATACTATTCAGAGCGAACCGAAGACATGGCAACGGATATCAGACTCATAAAAGAAGTATTTACCAGTGCACATATAGCAGTCAGAAAAGCCTTTCCTCGCTTTATAGAAGGTTATGCTAGTGTTGCTGCTGGTAAAAAGACAGAGAAAATTCTAGAAAATGTCAGGGAGATAGAGCAGCGCGGAAGATATGCCAGGATGGCTTAGATTATGAAAAACATAACCTTTGCAAGCACAAATCAAAATAAGTTCCTTGAAGTCCAATCAATACTCTCGACCCGAAGCATTACTGTCGACTTTTCTCAACGCCATCTTGTTGAAATCCAGTCAGACTCCCTTAAGGAAATAGCAGGGGAGAAGGCAAAAACTGCATTTGCAAAAGTAGGCAGACCAGTCATCGTCGAAGACGATGGCTTATTTATCGACAGCCTTGCAGGATTTCCAGGCCCGTATTCTTCATTTGTATTCAAAACCATTGGAAATGACGGTATACTAAAATTACTTGCTGGATCAGCCAAACGGTCAGCGTACTTCAGCTCAGTGATTGCCTTCTATAATGGAATAATATTGTCAATATCAGATGGAAGAGTTGACGGGAGGATATCTGACAGGATAACAGAGTGCGATTGGGGCTATGATCCAATATTTGTCCCTAATGGCACCGACCTCACATTTGCGGAGCTAAAGAAAAGCAAGAATGAGTATTCGCATCGCAAAAGAGCACTTGAAAAATTTGCCCAGTGGTACCTAAAGCTCTGACACTCAAAGCATGTATTCCTTAATCCACCTGTCCACATAGCGCACTTCATTCTGTAATACCACTATCCTTGAAATCTCACTTTCATCCATTACCTTGAATGAACGCATCTTGGCACACAACTTTGCAGCAAAGTTCCTTATCTCATTCATTTCCAGCATATGGTCTTGCTCTAGCCGCTGAGTCGACATACCAATGTGCATATAAGATTTCAGCTCAATAAAGTGAGGGTTACCCTGCACCATCATATCTGCAAATTCTCTAACAAAATCGTGGCTATCGTTGTATCCTTTTATCAGAGTCATCCGAAGCACAGTTCTGGTGTTGAGAGTTGCAAGTAACCTCAAACTCTCCCACCAGCGCTCCCATGCGTCGCGGTGACGTGGACGGTTTATCTGATAGAACATTTTTTTGTCTGAAGCGTTAGTCGATAAGTAAATCTGAGTGGGCAGTGCGTCTTCTACAGCTAGCCTCTTTAGCATATCCGGTTCTTGCCCATTTGTCACCAGAAAAATTGACTTAGTTGCCTTGAGTGACCTTAAGTATTTTATTAACTGTGGCAGCTTAGGGTACATCGTGGGTTCGCCTGATAATGAAATTGCATAATGGGCTGGCAGCAGCGATTCATCAAGCTTTTTCTTATTATTCTTAGGGTCTCCATAAAAGCCATTTATCAGCTTTTTCCGCTCAGCCATCAATTGTTCAATGATGATATCCGGCTCATCGACCAGGTCCTCTGGCATCTGCAGCGTATCATAAAACTCTGTTGGGCGCCAGCAGTAAATGCACCTGTTTTCACAGTTCATTGCAGTTGGGGTCATTTCCATGCACTGGTGAGTAGAGATGCCGTAGAACTTGTGTTTATAGCAGTTACCTTCTTCCGCAAACGACTTTTTTGTCCAGTGGCACAGCTCCACTGAAGAGTGGTTATAGACTCCGTACTTCGCCTTCTGCAACCTTGTTTTTAGCTGGGGTGTGATCTGGATTAGGTTGTTGTGTATCGAGTGTGAAACATGCTCATCTGAGCAACTCATGCTGGCTTTGGTATTGACTTACAGATCAGATTTAAATTTTTCACTGTGCCGGCTGGTAGCCGTGGCTGTAGATACAGACAGAATAATGAAAGTGGGGCTAGAGCTTGCAGGTTGGAAGAAAATGCCGGCAGACAGTGCCGTGCACATAAAAGGTAAGAACATAAGCAAAGTGCTGATCGGAATAGACATAGGAACCGCAGAGTTGATGCTTGCAAAGCAACTTGAGTGTGATGCAGTCATTGCTCACCACCCAATTGGTGCTACTGCAGTGAATTTTTACAAAGTATTTGATAGGCACATCGATTATATGGTAGAGCATGGTGTTCCAAAGAAAATTGCAAGAGAGGCCGTTGAGAAGCTCAAGGAGCGAATAGAGACACGTAACTATACTAATATTTATAGTGATGTTGTCGGAGCTGCCAAAGCGCTTGGCATGCCACTTGTCAATATTCACCAGCCGTGTGACGAATACATGCGGCAGGTTATATTGCGCGCCATCAAGGCCGGCAGGACAGAATACGTATCAGATATTGTCAAATCCATTAGCAAGATCCCCGAATTCCGTCATGCTGCAACCAAGGTACGAGTAAGGTTTGGGAATCAAAACAACAAAGCAGGCCATTGGACTTTGGTGGTGGCCGCAGGGACCAATGGTGGCTTTAACATTGCCAAGGCATACTTTCAACATGGTGTTTCTACGGTCATCTATCTGCATATAGATTATGGCGAACTGATCAAAATGAGGGAAGAAAAGCTGGAGGGCAACCTTGTAGTAATGGGACACTTGGGGGGTGACTCAATAGGCCTCAATGGTCTTGCAGATCGGCTAGAGAACCTAGGTATTGAAACTGTCAGAGTCGGCATACTTCCAAATAGATGATCAAGATGGTCGAACGATTATATACTGTAGTTGTTGCAAATTTGCTGGCTGGCTGGCCTTCGTAGTATAGCCTGGTTAGTATAGGCGGCTGTGGTCGATTTTTCGACTTCTGGCAGAGACCGCTTGAGGAGGGTTCAAATCCCTCCGAAGGCCCCATCTTGCGATGTTGACGACGACGATAACTACAACACCTTTCGGTAAGGCTTTTTCAATTAATAAAAAGAAGGAGGAGAAAGTTTTACATCCTTTGGCCGATATTGAACCTGCCATGTCTTGCAGTTGCTATGACGATTCCAACAATTGCAATAGCCAGCACGATTACAGCTATTGTGCTGAATTCTGGAATTACAGAAGTACCTATAACATCGATTGATCCTGCGCCTGCTGGGAAGCCAATTAACAGCGTTCTAGTATTTTCTGCTGGCTCGATTTCGCCAGGTTCTTCGTATTCCGCGTTATCAATAAATGCTGCAAAATCTGCATCTGATCCTTCGACTGTTTTAGAGTCAATTACCTCTCTTGGTAGTCGGAGAGCTAGCGTTCCATTACTCATTGAGTTAAGTGTAACTCCAAGCGTTTGGTTCTCGCCATGTATTGTCATGTTCTCCACAGAGCCACCAGTGATCATGTACTCTATTGGATGTGTTTGACCCTCTACTGTAAGGTCGAATGTTGTCCATTCTCCTCCTCCTGTTGCGTTAATAGCAGGAACAGCTGCCTCGTCAGTCGTAGCAGCATCTGTCGCGTTAGTAGTAGCAGTATCTTCTGTCTGGGCATATGTAGTTCCAATCGGTACAACCAATGCAAGTGACGCCAGTAATAATATTCCTATTAATGTATATGCTTTATAGTCCATTTTCCTTCATGCACTCTATCACGCTATAATTGCATTACTATTTATCCTTTTTTGTGCGGAAACTCTAACGCTTAGTTCATTTCAAACAAGCTCAGTAACGTAATTACCTCAATTTTTCAAAAGAAAATCAATCTGCCTATGAGTACGAATACTTATATATGCTCATTATTCATTAGGTTTGACTTTGATGTTTTTCTTTACAGAGAATCTATTTTTCTATTCGGAGGTATGTTCTATTGTCTGAAAAAAAGGTAGTCAAGATAACGAACCACATTTACCAGCCAAAGCACGAAATTCTGCCCAAAGATAAGGCAGAAGAAATTCTAAAAAAGTATAACGCCAAGCCAAGCCAGCTTCCGTATGTCATGATAACTGATAAGGCACTCGAAGACTTAGATGTTAGGCCGGGTGATATTATTAAGATAACGAGAAAGAGCCCCACCGCAGGTGAAAGTGTATATTACCGTTACGTCGTAGAGGGTTGAGTATACAATGATAGAGAATTCTATCGAGATGTGGCCAATCATCAACGACATTTTACGAAGGGAAGGAGTTGCAAGGCAGCACCTGAACTCTTATAACGAATTCATGGAGCGAGGACTCCAAAGTATAATCGATGAAGTAGGCGAAATTGAAATAGAAACCGCAGAATATCCTTACAAGATCAAACTGGGGAAGATCAAGCTCCAGCAGCCAAGAATAATGGAGCTTGACGGCTCGATAACACATGTTGCCCCAATGGAAGCAAGGCTTCGTAACTTGACCTATGCATCGCCTGTGATGCTGGAGTGTAGCGTAGTCGAAGACGGCAAGATTCTGGAATCGCGCTTTATTCACATAGGCGACATGCCGGTGATGGTTAAGTCCAATACATGCATTCTGCATAACCTGCCTGAGTCCAAACTTGTAGAATTTGGCTAAGACGCCCGCGACCCTGTTGGATACTTCATCATTAACGGCTCAGAACGGTTCATAGTAGGACTTGAAGA
>JAICEE010000058.1 GCA_025924355.1 Nitrososphaera sp.
CCAAGGTTCTATGCCCATCTTTTCCTTTGAAGGGATAGGATTCCTTTTCGATACAGACTGGAATCCTGTAGAAGGCAGAGAATCATATGGGGCACTTCCATACATTGTCGGAACGCTTGTGAGTTCTGCCATTGCTATGGCAATAGGCGTCCCAATTAGCTTAGGAATTGCTGTATTCATTTCAGAGATATCTCCGCCAAGATTTGGAACTCTAGTAGGCTTCATCATAGAGATACTTGCTGCAATTCCAAGCATAATTTACGGTCTGTGGGCGCTATTTGTTTTCAGGTTCTGGATAGTGGATTTTATCGAGAGACCTCTTTACGAAGCTTTTGGAGGAACAATACCGCTCTTCGCCCGCACCCCCTTTGGTCTAGATATCTTTACTGCAGGAATAGTTCTTGCAATAATGATCATCCCTATAATTTCCTCCATATCTCGGGAGATACTAAAGGCCATACCTAATTCTCAGAGGGAAGCCGCGTACAGCTTGGGTGCAACCAAATGGGAAACTGTGTGGAAAGTCTTATTTCCTTATGCCAAGGCCGGCTTGCTTGGAGCTGCAATCCTTGGGCTTGGCAGGGCAGTTGGCGAAACAATACTTGTAACTATGGTGATAGGCAATGCAGTTGGCGCTAATGCCATTCCTAATACGCTTTTTAGTCCAAGCCAGACGCTATCAAGCATAATAGCTAATGAGTTCAATGAGGCAGTTACTGTACTTCACTCATCTGCATTGATAGCACTTGGAGCCGTATTATTCATAGTAACAATGGGAATTAATGTAGGCGCCCGGTTGCTTGTGTCAAGAATGGTCAAAGTTACTCCAGGAGCAAAGGAATAATAAAAAATGAACAACACAGAAAACCACCATCATAATATAGATCACAGAAAAGTTATCCAAGACGCAATAGTAAGACGAAGTTACAAGCGCAAGATCGTTAACAGAGTTTTTACTGGCGTAACAATAGTATGTGTTATGCTTGCAATGATACCTCTGGGCAGCATTTTGTTTGAAGTTGTAAAGAACGGCATCTCTGCCATAAGTATTGAATTTCTCACGCAACCCCAAGGATCGATAATACGGGGCGGTGGAGGGGTAGGTCCTGCAATACAGGGTACGCTGCTTACAGTAGGATATGCTTCGCTAATTGGTGTTCCAATAGGAATCTTGGCAGGCGTCTATCTTTCTGAATACGCTGGCAATAGCAAATTTGCTTATACAGTTAGGTTCTTTAACAGCGTGATGACAGGAATGCCGTCCATAGTAATAGGCATCGTAGGGTATATTGTTCTAGTCATTACAATCGGCTCTTTTAACATAACTGCAGGAGCAGTTGCACTTTCTATAATAATGATTCCTATAGTGGTGGCAGTTACTGAGGAAACATTAAAGCTTGTGCCAAACTCAGTTCGTGAGGCTGCACACTCACTCGGTATCCCGAAATGGAAAGTTACACTCTTTATCACCTTGAGGAGCGCCAAGAATGGTGTTCTAACCGGCATTGTTCTTGCAGTCTCCAGAGTTGCCGGCGAAACTGCACCGCTTATAATGACAATACTTGGAACCAGTCTGTTCTTCCAAGGCTTTATAAGCCCTGTAGACGCGCTGCCTCTCCGGATATGGAGGTTTGCCTCGCAGCCATACGAACATGCTCATTCCTTTGGGTGGGGCGCAGCTTTGGTACTTATAATTATGATACTATCGCTTAGTGTGTTGCTAAGGTTCTTGGTGCTTGAGAGGGGGTTCAAGCAGGGATCGCTGGTGAAGATGTGAGGATGGAGTCCAACAGGTTCTATATTCCTCTATGTGATCTATTTAGACAACCATTAATTATGCGAATTATGGCAGATGAGCTGGATGAGTAGCAAAGAGTATACTAACACTATTAGTTACAAGCTTTCATCGCTATCTGATACTAAACGACACGGTTACAAAGTTTCTGTCAAGAACCTGAATTCGTGGTTTGGAAGTAAACAGGCTCTCAAAGATATTAATTTTGATGTTAAAGAGAATACTGTTACTGCACTAATTGGTCCTTCCGGATGTGGCAAAACGACACTCATTCGCTGTTTGAATCGCATGAATGAGATGACTTCTAGTGCAATTGTAAAGGGAAGTGTGTATCTGGACGACATCGACATTTATGCCAGTAATGTGGATCCAGTGATCATCAAAAGAAGGATGGGGATGGTTTTCCAAAAGCCAAATCCCTTTCCCACGATGAGCATTTATGATAACGTGGCTGCTGGCCTAAAACTTAACGGCATCAGGAACAAGGCATTGATAAGAGAGATAGTGGAAGAGAGCCTAAAAGGATCAGTGCTGTGGGATGAAGTAAAAGATGAGCTCGGCAGGCCGGGCTTAAGCTTATCGGGCGGCCAACAACAGCGCTTATGCATTGCAAGAGCACTTGCGATGCAGCCTGAAGTGCTGCTGATGGATGAACCTACTTCGGCTCTAGATCCTATTGCATCTGCCAAAATAGAAGAGCTTATGAACGAGCTGAGGAAGGAGCTTACAGTAATTATTGTAACGCACAATATGCAGCAAGCTGCCCGTGTATCTGACTACACTGCATTTATGTATCTGGGTGAGCTTGTAGAATATGGGCCAACCAAGCAGATATTTGAGAACCCGCAGAAAGAGCTTACTGAAAGATACATATCTGGCAAGTTCGGCTAAGCAAGATAGACATTTGGTAATTTGACCCGTCTCTTAGACCTTGGAATAGACCGCATACGGAATAGCATTATGGACATGGCCAAGCTTTCAGAGAAATCTGTGACAACTGCCATCGAATCATATGAAAAAGGGACAAGTACAAAAAAAGTCATTTTTGAATGGTCTGAGCAGCTCAGAGTGCTACAGGATGAAGTAGGCGACCTTGCAATTGAGCTGATTGCCCGCTACCAGCCAGTTGCCACTGACCTTCGCTTCATCAGATCATGCATGGAAATTGCATATGGCTTTTCCCGGTTTGGCCGCTATGCCTACGATATTGTCGATGTGCTTGAAACCATGGGCTCAATAGCCGATTGTGACAAGAATGCAGTTCTGGAAATGTCATGCACAGTTAGGGAAATGATACGTATAAGTGTTCAGGCGCTGCAGTCAAAAGATAAAAATGCGGCAGAAAAGTTGTATCAGATGGATGATACAGTTGATGCACTTTACCGTAAGTATTTGAGAGAAGCCATTACGCCACACGAAAAAACTGATAAAAGATCTTTTGACCCTCGCTGCTACATCTCTGCTCTGCTTATACTTCGGTACCTTGAGCGCATTTCAGATCACGCTTGTTATATAGGTGATTCTGTGCATTATATTGTTACTGGCACGTCAAGCCCAAGACGCTAAGATATCTCTTGTATTGACAATACAAGGGGCTATATAGTAATACATAGTCTATAGTCGTAAAGCGTTTATTCATACCTTCTTTAGATAGCAACAGTGGGAACAGAGTCAGACCATAGAGATGTTCGCAAGGTGCAATTTACAGGTAGGTCAACATACGTCTTATCGCTTCCAAAAAAATGGATTGAAGAAATGCGTGTGAAG
The DNA here is from genome assembly GCA_025924355.1 of Nitrososphaera sp. Classification (GTDB taxonomy): domain Archaea; phylum Thermoproteota; class Nitrososphaeria; order Nitrososphaerales; family Nitrososphaeraceae; genus Nitrososphaera. The sequence goes on from JAICEE010000058.1 coordinate 3,563, forward strand.
GCCGGCGATCGAGTAACACTTGTTCGAGAATTTGACAATTCCCTGTCAGTAATTCCGATTTTCACTGAGGCGCGAGAATCTCTGAATGAAGTTACTACATTCATCTCACCAATGGAGAGTGGTAATACGCTCCGGCGCAAGGTAGTATCGATATATTTAGCTGGTTATAATATTATTCATTTAAAAATCAAATCAGGCAGGATGAATCCTGAACTCCGTGATGCTGTTAGAGAACTCGTTAGGCGCAATCTTGTCGGGACTGAGATGATAGCTGACGCATCAGACAACATTACGCTGCAGGTATTGCTGTCTCTGCCAGAGCTTTCTGTCAACACTGCGATAAGGAGAATGTATCTCATTGCTTCGTCAATGCACAAAGATGCTATGTCGGCCCTCGCAGAGCTCAACCATGAGCTGGCAAAAGAGGTTATCCGGTCAGATGATGAGGTTGATAGATTCAGTCTCTATGTCTTCCGCAATCTTGTAATGGCCATGCAGAATGGAAGAGTGCTTCGAGAAATGGGGTTAAAAAAACCCTCTGACTGCTTGAGTTACCGTATCGCGGCCAAGAGCATCGAGAGAATTGCCGATCATGCATACAATATAGCCGACAAGGCAACCACCTTAAAAGACAAGATACCAAAGGATTCCCTTCAGAAGATAGATAAAATGAGCCACCTTGCCCTGACTGTGCTGAATGACTCTGTCGAAGCACTGCTTCGGCGGGACTATCACCTTGCAGACAAGACAGTTGACAATGCAAAAAACATTCGTATACTAGAAGATGAAGTCCTGAAGGCTATAGAAAAGGATAAGGTTCGCGACTCAGCTAACATCAATCTGGCCCTAGAAGATATCCGGAGAACTGCCGAGTACGCAAGCGACATCGCAGAGGCTGCCATGAACCAGACTATAGACGAAGTAATAGAAAAGCACAGCGTCAACCAGTAGAATAATAATAATATCTATGTCATTATTAACCGTCCATGCCTAGCTGGGCGCGATGGGTTATAGCAGGTGTTGGTCTAGGGGCAGTGGTTGTAATCGCCATCATTCTTGCAATAATGGCAGGCCGATAATTTTAGACTATTTAACATATTACCACTACTGTTCAATTGGTCCTCCTAAATATAGGAGTCTTACAATAAGCTATGTGGGCTGTGTAGAAGACATCATTCTACGTCATATGCGATTTCTGTTACTTCTGAACATTAAGTATAAGCAAGTAGCAACTAGAACCAGAACGAAGTAAGCATTCTATGCGTCAATGCTATTGCAACCTAGATAAACATCTGCATAGCTACAATGGCATACAAATCTCCACAATTGCGACCTAGGGTCTGATTAGCTTTGGTAGAGG
>JAICEE010000059.1 GCA_025924355.1 Nitrososphaera sp.
AACGGATTTGCAGCCAATGCAGCAGAAAAATCTCTGAAAGTTTGCAAACTCAAGTGCTTTGGGCTTAGCATGTATGGGTCCGCCGCAATATTCGCATTGCATCTTTACCTTCATGTTGTCGTCTACTTTTACATGGAAGTGTTTCTTTTGTTGCTCCAACTGCTTGATGGTTTCTTCTCCAAAGAACTGGTTTTTCTTATCCCTATCGACTTTGGATAAATCAATCTCTGGTTTGACTGACTTGACAAGCCCAATGCTTACAAGCCGCTCATATCTGCTTTTGACTGTAGGCGTGCTCACCTTTATCTCACGTGAGATCGCGCGGAAGGACTTTCTGCCATCCTCTATTAATGATTTCAGTATTGCAATATCAGTGTCGTCAAGGTCTACTGGCAACGCGCAGCAGTAGAGTCACAACGCTAATGTGATTTAATTATTATGATGAAAGAAAAGATAAAGATTCCTGCGTTTTGATCCAACAAGTACTTTTAGGTACCATTAAGTAGCGGAAGCCTCGCTCGGCGTATACATTCTTTTCAGTTCTCTGTTGTAGTAAACCTGTTGTTCTTCCTTTGATTTGGCTGCGGCATATCGTGGTCTGTACCTTCCAAGCAGTATAGAGTTTCCTACTACTGTTACCGAGCTCAGAGCCATAGCAGCTCCAGCAAGTATAGGCAGCCATCCGAACACACTTAGTCCAAGGAAGGGTACCAAAGCGCCTCCTGCTATGGGTATCAAGCCAGTGTTGTATGCAAACGCCCAAAAGAGATTCTGCTTTATCTTCGATACAGTCTTTTTGCCTAGTTCCAGAGAGGTTGCTACGTCCCTTACATCACCTTTTATGAGAATTATCCCGCCTGTTTCCTTTGCTACATCAGTTCCAGAGCCTATCGCTATCCCCAAGTCTGCACGTGCTAGCGCTGGTGCATCATTTATGCCATCTCCTACCATCGCTACAACTCTGCCCTCTTCTGATCTGAGCTTTGCAATCATCTCTTCTTTCTGCTGCGGAAGTACTTGCGCGATTATTCTATTGATGCCAAGCTTGGATGCAATGGCCTTAGCAGTTCTTTCATTGTCGCCTGTCAGCATTATCACTTCTATGCTCATCTTGTTTGCTAGCGAATCAATCGCTTCCCTTGCACTTTCCTTGACCGTATCTGCCATTGCAATTATTCCAGATATCCTACTATCAATTGATACAAGCGTAGCTGTCTTGGCTTCCTGTTCTAGCCTTGATAGAATTGAATCGACGCGGGTGCCGATCTCGATCGCATTTTGATGCATCAACTTTCTGTTCCCAATTAGGATTGTGTGATCTGCATATGTCGCCCTGAGCCCATGACCTGACACTGCTTCAAATGAATCAGGGTTTGATACAGGTATACCTCTCTCCTTTGCCTTTGTGACTACTGCTTGTCCTAGCGGGTGCTCAGAACCGGATTCTGCAATTGCTGCAAGCCTCAATAGCTCATTTTCGCCGATGTCACCTGATAAATCTACGACATCTGTGACCGAGGGCTTGCCTTCCGTCAAGGTGCCTGTCTTGTCAAACACCACAGTGTTTACCTTTCTTGCAATTTCGAGATATTCGCCGCTTTTGAATAGTATGCCGTTCTCCGCGCCCTTGCCAGCCCCCATCATCAGCGCTGCAGGGGTTGCGATGCCAAGCGCACAGGGGCATGCTATAATTATAACTGATACGAACGCAAGGAGCGAGTATGTTAGCCCTGCTCCTCCTGCGAAATACCAGCCAAGTCCCGCGCCAACTGCGACGGCTATTACTGCCGGTACAAAGTACTTTGCAACTTGGTCTACCATCCTCTGCATAGGCGCCTTGCCCATCCTTGCATTCTCTACAAGTGTGATTATCTGGGACAGCACGGTATCTTGACCCACTTTAGTAGCTCTTACTCTAAGAAGCCCGCTCTGGTTTATTGTAGCGCCGATAACTTCACTTCCCCTTGACTTGTCCACAGGAATGCTCTCACCTGTGATTGCAGACTCGTCTATTGAAGACGCTCCATCTATTACAACACCGTCGACAGGCACACGCTCACCGGGTCTTATGACAAGGAGGTCTGCTTGCTGGACCTGCTCGACAGGAATTTCTTCCTCTCTGTTTCCTTCCCTTATCACCTTAGCCATCCTAGGCTGGAGATCCATGAGTTTCCTTACTGCACTTGATGCCTTCTCCTTTGTCCTTGTCTCTAGCAGTCTTCCTACCAGGATTAAAGTAATTATGATTGCGGCGGTTTCAAAATACACTGACCCAAATGGGAAGTAGCCGGGTGCAACTGTAACAGCTGCGCTATAGATGTATGCTGCGCTAGTTCCTAGCGCTATTAGCGTATCCATGTTAGATGCTTTAGCCTTTATTCCATCCCACATCCCCTTGTAAAAGCGCCAGCCTATCCAGAACTGGATTGGTGTCGCTAGCGCTAGCATAGCATAGTTGCTGGTCTCCATTGGAAGGGGAATCAAATTTTCAAACTGTGAAGGAAACATATGGGGTAGCGTTAGTATTATAATAGGAATTGTAAGGGCAATGCTTATTGTCACATGCTTCTTCAGCTTTCGCAATTCTCTTTCCGGCTCTGTAAATTCATTGAGACATTGTGTGCTGCAGAAATAGTATTTCCTTCCATCCACTATATGCTGGATGGAATCTGGCTTTTCTTCAACAAACATGCCACAGACCGGATCAGTTGCCATATGCCTAACCTTTGGACCTTCTCTTATATAGGGATAGGAGTTTACAATTGTAAAGAACAAAAAATTCCATTATGTAATCCCGGCTTTATTTCGAATTGCGCTTGCAATGGAAAGAGAGAATCTAGTGGCGCTCATGTACGCTTTTATTCCTCATCATCCCCTTCCAAGCATTAAGAATAGGTTCGTACTGAGGCGATGCAGCGCCGATTACGCCAAGCTGTATCATGAAGCTTAGGTCGTCACGAAATGCTTTGTGTTCTGCTATCTTGTCATCTGCAATTGTATAAAAATGCGCTGCTTGATATGAGAAGTTGTTCCCTGTTGGAGGAATGCCAAACAAGTCACCTGTGTGCTTACCTGTAACTATCATTATCGACACAACCTTGTCATTTGAAGCAATAATCTCTTGTTCTTTGTAATGCAGTTCGCTCAATGCAGCTCTTAACTTCTTGACAATATCAACAAACGCTTCTGAACCACGAAGTTTTTCTCGCCCAGGGATACTTTGGGAATCACGGTCAAGATAATTAGGATGTATAAATTCAGAAACATTAGTTACATTCCCTGAATTCAGAGCTTCTATCGAACGCCGGACAATCTTGATGTTTTTTTCCTCTGCTTCTTTAGTCTGATGTCGCGTTGACACGTTGACCCATCTATACATCTTGATATTAAAACCATCTCACAATGCTTTAGACAAATCAAAGAGAAAGATATTTGACGGGATGTTTGACATTTCCAGATTATACATTTCTGCTTGCTTGTTATAGTTCTGTTCAGGTAGTGCCGCTTTTACAATAGATTGAAACATCCAAGTGAGACCAGTAGCGACGCTACTACCATATACGAGCAAGGAAAACAAAACTAAATTCTTGGCTTCCTCAAATAAGGGCCTCTTCGGTCACAATACTATTAGAGCGTTTGAAGAAGCTATAACTCATCATAACATTAGTTTCATAGAAAACCAATTCACATTTCTTCTGGGAAGGATAATAACCTTACCGACTGCTTTCCTATTAATGTCGGGATTTTCAACGTCTCTTTGAGTTATACCATGTTAATCTAATGAATAAGATAGACATACTTCCTTTCATTTATTCAACTATCGGTCTTTGGCACAAGCAGGCCAAGCTAGTTCTTCTTTTCTTTCGGCAGCACTTTGAGAGTTATAATTTATAGCAAATCCATAGCTAGCAATCAGAAAGGCTCTCTACAATTTATGCTAATGAATGATAATTCTGGCCTTAATTTGTTATTATACAAGGGGTATTAAGACCGAATCTATATAGTTTATTGGCACCTATGTAGATCACTGTGAAAGTAAATTTATGCATGGGCGCTAGTCTGATTGCTAATGATAGATACAGTGTCTGACTTACAGTCTAATATTACCGTGCCAAAGGTCCAACATATTTCTGATATCATAAAAAATCTTGAAGCAATATCGTGCGATGTGTGCCAAGGGAGATTGGCCTCATATGATGTATACCTCGACAGTGGTATTGCTAACGTTTCTTTTTTGAAAAGATTTTGCTCTGACTGTATTCAAAAAATAACGGGTTAGTACTACTATTCTACGCTCTTTTATTAGTTCGCTTCCTTATCGTATACCAAAAAGACGGTCTATAATAAGTAACATAATAGCAGCAATTCCAGCGCTTGCAGGTATAGTTATTATCCATGCATAAATAAGGCGTTTTCCTACTCCCCACCTAACGGCTGAAAATCTTTTTGTTGCTCCAACGCCCATTATAGCACCAGATATTGCATGAGTTGTACTAACGGGAATTCCCAACCAAGCCATAGACGTTAATATTGCTCCACCACCTGTTTCAGCACAGAAGCCTTGGTATGGTCGCAGCTGGGTCAACCTGAAAGCCATTGTCTTTACAATTCTCCATCCTCCAAGAAAAGTCCCTGTTGCAATAG
>JAICEE010000060.1 GCA_025924355.1 Nitrososphaera sp.
ATAGAGTACTGCTGCAGTCCCACCTTCAGCAGACACAGAATGGGAGCGCATTACTTGCACCTTGGAAATGACAGCTATGGTCAGTTTTCTGTCAACGGCAGCTGCAGAAATAGCTGCGCGGAGGCCTGCCAGCCCTGACCCGATTATGAGTACATCATGTGCAATAGTAGTGATGTCAGCCAACTACGCGCTTCCCTCTTTCCTTCCATTCAGGAAGGCAGCTAATTCTCATATATACCTTGAACTCCTGCAATTAATTGTAACAAAGCAAAAAGCAATTAACTGTTGTATACATACAGCCATAATACTAAATATGATTCATGATATTCTTCATACCGTAGTAGTACTGAAAATACAAAAGAAGGATCACCCATAGAAAAGTTCGTGATCAAGCGCAGTACATTAAGTAAGTGATATGGAGGTAACAGCAGCCGTATTGATATATTCTTCTAAGACACCGGAAACGTTAATAGTAATTTCCCGGCTGGCTCTTATTATTGGAAACCACAAACTTGAGGGATTATTTGGCAAATGCTCCAGACGCCAAAGCATTTCTGGCTCCAAACTCTTCCGATCAAGAGCTCGTGAACCGGGCAAAAGAGAGACTTACAGAGAACGGGATTCATCAGGACAGGATTGAGATTAACTACGACGTACAGCAGCTGAGGACTGGCGATATTTACATAAGCTATGATCCACCGGACCTTATAGTCAGAGTGGTATACGAAAAAAAGACAAATGGCATGGTCAAAATGAAGAGTATGGCTACAATCAAACTCTAAGCATCTCACTGAGCGCTTCTTTCAAACTGTCTACGTAGTATTTGCCTTCAGTTCCATCTTTCATAGATCTGAGGATTACTTGACCTGTGGCAATTTCATTTGGGGCTACGATTACTACAAAGGCTGCGCCTTTATTGGAAGCATACTCTAGCTGCTTTCTAAGTGTCCTTCCAAGCATATCGTAATCGACTGCTATGCCACTTGTGCGTAGAGATGAAACCAGCTCAAGTGCCTTTGCTCTGAGATCCTCAGTTGCATTTGCGATATATACAAGTGGTCTTGGTGATTGTTTCAATATGCCATGCCTCTTAAGGGCCATCACTATCCGCTCCACCCCTCCAGCAACTCCTGTAGCTCCAATATCTTTTCTTCCAAACGCTTCAGTGAGTCTGTTATATCTTCCTCCACCAATGAGTGCCCCAGAACCAGTGGCTTGGTCAAATGCTTCAAAAACCACTCCAGAATAATAGTCAAGCCCACGCACTATGCCAAGGTTAATGCGTGCTCCTTCTACCTTCTTTGCATTGAGCAAGTCCATCAAGCTGACTAACTGCTGCCAGCTGTCGAGCCCCATTACATCAGACTTACTAGCAACTTCGTCTACATTGCCCTTTAATTTTGACAGTTCTATCAGTGCCTGCATTTTTGCAGGCTCTATTTTGCCCTTGTATTCTGCAAGCACGGCCTGAGCCCCCTTTTTTGGTACCTTGTCTACTGCACGAAACATTTCAAGCATTGTCTCTTCGCTAGAAATACCAAGTTTTTTTCTTATATACTGCTCAAGAAACTGCCTGTCATTTATCTCGATTACTACCTTTAGGCCCAGTGTTCTGAAAAATGTGTAAACAAATTCAATTACTTCAGCATCGGATTCTTGGCTGAATGGACCATACACTTCGATATCCCACTGGTGGAAGTAGCGGTAGCGCTCTGCTTGAGGTTCATCATACCGCCACACGCCGGCAAATGAAGCCAGCTTGACTGGCATTTTGAGATCGCGCCGTGACTCGATATATCGCGTTAGACCGATAGTAAGGTCAAAACGAAGGGCGACATCTCTGCCTCCCTTGTCCTTGAAAGCGTAGATTTCGTTTGAGATCGCAGCACCACTCTTTGCCTCTAGTGTAGCAAGCATTTCAAGAGGGGATGGCTCTGTGAGTTGGAAGTTGAATAGCCGCGCAATTTCAAAGAACCTATCACGGACATAATTTATGTTAGCATACTCTTCAGGATCAAGATCTCTCATGCCTCGGGGAAGCTCTAACCTGGTCACACCAGTAGCCAGTGGTGCGTTAACATTTAGATTTTGCGATATTTTGGCATAGAATAATGCAATAAATAATCGTCATTTGTTCACACTGTTATATTGGCGGGTGGCGGCTACCGATTCCTTGATCATATGACAGATGCAGTGATAGAGGCTTACGGCACCACGCTAGAGGAAGCCTTTGAAAACGCTGCCAAGGCTCTCTGCGACACAATGATCGACGTGAAAACTGTCAGACCCAAAAGAGAGATTAAATTTTCTGCCAAAGGCAATGACCTTTATTCGTTGCTCTTCGACTGGCTGGACAAGGTTATGCTTTTGCTGGTGGCAGATGGAATAGCTATGTCTGAATTTTCTGTCAAGATAAAACAATATAACAACAGCTATTTGCTCGAAGGCATTACAAGAGGAGAACCACTTGAACTGGACCGGCATCACTACAAAGTGGAAATCAAAGCAGTAACATATCATGAAATGGAGATCAAGCAAGAAAAAGATATGACTACCGCAAGGTTCCTGCTTGACCTCTAAGCATTCAGAAGATTTTTAGTCTGCTCAAAAAGTGTCAGGCACTAGACAGAAAATATATCCAAAAGATAGAGAGCTCAGATTCGCACGCTGGACTTTGGATACCTTGTATGGACAACAAAGCTAAAGAGAAAACCCAAGATAGGCAGCGCTTTTTCAAGTTTTGTCAGAGACGCGCCACATTATCACAGGGTCTCAATTATTGACTCTCTATTATCACGATGCTAGCCAAACCACTGTTCAAGCGACTGGTTGCGGTTTTCTATGGATTTTTGCAGCTTGTCAAGTGTGCTACTCACCCTATCTGTTGAAAAGCTTTTCTTGACACAAAGAAAATCCAGTACATTTTCACGATTGACTGTGCCAAATTCGATTTTGTCTACCTTTGGTTCTTCAGGGTCGAGAAAGATGTTGCGTATCTCTTGGTAGGGCACTTGTGTAAGCAAACTTTTGATTTTTTGAACATCTTCCAGCCTTCCATTTTCCTTAATTAATTTGATTGCAGTCTTTGGGCCAATACCAGGAAAGCCGCCAGGGTTGAAATCGGTGCCGATAAGTATGCCGACATCCACTAGCTGTTCGTGTGTCAGACCAGTCTCATGCAACACCTTGTCATGCTCAAGTATTTCAGGCTCGATATCGATGTACGTGTTTCGGTTTGGCACCTTGCGCTTACCGCTGATTGCTAGGTTACGCACCAGCTTTTTAGCTCCAAACAATATTGAATCATAATCTTGGCTTCCAATTGCAAAGGCCATATCATGCCTCGTAAGATAGGAGGCTGCCGATTCGCCCTCAGAGGGTGCCTGAATATATGGAATGCCAAGATAGTAGAGCAATTTTTTTGAATCTTCCACCATCTCGGGAGTCAGGATTGCTGTTCGTGTACTATACTTGCGTGCGTCCTCCATTCTACCCTCTTCAATTGCAAGATGGTACTTCTCTGTCGCTTCTTTTTTCAGCTGGCTTCTGCGCTGTATTTCAGCCATCTTTAGCTCGCTTGCCTTGCCGTCAAAAACGTAAACAGGCTTGATATTATCCATCATTAGATTGGCGTTCCTATAGAATAGGCCGCTCAGGTGGCTCGTTACTTCCCCCTTGCTGTTTGTAAGCAGTTCCCCTGTCGGCCCCCTTATAATGCTGAGGAACTGGTAAATCGTATTATAAGCATCAATTGCAACAACCTTGCCTGCCAGCTCTGTCAATTTGAGCGGCCTAGGTGTTACCAGTGGCTTGAGGTCTAAGCCCATTTCTTGCTATCACATAATACACATAATGGCGCCACAAAAACTTTAACTCTGCATTACCAGAATCCCTAAGCCAAGAAAGTAGACAGGTATGGCCATTCTAATAATTCCGCACATGCAAAAAAGATCAGTATTATTGGATGACTTTTTGCCACATCCCGAAAAGTATCTGCCTTTCTTAAGAGGGCAAAAGAGTGCGATATACGACAGTAAAGACCTTTTTAGTAATAATACACACTTTATCCTCTGTCAAGATTTTATGATAAAATCACTGACATTATGATCTGAAGGCTGCTTGCCAAGGACTTACAAGACTGACAAAATATAGTACCATAAAAGCACACACACATTCAATAACGATTTCGACAATAGAACGGGTAAAAAGGTAATCCGCGAATTGCCAGCATATATCAAGCTGCTTTAGCATGTAGTGATCAGCTGAACAACAACAACAAAAAAATGAGCTATTGCTTATACGCTCTCAATGTTTGAACTATCCATTCAACGTCTTCCTTTTTCTTTGCCAAGCGCCCAATCTTTATACAATCACGGATGTCCTTTGACTTGAGTTTTATCCATACCGCCTCTGCTATTGCTGCAGCGACATCAGGTGAGACCCCTTCACGGCCAAGAATGTGAGCGCATACTTCGTGGAATGAGCCAAATGAGTATTGTTTGAAGTGGAGCACGACAAACCTTGACAAAAGCGGCGTCAGCATTCTGTCAGTGGC
>JAICEE010000061.1 GCA_025924355.1 Nitrososphaera sp.
CAAGCAGTTGCAATTACAAGCGTAGCAGAGCCAATGCAGCGAGCCGCGCTTGCTGCACTAGAAGTAGACCCATCAGAAAATATCCAACTAATGAAAAGGAGACTTGGCTTTGTATGTAGCAAGCTTAAGAAAATGTCGCTTAGGTATATCGAGCCGGATGGTGCTATGTACGTTTATCCTGAGCTGCCAAAGGGAGAGGACTTATCCATAGTTGAAAAGTTGTTAGAGAAAGGAGTAGCAATAGCACCCGGCACTGGATTTGGGGATGCATACAAGCGATTCGTCAGGATATCTGCATGCCAGCCAGAGAAGGTGTTAGAAAAAGGGCTTGATGTAATGGAATCGGTCATAAGAGAGGATCTATAAATTGCAGCAAGTGGCGGTGGTAGGTGCAGGAGGAAAAATGGGCACATGGTTCGCAAGTTATTTTGCCCAGCACGGTCTGAACGTCTCAGCATATGATATTAACCAAAAAAAAATATTGAAAACCTCTAGCAAGGTCAAAGTTCAAGAGAGTCTATTCGAGTGTGTCCACAATGCAGACTTGGTACTTGTCTCTGTGCCGGTGCAAAAGACGCCACAGGTCGTCAAGGAATGCACAAAAAACATGAAGGATGGGGCCATCATTGCAGAAATATCCTCGGTTAAAAACAAGACGTTTAAAGCTTTGAAGAAGATACCAAACAACCTTCGACCGCTCTGCATTCATCCAATGTTCGGCCCCGGAGCAAGTAAAAAGGTAGAAACTCGGATGCTTCTAGTTCCGGTTAGGAATAAAAAAATCGAAGTCACGATAGTAAAGGAGATTTTTGAAAACGCCAACGTGATAGTATTGCCAAATGCCAAACAGCATGACAAGTCAATAGCTATAGTGCTTGGATTGACGTACTTTGCTAATATAGTTTTTGCAAAGGTAATGTCATCAGGCAACAATATTTCAAAGCTGAAGCAAGTATCAGGAACCACATTTAGTCTACAGTCGCTTATTGCAGAAAGCGTACTCACGGAAGAGCCTGATCTTGTTATTGCTCTCATTAGTGAGAATGCATATGCCAAGATATACATTAATCAATTCCTTAAAGAGGCAGCTGCACTTGCAAAGCTTACAATTGAAAAGGACAACAAGGATCTAAAGGATGAGTTGGTAAAAGTCAAGTTAAATATGCAAAAGAGCCAGGATCTACAGCAATCCTATAACCGAATGTATGAGATCATTGGCAAGCCCAACTAAACACAAATATGCTGTTTCGATAACATTTAGGGATAACATATATGTCGCTTCTATGGCGTGACCCATGGCTCAAGCCATTATCCAGGCATGATCTTGGAGCAGAAAAGTGCAGTTACTGCGAAAAGAGATTTGTCCAGATAGAATTTGTCACTTCTTGTGACTTTTGCGAAATAGGAGTCATGCATGATCAATGTGCCAACAAGCACATACTTTCTGAACACAAAAAACAGCTGGAATCGAAGATAAATACACACAGAGATAGACCATTGCATGACTATCAATAATGATTAGATTTTAGTCAGATGGTGGCCCAAGGTGGTCCATTCCAATGCCGCTACTGCGCTCACTATCAATGGATGATATGGTCCTTGTTGACTTTATGCCTTGTATTTTTCTAATCTCATTGATAACAACATCTACTGTATTGCCTAATGGAACGTTCACTCTCACTATCAGATCAAATTCGGCGTACACACCCTCGACTGAGACGACGCCGGGTATCTGAGCTATCCTGTCAAGGACTAGCTTTTCCATGCCCGGAAGTGTGTTGATCATAACATAGGCTCCTGGCATAATGGTTTGGTAACTCGAGGCTTATATTAAACAATTATTGCTTCACCTACCTCATGCCAAACCCTTTTGGATCAATTGCAATCAAAAGCAATACTTTTCGGTTCTGATGTAAACAAGATCGCATTTGAGGTTCAAAGATTTGCCTTCCATCTAGAATTTTGAGCCGATGCTGAGAAATTAACAACTGATAAGCTAATACGAAGTTAGAGGTCGCTAAGTAAATAAAATTCACAAATCACTTAAAGCAAATAGGACAACAATAAGTGAGATGATCTTTAATTATAACTAAGATTGAAAGGCATAGAGAATAACGAAAGGAAAACAAAAACGAAAAAAGGAAAGAGTTAGAGCTCTTTATTTCCTCACTACTTTCAATCCTCTGCCGTCGCAGGAGCTATTCTAAATATCTTTCCAGGTCCATACAACAAAAAGTACAGGTAACCATCCGGCCCTGTTTCAATATCTGAAATGCTTCTAAATCCCGTTCCAAATATTACACTATCCAACTCTTGAACGGTATTGGCCACTCTGTCCTCAAGGACTCCTTCAAGAAGTAAACCTGTCCTATCTTGGTTTAGATCAAAATGATATAGCCTGCCATTATTTATATCGCCTACAAACATGTCATTTGCATACTGCTCCCCTAGTGCTGTGGAATTGAGAAAATGGATCGCTGTCACACCTACTGTGTTTTGCCATGCAAATTCAGGCTCTCTGTACACTCCTGTTCCGCCAAAGTCTACTAGGTCTTCTCCTGGGTCAGCCCCCTCGTTCTCTGGTGCTGAAGCGGGTCCTTGTATATCTGCCCAACCGCTATTAAATCCCGGTAGCACAAGGTTGATCTCATCGAACCAATCTGGTCCATTTTCTGTATCCCATAGGTAGCCTGTCACGGGGTCAAAAGCTAAGCCAAAGCCGTTTCGTAAGCCATAGGAATAATAGTAGGGCAACATTCCAATATCCTCTTCCTCACCATCCTCTTCCTCACCGTTTACTTGCTCACCAAGTACAGGATTTGGTAACGGATTGCCTTCAACGTCAATTGCTAGTATCCCGCCTGTTCCATCTGGTGGCGGGCCATCCTCATAATTCTCAGTTTGACTCTCTCGGTGATCCAAATCTCCTATCATGAGATACACGACTGTACCATTCTCATTTTGGCTAACTAATAGCGGGCCACCGTTGTATCGAGGACCTGGATTCGCGGGAAGGTCTAATAAAAGCTTAGGATTTATGAGTTCGGCTGAGTCACCATTCTCTACCAACTCATACCTGTAAAGACGGTTGCCAACTGGCACTACTCCAGCGGAATCATCTCCATCCTGTCCACCTCCAGACTCGGTATAATAAAGAAAGACATACGTAGTAGTTTCATTCTGCTCGGCTACAGCCATGCCAAGCATGCCCCTTTCGTTGGTACCATTATTGTTTGCAACAGCAACATCAACTAACGGTTCTGGTTGAAGGACACCATCAATTATCCTCCGTACAGTGCCATTGTCCTTAAAACTCACTAGGATGTCATCGCTAGAATCTCCTAGAAAGGCCATTGCTGTAGGCCTCAACAAACCAGTAACAATCTCCTCTGCTTGAAGATTTGGATCACGTATTGCATTCGGCTGATCGTCTGCTGGTATTCTAAAAGGGTCGACTGCGGGTGTCTCCTCAACTGGGGGTGCCTCTTCAGCCTCCTCCTCATCTTCGGCCTCCTCCTCCTCATCTTCAGCCCCCTCGTCGTCTGCATCCTCCTCCTCATCTTCAGCCCCCTCGTCGTCTGCATCCTCCTCCTCATCTTCAGCCCCCTCGTCGTCTGCATCCTCTTGCCCTGCAGCAGCTATAGGTAGATTGACCAACAAAATAATAAACAAAAATAGTACTCCAACTGATACTATCCTTGCCCTCTTAGGCAGTGCAATCGGATTTGACGTGGCAATATGGATAAAGAATTCAGAGATGACTCTGGAATGGAATAGACTAAAAGCGAACCAAAGGGATGAGCGGAGGTAATCTAGATGCGAGGCAAGGCCTTTACTACGGCTAAAACGACCATTAGATTGTGTGATCTTAAAAAACTCTGATGATGAAAGTTCAACAGATTGTTGTTTATAGCGGTTGACATCAGCTTTGTTGGAATTGTCTGCTTGCAACATCGAAATATTAGCTTCCCTTCAAAGGGAAGAATGTAGTTGGCTATATATTTAACTAATGTAACCTCTAGA
>JAICEE010000062.1 GCA_025924355.1 Nitrososphaera sp.
GAGACCTTGGTCAAGGAAGGAGATGTGCTTAAGATAGATATTGGTGTCCACATTGATGGTTATATAGCGGATACAGCCGTCACAGTCTGCTATGACCCAAAATATGAAGCGCTTGTCAGTACAGCCGAAATGGCTCTCGGCGAGGCGGTAAGAATTGCAAGGCCGAACACTAAGGCAAGCGACATAGGCAGAGTCATAGAAGCTACGATAACAAAGTTTGGCTTTAAGCCAATACAGAATCTAAGCGGCCACTCACTTCAGCAATACACGATTCACGCTGGCAAGTCCATACCCAACATCTGGACGAGAGGGTCTTCATTTTCACTTCTGACTAATGAAGCGTATGCGATTGAGCCATTTATCACGACAAGAGATGGCCAAGGGGTTGTTTATGAAGGCAAGACGAAGAACATCTTTGGCATAACCTCCCGCAAGCCCGTGAAGAACAAGGAAGCAGACGATCTTTTGGACCTCATCTGGAGTCGCTACAAAACCCTCCCATTTGCGCTGCGATGGCTTACTGACAAGTATGATGAAAAGGATCTACGTAGACTTGCAGACATGTTAGTCAGGAAAAAGAATGTGCATGCATACCCTATACTTGTTGAAGGACACAGCAAAATAGTCGTTCAAGCAGAGCATACTTTAATTCCTACAGAATCAAGCGTGAACATTATCACGCTTTAGCTCTTTTGTCTTCTTCTGGATACTCGCCATAGATTGCAGTTACCACTGTGCTGGAAGACATACACTTCTTACATTGCAAGCCAGTGCCATAGACATAATCTCCTTCTTCATAGCGGCGCTTCGTTTTTTCGCTACATGATTGACAGAAGTCTTCGGAGTATATTTCTGGTACGACCTCCTTCTTTTTGCCAAACAGCATTGCTATTATTGCCCGACTCCTATTGTGTTTCCAATGCCTATTACCATGACTGCCTGACCCTCAGATGTTCTGTCTTCAATAACTGAATAAACAGTGCTTGTCACCTTTTCAAACGCATCCGCGATTTCCTTGCGCATGATCGTGATTGCATCCTGCACGGACTGCTTGACAATGACTGCATATATGGGGATGTTAAAGCGGGTTGCCACTTCTTCTACTTGGTACTTCTCCACACCTATGCCGCCAATAGCAGCGCCAATTCCTTCAGCTACGTCGCCAGTCTTTTCGCCTTCCAGCTTAAGCGCTGCATCTATCATAATGACTGTATCTATCTTGATCCCCATGTCGCCTACAAGTCGGGTTATAGCTTCGCCTGGTCTTCCGACGGTTCCAGCAGGCCCTTCAGCTTTAAGAAGATATAGCTTTCTGCCTTTGTATTCATCCTCACTATATATTGTTTCCTTTGCTGCAGGCTTCTTTTCCTTTCCAACCATCATTTTACCAACAACCATAGGTCCTATTCCGTCGCCTATTGGCTGGCCGCGCTTGAACGCGCTTATGGCCTTTTGTAGTGCTTCAGCTTCTTCAAGCAGGAGAGGCATGACCATTTGAAGCTGGACAAGAACGAACATACTCGTAGTGCGCTTGCCCATTAGATAATAGTGCCTTACAACCTTGTAGATCAGGTTCAGAGCAGTTGCAGCCTCAAGAATGTTTTCTATCTTTGAAATTTCTTTGTCGCCTGCACCATAACACAATTTCTTGATCTCTGCGCGGACCCTGTCGTCTCGAGTTCGCATGACATGATCCAGCTTGTGCACCAACCCAGTTGGGTCAAGGTCAACAGGCAGGATTGTAAAATATTCCAAGAACCTGTCGACTCCGACTGCCGGATCGCTTGATGTAGAAGATATCTTTATTGCAGTCTTGACGTAGTCGATCGCTTCCTTCCTTGCATTTTCCCTCATCATTTTTAATTTGGCAAGTGATTTTGATATTTCTCCTATAATTATACGTGATTGAAGCTTTTGGGCATACACCATGAAAAATGGGATTATAGCAAGTGACATAATGGAAACCCACATCCATGGGCTGCTAGGATCTAACCCTTCTCCTCCAAACAAACCGTTAAGCTGAGATAGAAATGAAGAGAAGCCTAGCATTTGATTGCCTTTTTCCACATCAAAAAAGTGTGCAAGCTCAATTAAAGGTTACGTTATATCGGTACTACAATAAAAAACTGCAATAACAACACAGGACCAAGTACCGATCAGGAAAAAAAGAATGCATTAAAGCAAGCATAGTATACTGCCAGTTGATGTTTATGTTCTTGGTTGCCCTCCTCCTCGCCCTGAAACACTAATCCAGGCAATAATGCTCTTGCAAGAGAAGATAAAGTGAAGCACCTTGAAGAAAGTGTAGAAATTAATTTCCTTTATGGCACGTGCACTGGCACTTGACCCTCTGCAAGTCAAATGAGCAATCATGATCGGGCCCGCATACATCGCTTACTGGCCAATCGCCAGGACAGTCGCCGTGGCGATTACGCTTACAAAAGAATGTCAGCATCCTACTAGAATGGGCTTACAGAAGATTTAATGTTTTAGATCATAACTGAATGTTAAACAGCTGAGGTGCATAGATTGAGCCTTCGCGCACTCGCTTGACCCTTGCAACCGACAAATAATGGGGCCAGACTGTCACCATTACAGATCCTTCAGGCACACCTTCAGGAACTTCGATAACTTCAATGTCATTTTCACTCACTCCATATTCGCTAAGCCTCTCCTTTGTGAGCTGAATATGACTTGCGGGCATACCACTACTATAGACATAAACCTTACCGCTGTACTCGATTCTATCTGACATCTTCCAAGGGCAGGTTACAATTGTCTATCAAAAAAACGTATCTCAGTCAGAGCCTGCATCACCAAATATCAACTTCATTTCATCAAATGTAAGTTTTTTACCACTGGTCATCTTTTTGACTGCCACTTCTTTCAAGGCATTACGACGCTCCTGATACTCCTTGTCGCGTTTTGCGCGCTCTTGTATTGCTTCCTGCCGTGCTGCTCGCCTCTCTCCCACCTCCTTCTGCTTCTTGTGCCGATATTCTGCGGCCTGCATGCGCGACTTTTTGAAAGCAATGGCGTTCAGTTGAGTCTCTATCATCTCCAGCTTGGCAGCAGCTTCTCTCACTGTATGAATTACCTGCCTACGCTCCTCATAAAGGCCTTCCCGGAGGTTTATCAGGTTGTCGAGGCTTTCCTTTAGCTTGCCAATTTTGGTACCGTATTCCTCTTTTAGCTTAAAAATCCTTTTGACCTGATCCTTTAGCTGGTCATACTGTACTGAAATAGTGCGATAATGATCTTCTTTCTTATGAATCATTTTCAGCGTATGCAGCTTGGTTGCAATTTCCTTGGACCGGGCAACAAGTTTGCGCTCTTCATCCTTGGAAAGTTTCTTAGTCTGGATGTCTCTCTCTATCTGCTCAAGTGCTTTCTGAAGGTTGTGCATGTCGCTCCGCTCCTTTCTCAACTTAGCTGCTACAGGGCCAACTTTGTCATCTAGGCTCTTCATCTGGTTCTTGGCCTCCATAAGGCTCTCTCGTAGCTCTACAAATTTTGGATATTCAATGTCCTTTTCCTCGTTAACCTGCTTTAACTTGGAGCGAAAATCATCAAGCTGGGCTCTCTCTTCATCTATCTGCTTCTTGATGCTGTCAAGCTTGTTGTTTATCTCTTCTATCCTCTTGTCACCTGTCTTTTGCTCTTCTTGAACAGCCCTCTTAAATTCCAGCAAAGTCTTGCGGTTAGGATCTAAGTCGTCGTCGCCAGAATTGCTATTTGTGGCTGTTGCTGTCAAGATAGCGCTGCCACCACTGTCACTGTCTAGTACCACGTCGCTTACGGAGTGTAATAACATCAAAAATATATTTTTTGTCATTCTGTGGCTCTGCGTAGACGTAATCAATATTCATTTTAGTATTACCTACCATTTACACAACTGCAGATTATC
>JAICEE010000063.1 GCA_025924355.1 Nitrososphaera sp.
CGCCTTTCTCCCGATCAGCGGCGAAATGGCTATAACTTTGTCTCTGTTTTGCACGAGTTCTTTTCGTAGATCCGAAAGAGCTACGATGGGCCCTATACTTGAAACGGGGTTTGCTGGTGCAATTACCACAGCTCTGCATCGTCTAATAGCGTCTATGGCATCGGTACTTGCTGTGGCGCTACTAGCATCATGGTACCTCACACCGGTCACTCTAGGCCTTCCTTTATATTTGACCCAAAATTCTTGGAGGTGCATATCCCCTTTAGTACGAGTCACAATGATTGTAGTGACCTCTCTGTCAGTAGCTGGAATAAGTTGGGCGCTAATAGAATAGCAGTTCCTAAAAAAATTGGTGATCTCAGACAGGCTCTTGCCGTCCTTCATCATGCTTGTCCGGAGCAAGTGGATCGCAAGGTCTTTATCGCCTAAACTAAACCAAGTGGAGGCACCAATTTTTTTCATCTGGGCCAGACATTGAAATGAATCACCTTTAATCCCCCATCCGCGTTTCTGATCAAGCATGTTTGCAAGCCCATAAATCATAGTATCAATGTCAGGGCATACATATAGGCCATGCATCCATGTATTGTCGCCAACGTTGCAGATTACGACAATATCTTTTTCAATAGCGGCCAGTGCTCTAACCAGTTTTATGGAACCCGTTCCACCGGCAAGAACCGATATCGTCATAGGATATTGTAAGTAAACGATGCATTTTATTATATTATCTGCCGATAGGAGCCTTGTATACAAAGAGATGAGTTAGATGTACAGTTCAACTTGTATATCTGGCCTGTTCGATTCAATATGCGAATGGTCTATCAATGACAATAGAGACCTCTTCTTTTAATACCTTGATTTAAAAAGTGAAATAAGGGAGACAGTCATGTGATGTTGTTCATTTCATTCCATTACTGAATCAGCTTGTCTGCTGACAACAATGCAGCAGCAATGTGTATGGTGATACTTTGTGTAAAATACTTGATTACATATTAAGATCGTCCCTTCGAATGTCTTCTGAGGTGCGATTTGCCATCAAGCTATAATGGTAAAAACCTTTTGCGTTAATGGAAAAATTGTCTGGCACTCATCATAGAGAATCGAGGAATAAAGATTATAAACGAGACACACAAAATTTAACTTGTGAAGTATTTCACCTTAGTGCTTTCTGGAATACTTGCGATACTTTTAGTCTCAGTTTTTGTTACTCAGGCATATGCTGTAGACTTGGCTGGAACTCTCACGCCGGAGAGCGGTACCTCTACGGCTTCCTTCGTAGGCGTCAGATCGGTTACATTGGAGTATCCTGCAGGTAGTTCTGTAGCACAAGCACTTGATGGCCAGAATCAGCGCGTTGGGTTTTCTCTGAATGGGACCGCTACTGGGCAAAACGACACTGGTATGAGCGGTTTGCTTGCGGCGCTAAATAGAGCGTTTGTACAAGCTGACAGCCCAGTTCAGGCATCTCAAGCTGTGGTATCCTATTCTGGGGTCGTGAGAGGAGGACCTACGAGCACTGTGATATCTTATAGAACAGAGATCCAACCAACTTTGGAAAGTTTTGTACTTCAAGGCGGAGAGGGTAGCGGCCAAGGAGTAGTTGACTTGGAATGGAGAGGCATTGCGATAAATGAACCATTAATCGTGAATGCACCAGACGTTGGGCAAATTAATATCAATTCTCCTATGGGCCTCTTGGAAGTACTGTATCCAGCTCTTGCTCAGAAATTTGAAAACACGCAAGCTGTAGAGGTCTTGAATGAACCGATCTTGAACTTCGCTGAGTTTAACCTTCCAATGAGCTCGTGGCATTTTCTTTTCGACCCCGTAGGAGCCTACGGTGGTGCCGTAGGTTTAGAAGAGACAGGAGGGGCAAATGCAATGTCAGTTTACTCCCTTGGAGAGAGCAGCCTCAGGGAAGGCGCCCATGGAATCGAAGAAAAGACGGCAACTGCCACAATTGATGGAGCAAATGTGAATGTTCAGTCTACGACCCCGCCTCCAAGCGGACAAATACAGATAGCAGGGTACTCGAGCGCCCAAGAGTCAGGTGGCGCATGGCATGCGGTAGTAACAGCAGACGCACCTGAAGGAGTACAGACATCAACAGGCGGATTTCCTATCCAAGTGCTTTTAGTGCTTGGAGGAATGATGGGTGCAATAGCTATCTTTATTCTGTTCAAGGCAAGGAAGTAGTAGTAATAATAAGCCAAAGCTTCTGTCTCTCTTATTTTTGGGCGAGATATGTGATGCGATACAGATATGGATGATAATTTCAATCTCAATCTCAATTTCCGGTATTTGAAATTCTGCCTATCATCACGGTTAGTCTCCCATATCAGATAACAAAAGGAGAGGGAAACAGAAAAGATACGCCAGGAATGGCAAAATATTGCTGAGCTCTGCTCTAAAGCCGCATGAAATATGTCGTGAGCCTGCATTTGTTGATTTTGGAGGGGGAAGCAATTTTTTCTGTCGATTCTATTCTGCATTCTGAACAACCTGTGCATGTATCTCTGAGGCTAGCCTTCTTCCCTCAAATAGTATCCGGCGTCAGCGATAGTAGTGACTGTCACTCTGCTTTTCTGGAAAAGCGATCTGCCTGCAAATCGTGTTTTTCCAACTGCTATTGCGTCGAGTGCTTTATTGAGCACTATTACCAGCTCGTTTTCATCAAGAGCATCAGATGCCTCTACTATTGATTCACCCATTATATCTCTGCCATATAGCACTAGCTTTTCTGCTTTCTCACCCACCATAATGTAATACTTGTTCCTCTCACTGTACCGTGCAAAAAGGTCTGCCCCTGCTATTGAAGGAATGAAATGCTTTTTCAGCTCACCAATAGCGAGGCCCGCGCTATACGGATCCATCACTTGGACAGCCTTCTCGATGCCATCAGTAACAAGACATACTAATTTTGTTTTCGTGCCTACTTCCTGAATTATTATGAGTTTGTGCTTGAAGAATTCAAAAGCGCCCCATCTGTCAAATGCCCTGTTTATCTGTGTTAGTTCCTCCCTAGTAGGCTGCCGGCATATCAACTAATCCTCAGCCTCGCTATGAAAAAACCAGTCGTGTCATCAATGTGCGGATACAGCCGTAGTGCGTTATTTAGCTGGCGGTCAAACGTCAAGTCACCAAATTTTGTAAGCCCTCTTCTGCTGCCGTACCTTATGGGCTCAACTGTTATGTTTCCAGATTTTTGCAAGAGCTTATCTATCACTGCTTCATTTTCTTCAGGAGCAAAAGAGCACGTAGAGTAAAGCAAGATGCCGGAAGGCTTGACACATTTCGCTGCAACTTCTATTAACTTCTCTTGTATTCTTGAACAATAGTCTACATCCTGGGGTGTGTGACTAGTTTTTCTTGTGAAGTCTTTTGCTATCACTCCCTCACAGCTGCATGGTGCATCAAGCAGTACCCTATCAAACTTCATCTCAAACTTGCTTGCCTGCAAGCCATCCATCTTAAAGATGGAGGTATTGTATACACCACAGCGCATAATATTAAATGACATTGATCGTGCCCTTCTCCCATTCGGCTCTAATGCAAATATGCAACCGGTATTGTTCATCCTCTGTGCTATGAATGTAGTTTTGCCCCCCGGAGCAGCGGCTAC
>JAICEE010000064.1 GCA_025924355.1 Nitrososphaera sp.
GCGTGCTCAAGTGCATCCTGCACTGTAAATCCTAGGCCTGCCTTTTGCAGCACCTTTTTAATCCGCGCTGCAGCGGGGTCGTCAACAGTTGGCACCTCATCAAGCGAGGTGTTGATGATGTCTGAATCGTAAATTATAGCACCACCGTCATTTGCAGTTACCTCTTCAAAGTGGCGAAAGATGGTTTCAGCATCAAATGAAACGAGCATGTTGATCTCGTCAACATGGGAATGCAAAGGTTCGTTGCTAACCCTTACAGTAAAGTAGCTGTGCTCGCCCTTGATGTTGGAATAGTATTCCCTCTTGCCAAATAGGTGCAGACCTCCTATGGCGCAGGCACGGGAAAAAATGTTAGCGGCAGAATCGACTCCGCTTCCTTGGGCTCCACCTATTACCCAAGTAAACGAATTCGTAATGGGTTTTTTTTCCAACTTGAATTCTTTCACGCGCCCTTCTTTTAATGCTTTAGAACTCTACTATTATTATCCGCCACCGGTCGCAGCATCGTAGAGGCAGCATTCGCATGAATCCTTCTGACCGCAGTAAGGGCAAACACACATACATGCATCAATGGGGTTGCCGCAATTTTCGCAATTCACTTCTTCAATACTACTACTACTGCTGCTGCCTGCTGCCACATCCTCTTCTCCGTGATGTTCCCATGCAATTAAACTATAATTATACTTTTTTACCTGACAGTGACTGATTTTGCAAGGTTCCGCGGGAAGTCTGGATTCGCATTGTTCTGAAGCGCAAGATAGTAAGAAAACAACTGCAACGGGATGATTTCAACCAGCGGATACAATAAGTCGTTGTCTATCTTGGGAATCTCTATCATTGCATCATAAATGTCATTTGGCACATTTGAAATGCCAATTATCTTGGCACCCCTTGCCTTTACCTGGTGTGCGCTAGAAAGCATGTCGCTGTAAGTCCTGTCGTCAGGATTGAGCACAAAGACCACTGCATTCTTATCCATCAGAGCAAGTGGACCATGTTTTAGCTCACCTGCAGCAATTCCTTCTGCATGGACATAAGCGAGCTCTTTCATTTTTAGCGCGCCTTCAAGTGCAATTGGGAAATGAATAGACCTGCCAAGCAGGTAGATGTCGTTTACCTTTGGCATCGTAATGTTCACCAGCCTCTCGATACTCTCTTGTTGTGCAAGCATTTTCGATATCTTGTCTGAAATTACCTCCCTATCAAAGCCAATCTTGCCTCCACTGATTCTGTCAAGTATTGCATAGGCTAGTGACATCTGACCAGTAAAGCTCTTTGTTGCTGCAACGCCGATCTCAGGGCCTGACTTGATGCTGAGTGAAACATCTGCAGTCCTCGCAAGCGAGGACGTTTGAACGTTTACAATGGATAGTATTTTTGCGCCAGCTTCTCTTGCGAGCTTAGTCGCCGATAGTACATCTGCAGTCTCACCACTTTGAGATATTGCAAGAATTACAGTATTTTTTTCTATTGAGTCCATATTGTACTGGAACTCACTTGCCATAACTGGCTCAAACCGCTTCTTCAAAAGGCGAGAGCCCATCATAGAAACTATGAGTGAAGTATGATAACTTGAGCCACTACCAGTGACAAGGATATTGCTAGCGCTTACAATTGAATCACAGAATGCCCTTATCTTGTGCTCGTCTTGGTAGGTGGCTGCCTTGACACTTGTACGTTGCTCAAATATTTCCTTGATCGTATAGTGTGCAAATTCACCTTTGTTAGCGTCAGCAAGCTCCCATGCGACCTTTGTGATGCTCCTTGTCACCGGCTCGCCACTGAAATTGACAATACTGACGCCGCCGGCCCTGTCGATTATCGCCATGTCTCGATTATCAAGAAATATTGCCTGATCTGTGTACTGTAAAAAGCCAAGCACATCACTTGATGCATAATAAGTGTTGTCAGAAATCCCAATGATAAGTGGCTCGTCAAGGCGTGCACATGAAAGCGTGCCATTTGCAAACATGGCCACAAATGCGTATGACCCTTCAAGATGATTTACTGTTTCCATCATTGCGTGCTTGATGTCTCTGCCTATGTTGTAATATTCTTCAAGTAAATGAGCAATGACTTCAGTATCTGTCTCGCTTCGGAATATATGTCCCTTCTTAACTAGCTCTTCCTTAAGTGGGAGGTAATTTTCAATTATTCCATTATGTACAACAGCGATATTGTTGTTACAGCAAGGGTGAGGATGGGCGTTGTACTCCGTGACACCGCCATGCGTAGCCCACCGGGTATGGCCGATACCAACAAACCCTTCCATTCCTGCAAGGTTAAGGAGGCTGTTTACTTGGCCTACCTTGCCAACACCTTTTCTTACGGAAATCCTATTATCAGTTGAAAGTGTCGCTATCCCCACGCTGTCATAGCCTCTATATTCCATTCTCTTGAGGCTGTCGACTAGTGCCGGCGCGACAATATCCTTACTAAGGATACCAATGATAGAACACATTACTACTCAATGTGTGAGAAAGAGAGCTTTTATCTATTGAGTGTTTGTACTCTGTTTTTATTTATCTAATAAATCACAGATAATTTTTCTTCACTACGGGTTAAATACCAATACTATAAGTAGAGGCTGAATGTTTCTTCTATATACGGATATAAAATCGTTGTACACTTTCTGCTTTCCGATTGAATCGTAGAATTTTTATAATAATGCGTGTTCCTTCGTTACTTCTTATAGCTGATGAGGAGTGAAACTATAGAGTTTAATTATACCCGATTTCAATAGCGAGCTTTGTGTTATGGCTAAGAGGCAGGGGGGAGGGCCAATGGGTCTGCACGCCCGCACTAGCCTGAATCAAGGTGTTGTATTCCACTACTAATTCTACATGAGAAGGCGTGACTCTATTCCACCTTACTTCTGCTATATACTACAACAAACACCTATTATCCCAGTTACATTGGGCTCAGCCGCCTTATTGACGTAATGCACATCCAGTTTAGCAGCTCGAGGAGACTAGTAAAATGCTGTTTCCTTGGACTATATGTACAGATGATGATAAATAGCGACAAGTCGGTCTAAAATCCTGCCTGAGGCATTCCTCCTCTCAAGCACTCTAGCTTATGATGCGCTAAATGATATATAGAAAGATTATGGCTAGGAATATGCTTTTGTCTTTAGGTAGACAGGCAGGTTTTATAGCGAGGCTCTCTAAGCTTGATTTAGAACAAGAAACACAACACCTTCTTGCAGGAAAAATTGCAATCTGACATATGCTTTTATTCCGAGCTGCCTTATTATAGAAGTCGTTGAAGATTTACACTTTCAAATGCCCAGCCTGCGGCTATGAGTCAAGGCACCCTGTTGGGACTCCAGACATGGATCAAATCCTAACTGATGTCAATAACGACTTTGCTCAATATAGGCTGTTTGTGTGCAAAAAGGAGCTCACACTATTACATGCAGATGTACTGGATGCACATTTTGACAACAAGTGTCCATCAGACAAGAGCGAGCTAGAACCAATAGATGATCCTGA
>JAICEE010000065.1 GCA_025924355.1 Nitrososphaera sp.
AGCTTTCTAGCTGCACGACAAGATATGACTATCGCATTCGAACTTTGTCTAATAGTCTTCTCTAAAATTCTTCTTCGTAAAAAAGACCTGTTACAAATGTAGAAGTCACCTATATGAGAATTTATACTTGGTTTAATATTCTCGACTTTCCACCCATCCTATTAAGTCGTTTCATAGAGTATATAGTAAAATAAATCTAATTTTTCATTACTAAGAACAATTCATTAGAGACAGAAATAACCTGTAAATATGAAAATCTGACATACTGTATTGCACTATGTTAACCGATGATGGCGAAGGTCTTAGAGTACCATTGCAGCATCCAGCATGTCAGGTCGCCGCATGCTTTGAGCGCGCATCGGTCTACGTCGTCATCAAGGAAAGTGATATCAACGCTTTGAATGTTGATGCTGGCGAGAAACAGGTGATGGTGGAAAGGGACTCACTTGCAGACGTCAATGCTTTTAAATTGATATTATACCTTTGTCCACGCCATGACTATGACCTGAGGTATCTTCTCGAAGAAAACGAGCTCGAGATAACAAAAAGACGTCATCTCATGCTTAAGGAAAGTCAATAGGCATTTGCCTTTGCAGTCGAGGGGAAAGAACAGCAGATGTTGCTGTTACACAAGTTCCAACGATTGAAGAGTTTTGATCAGAACTAGCATAGTATGTCAGAAGCTGTGGCTTATAGGAGAGTTTTTGCTACTAGGTATGAGCTGTGAAGGTTAACATTTTGACTGACTCAGACCTCTTATCTAGCTTGCTATGTAACCCTAGCATCAGCTACACCGCTTTACCCCTTTTCTTAGCAGATAAGCAGTGTCCTTATACTGACTGCGTTTGATAAATGTATCGAAGATTACTAAAGGTATTTTAAAGAGGTTAAGAGATTTCATCTTTGATCTTTTGTGCTATTTTAATTATGTCTTCCTGAGTGGCAACCCTCCTAGAAGGCCATTTTCCGTCGGGGCTGTCATCATGGAACCTGGGGACAATGTGAACGTGCACATGTGGGACAATCTGGTTTGCGGCTAGGCCGTTGTTCTGCCCCACGTTGAAGCCATCAGCCTTTACAGCTGATATTATTGCCTTAGCAATTGTAGGTACCAAAGAATACAACTTGCCTACTTCGGTAGGAGGCATTTGAAGCAACGTCTCGTAATGTTTTGTGGGCATCACTAGGGTATGTCCCGGGTTTATTGGATATTTATCCATGAGGACTAAAAACCCATTTTCGCGTTGGATCTGGACGCAGGGCTCTTGCCCAGCTATTATGGAGCAGAAGATGCAAGGTTTGCTCATGCTGCGCGTCATAGCATGTGAGCAGATTGGTTGTTTATTTTTTGCTGTTAGGCACATGAATTTTTAAATAGACCAAGGATCCGAATTTTACATAGATGGGCGAAACACTCGAGCTCGATAGCTTTGACATGACTTTCTCTTTCCGCTGCCCCAAATGCGACTACTTGAATGAAGAGGTGCTTGCTAAGGATCTTTCAAGTGGCAATGCAGAATGCGGTATGTGCGAGACCGTTTTCAAGGTAGAAGGGATTGATGCTGTCAAGATAACTGCGACTCTTGAGTAACTGAAGAATCTTAAAATATGCACCTGTACCGATAATTGCAATGAAGCTCGAGAGTAGAAAGACGCTCGAAGGGCCAGAGAGGGCTCCGCATCGGGCAATGTACAAGGCAATGGGGCTGACAGATGGAGACTTGGACCGGCCTCTGGTAGGAGTATCTTCTACATGTAATGAGGCTACCCCCTGTAACATTCATCTAGGACGACTTGCCCAGAGCGCTAAACGCGGTGTAAAAGATGCAGGATGCACGCCAAGAGAATTCACCGCGATTGCAGTTTCTGATGGAATTGCCATGGGACACGAGGGCATGAAGGCCTCTCTTGTGAGCCGTGAAATAATCGCAGATTCTATTGAAGTAATGGTCAGAGCCCATCAATACGACGGCGTAGTGGGTATATCAGGCTGTGACAAGAGCTTGCCTGGGACACTAATGGGTATGGGCCGGCTGAACCGACCCTCAATATTTGTTTATGGTGGAACTATCATGCCGGGTTTGTGGAATGGTAAGCAGGTAACAGTGCAGGATGTATATGAAGCTGTTGGGGCATATGACGCCGGCAAGATGACATTGCAGGAACTCGTCAGCCTTGAAAATGTTGCATGTCCTAGTGCAGGGTCATGTGCTGGCATGTATACTGCAAATACTATGGCCTCAATTAGCGAAGCGCTGGGAATGTCAATCCTTGGAAGCGCTTCTGCTCCAGCAGAGAGCGAACGACGGGTCGAAATCTGCTACAACACTGGCAAAGCCATAATGAGCTTGATTGAAAGCAACATCAGACCACGCGACATCATGACCTTTGAAGCCTTTGAGAATGCAATTATGATGGCTAATGCAATTGGGGGTTCGACCAATGCTGTGCTGCACCTCCTTGCAATAGCAAGGGAAGTAGGAGTAAAACTGATACTTTCAGACTTTGAAAGGGTTCGCAAGCGCACTCCTCACATTGCAGACATGAGGCCAGGTGGAATGTATATAATGGCTGACTTGGACAAAGTCGGTGGAGTCCCAGTAATACTCAATAGCCTGCTCAAAAAAAATCTTTTAAACGGCAATGTCTTGACAGTCAGCGGCATGACGATGAAGGAAAATTTGGAATCCGTCAAGTTTAGCTTCGATAGTGACAATAAGGTAATCAGACATCTCGACAACCCGATCAAGCACGAAGGTACGCTCAAGGTGCTAAAAGGCTCACTTGCACCTAAAGGCGCAGTAATGAAGCTTGCAGGAGTACAAATCAAGAAATTTGTTGGGAGGGCCAGAGTATTTGACACAGAAGAAGACGCATTTGAAGCGGTATCAAAGCGCAAGATATTAGAAGGCGACATAATCGTCATCCGTTATGAGGGGCCAAAAGGAGGACCGGGAATGCGTGAAATGCTTGCAGTAACCGCTGCCGTCGTAGGACAAGGCCTAGGAGAAAAAGTTGCTATGGTCACAGACGGGAGGTTTTCGGGCGCAACTAGGGGGTTTATGGTAGGTCATGTTGCTCCTGAAGCGATGGCGGGTGGCCCAATCGCATTAGTAAAGGAGTATGATCAAATCATAATTGACATGCAACGAAGCAGAATAGACCTCATGGTTTCGGAAGGCGAGCTGAGAAAAAGGATAAGTAAGTGGAGGCCTATCAAACCTCGCTATACCACAGGGGCTCTTGCAAAATACGCATTGCTAGTCGAGTCTGCATCGGAAGGTGCAGTCATGTCCGGTACTAGGCAA
>JAICEE010000066.1 GCA_025924355.1 Nitrososphaera sp.
ATAGCTCACCACCTGCAGGCGTAGGATAAAACAAACAATTAATTCTAGTTAAGTGCATAGCCACTGACTTGGCCGCCAGGATCTGTGTGTCCATAGCGCCAGAAGATGCAAAATCAATTATAAAAGAAGCACATCGTGCCTTGGAGCTAGGGGCAGACTACTTAGAAGTCCGGTTCGATTTTTTAAACCCGAATCTCTTACCTGAGGCCCTCGAAGCTGCAAGAGCCATAAAGGACAGAACGGTCTTTACTCTGAGAACGAGAAGTGAGGGAGGCATGTTTGCCAGCACCGAAGAAAATCGCTTGCATTGGCTGTACAGATTAGCGGAGCAAGAACCTATGCTGCTTGATGTCGAGCTTGCCACCCTTAAAAAGAATGACGAGTTAGCAGACTTTCTAGAAAAGAAAAGGAGTCCCCTTCTTGTGTCATGGCATGATTTTGAAAAAACCCCGCCAAGTGACACTATCGCTGATGTGCTTTCAGAGATGAGGACCTATAGTAACTTTGTCAAGATAGTGACTATGGCGCATAACATCGAAGATTCGTTGAGGGTGCTAGAGCTGTACGAGACAGCCATAGGGTTATCCCCGATCTTTTTTGCCATGGGCGAGGCAGGCGTGATATCAAGGCTATTGTGCAATGTGATTGGAAACGCCCCCTTTACCTATGCAAGCCTCGAGAAATCTCTAGCACCCGGACAATTAACCCTACAGCAGATGAAAAAGTTGTACGACAAGATGGGAATTGGTAAAATATAAAATCTGTCTGCGCTACTCATACCTGTTAGCAAGACGCACCATTCAATCTAATCTGAATTCCTTTCAGGGATTTTTCCACGGTATATATGTGATAGGCTGACAATATTTGCAACAGATAATGCAGGCTCCAACCAAGACTTACTGCGTCATAGGCGATCCCATACATCACTCACTGTCGCCTGCGATGCAGAATGCAGCTTTTGCAGCAAAAGGACTCAACTGCACCTTTATTGCATTTAGGGTTCCAGAGGCTGAGTTGAAAGAGTCCATTGAGTCCTTGCGGAGCATAAACATTGCTGGATTCAACGTTACTACGCCACACAAGACGCAAGTAATCAGATACCTCGACGAACTTGAAGAATCTACGGCAAAGAAGGCTGCAGCGGTTAACACCGTTAACAATATAGAGGGAATATTTAGAGGATACAACACTGATGTCTATGGTTTTATTGAGCCATTGCGCAAGCGCCAAGTCGATTTTCAGGATATGCATGTGCTCCTTCTTGGGTCTGGTGGGGCAGCGCGAGCAGTGGTGGTCGCTCTTGCAGAGCAGAACGGCATAGCCAAGCTTGTAATTGCCAACCGTGACATGCAACGAGCAAACGAACTTTCCAATCTTGGAGTTGGCCTTGGGATGAAGTGCGAGGTGATCCCCCTTGATAGGGCACAGGATTTTTCGCCTTCATGCGATTTAATAGTTAACGCCACAACATTAGGAATGAACAATGAATCTAGCGTAATCGATTATGAGCATATACAGAAGGGAAGTATAGTCTATGATATAGTTTACCGTCCTTTGGTCACTGACCTGATCGAAAATGCCAAATATGCACAAGCAAGCATTGTATACGGCTATGAAATGCTTATTGAGCAGGGTGCGAGGGCATTTGAGATATGGACCGGATTGTCTGCTCCCAGGGAGGCTATGAAAAAGAACCTTCTGGGCATATTTGGTGAGCCGACGTGACTCCAACCCGGAAGGTAAGGGCAGTAGTGCATGGAGCGATCTCAATAGTGAACGCCATAGCCACTGGAAAGGGATCAGCCCTTGGCGTATCACTAAAGGTTACAGCCGAAGTTGAACTCAAAAAGGGGCATGGCCTTAGGTTTATCACAGGCAGGAAAGGTGATAAGCTAATAAAAAATATCGTTCAAAAGACAATACCAAAGCAAATCATTGAAAGCAATATGATAATTATAAAAGTCGAGTCGGAAATTCCAGTTGGCTATGGACTCAAGAGCTCCAGTGCAGTATCAAATGCTGTTGCGCTTGCATGTAGTCAGATCGAAAGAGAAGAGAACCCTAACGATTATGCAATACTTGAAGTGGCTGCCCGTTCGTCGCTTGAAGCCAAAGTCTCATTGACGGGAGCATATGACGACGCTACTGCTTGCTACTTCGGTGGTTTTACTGTCACTGACAATTACTCCAGGCGTCTAATCCGTCAGGAGAGGGCGCCAGATAACCTTTATGCAATCATACTCCTTCCGCGTAATACTTCAAGAGGGGACGTGCGCAAGCTCAGCAACCTGTCTGACATCTTCATTGATGCTTTCAAGTTTGCAGAGTCCGGCCAATATTGGAGGGCGATGAAACTTAATGGAGTCCTTGCTTCCGCTGCCCTTTCATCTAGTTATGTCCCTGTAATGGCTGCAATGGAGCATGGGGCACTTTCTGCCACTATATCTGGAAATGGTCCATCGATCGCTGCTGTAGGACACGAAGACGCAGTTGAGCCCATCGTCGATGCACTATCCAAATTTGAAGGGAAGATCATTGTTTCCAAAGTAAATAATGAGAAAGCGAATGTGAAGATCATAAATGACTAGCATAGTAGTAAGAAGATCTAGGTTAAATGGAACTGTGCGCTGCCCATCAAGCAAGAGCTACAGTCACAGGGCAATAGCAATTGCCTCGCTTGCTGACCGATATTCTACAATAACAAACCCACTAATGGCACGTGATACCTTAGCAACCCTATCCGGTTGCGGCGCTCTAGGCGCAGACATAAAATATCGCGCTACAAAGCTGCGTATTACGGGCAGTCATTGCTTCAATCCCCCTGAAAATGTAATAAATGCTGAAAATTCTGGAACCACAATAAGGATACTAACTGCTATGTCTGGCCTAGTGAGAACGGGCTACACCGTGCTGACAGGAGATGAAAGCCTACGAAGTCGTCCTATGCAGCCTTTACTAGACGCTCTTCTGCAGCTAGGCGTTGAAGCTTATTCCACGAGGGAAAATGGAATGCCGCCCATTATAGTAAAGGGTGGAGGCATAAAGGGAGGAACAACCCTCGTTGACGGCAGCATTTCAAGTCAGTTCATATCAGGTCTACTCATTGTCAGCATTTACGCTGATTCAGAGATTGTAATAAAGGTACGGGGCAGCCTAGTCTCTAAGCCTTATATCCAGGCTACGCTTGCCACAATGAAGCACTTTGGAGTCTCCATTGACCATAGCCCAGATATGTTGGAATACTATATCAAGAACTCAAG
>JAICEE010000067.1 GCA_025924355.1 Nitrososphaera sp.
CGGTTCTCGCCGTCGTCTGTGGTTGTTGCTGCTGTTGCTGTTGACCTCGCTGTATTATCTTGATGATAGCTTCAGAGACAGAACAGTTAAACCGCTCCTTTTCCCTCAGGATTTGTCTGTAGGCATCAAGCGTAATATACACCGGTATCGAGCCGGTGCCTTCAAGCAGTGCCTTGACTTTGAGCAAACCGTTTTCCATTCCCCTTTCAGCAATCTTCTTGAGCTTGACTTTATCCATAAAGCTCCCAAGCGGTCCCATAGGCATATCGTAATCGACTGTCATGCTCGTCTTGCTTTTGTTGTGATCCAGCTCTTCAAATTCAACTGTAATCTGCCAGCTCTTGAATGGGCCCTCAATCATCTTAGCCACTATCTTGCGCATAGGTACATAATCGATAGTTTCGCAATCCCACTCAAGCTTTTTACCATCAAAATCTCCGCTTATCCTAAAAATAGTGCCAACACCAAAGCCGTTCTTGACTTCAACTGGGATAACATTGAGACCCATATTTTCTGGGAATTGGTCAGCCATATGCTCTGGCCTTGCAAAATAAGTAAACACCTCGCTGATTGGAGCATTAATTTCTATACTTTTCTGAATGACAGTCATTGCAGAAGAAGAAAGCTGCCGCACTGAATTTAAAGGTTTTGAAAAGAAAAAAATGATGCGACTCTGCATCAGAGCAGCGGGTTGCCTGAAACTATCTCATCGAGGCATTTGATGACATCCTGTTTTGTAACAGGTATTGGGTTATTGTCTAGATGTCCCCGGTCAGGCATAATGTCGTCTGCTGCCTGGTCTAATGGCTTTTTTAGCTTGATAGGCTCAAACTTGAGCTTTTGGCATATTCTCTTAAAGCGTTCGTAATATATCGACTTGTTAAATTTGTGCGCAACTGTTGTACAGGAGGAAAGGGCATAACCGTGGGGTACGCCTTCATTTGAAAAGGCATATGAAAGTGCGTGTCCAAGCGTAGTCGATGCATTGCCGAAGCCTATGCCTGACAACATCGCACCGTACGGTAAAAGGTCATGTTTGTCGTTGATTATTCCATTTTCCAGTATGTCAAAGGCTTCCTTGCAGAAAAACCTCGTGAAGGGATTTGCAAGCTTGCTGTCATATGCTTCGGAGGCTTGGGCTGCGGCATCGCAAGCAGAGTTTCTGAGAATATTGAATGGGGTGCCAGGCAAAAAGTATGGATCCACAATTGCTGCGTCTGCAAGAAAAGCTTCATCTTGAAGGAGCTTTTTCTTGTGGCTAAAACTAATCACCGCATATGTCGTCATTTCTGCTCCTGTCCCAAATGTGGTTGGGATCAATATCTTGGGCTTGCCTGTAAGCTTGCCAAGATATTTACAGACGTCCATCGAACTTCCGCCACCCAGACCAACATAGCATGAGATATCCTTACTCTCATACTCCTTTTGTATTGCCTCGACAGTTTCAATTGCGGGATCAGGCGTTACCTTGTCATATACTTCATAGCCCTTGATTCCCATGTAATCCAACCAATTGTTATAAATGTCTGGAGTAGTTGTGGTAATGATTAGGGCTTTATTTGGGTAGGGGAACTCTTTTGCAGCGTTTTCGCCAAACATGATCTTCTTTGGCATCATTACTTTCCAAGCCATCAGTTATTGGGTTTATCTTCACGGTGTTTTTTATGTCTTACTAGCTAGGACTAGGACGAAAAACTACTTATGCAGTGATGATTTTGCTTACTAGGTTTGCTCTTTTTTTAGCTGGCCGGTTAACTGGTGCTTCTCAATCCTCATAAGATAGACAATTCCAATGACTGTAAAGACTTCAATGCTCTTGGCAAGGATCCCGGCAAAGTCGATATCTTCTGGCTCGTCGTTTGGAGAAAGCGGTGGTGGTAAGATTACAGAGTACGCATATAGCCCAAGAAGGATGCCTGTTCCAATGAGCCCAAATAGATTGACGGCTAATTTCTTTTGATAGTATTTATGGGCAGACTCGTTTGCACCCAGTCCGGCTAATGTCAAAAGCGTGTATAACACGCCATAAACTATCTGCATACCAGCTGCAACTAAAAGAAATATGCTGTATTCAAGACGCAGCAACGCATGCTCTGCGTAAACTGCAAGATGCACAACTCCACCAGCTATTGCGGCTAGCATTATCATATACCTTATCGTGTCTCTCCTTACGCTCCTTTTTTGGTATGTTCCACTTTTTATCATCTTTCTGTAATTCCAGGCTAGCACTCCACCAAACACCGAAAGAGGCAAGCTGATTGCAATTAACATCATCACATTCCATATAGTGCCAAAATTCTTGCTGATTGATACATTGAAGATCGCTCTATCGCAGTTGCAACTCATAGTACTTGAGAGTGTCGGCCTCGGCGGATCAATGCCATTGGGGTTGACAGGATTGCCATCTTTTGCAACACTGAGCACTATCTGATAACTACCAACTTCAGGAAAGCTGTAGAACAACTGAAAGTCACCTATTTCCTGCTCTGTCCAAGGCCAAGCCTCAAGACGCTCGCCTGTTGTGGCAGAATAGATCTCAACCATAGTATGGATGTTGTATGTGTCTCGGCCTTCACGGTCCTGAACGCTGAACAGAACAGCAACCGGCTCGTTTGGGCCTGCATAGTCAGGGTCTAGAGCTTCGTAGGCATAGTACTGGCCTACGTGACCCCCTCTATTATTGTAATGGGAAAGGTGCTCAAAATGGGCATATGCCGGGACTAGAGAGGAAAGTGGCAATAACACTATGACCGCAAGTGCAATAACGAGTCGTCGATGCATCGAGACTGTGTAGTATTATCTACATCTGTCTGTATAAACCATTGCTATACATATTATTTGTAGTCATTGTCGGTGGTGGCAGAAAGATTCGACGATATTTCAGTTGTCTCGATTTTCTGTCTGTTGATCTTAAATGCATAGAGCGTAGTCATGAGCACCATTGAGAATAGCACAAGTCCTAGTCCAAGATGGGAAGTCACCAATATTGCGTGAAGCCGCTCAACGATCACTATTGCGCCGAGGGTTATCTGTCCTATTACTGCGCAGGTAGCTATTATAGAGGCTATTTTCATACCTCTTGGGGCATCTTTTGATTTTAATGTAAAAGCCATTGTAGTAATGACAAGCATGCCTGTTGTA
>JAICEE010000068.1 GCA_025924355.1 Nitrososphaera sp.
AAGCGACATTTTCTTAAGCTTGCTACATACAAAGCCAAGTCTCCTTTTCATTAGTTGGATATTTTCTGATGGGTCTACTTCTAGTGCAGCAAGCGCGGCTCGCTGCATTGGCTCTGCTACGCTTGTAATTGCAACTGCTTGAACTCTTGCCATTCTTGAGATAATGTCTTTGTTTGCTATACCATATCCCACCCTAAACCCAGTCATTGCATAGCGTTTTGAAAAGGATCCTACAACAATGCTCTTAGCATAATCATATTTGCGTATGCTTCTGAACTCGCCAAAGACATAGTCAGCATATACTTCATCGCTTAGCAAGTAAAGACCGTGATCCTTGGCAATTAGCACTATTTTTTCCAATGTTTTGTGATCAAGCACCTTTCCTGTAGGGTTGTTTGGGTAGTTGAGTACAATCATTTTAGTACTTGAATTAATCATGCCTTCCAGTTGTTTAGGGTCAGGGATCCACTTGTTTTCAAGAGTTGTTCTTAGTATCTTTGTCCTTGCACCTATAAAATCTGCACATTCTTTATATGCAGGCCACGCCGGCTCTATCACTATCAACTCTTGCCCTGCTCTTAGCAAAGATGTGATTGCACTGAAAACGGCGAAGCGGCCGCCAGGTGTCACTACCACTTGGTCTTTGGATACTCCTCCCGCTTCCTTTTTGGCTATAGCATCCCGTAGTTTTGCAATGCCTTGAGTATCTGTATAATGATAATACTTCATCTTGAAAGAATCAGCAAGCGCAGTGCCAACTCTTGCAGGTGCTGAATAGTCTGGTTCACCAACCTCCATATGTATTATTTTCTTGCCTGACGCCTCAAGCTGTCTCGCTTTTGAGAATATGCTAAGGTGAGTCTGCCTTTCTACTGTCTTTTGCTCGTTTTTTTGTACTTGCACTTGCTCTGACTCTGCAAGCAAGACGTTCAGGAGCTGTAGTGCAAACTCTGTGCTCATTCCGATCTCTTCTGCCAGCAACATTACTCTCATCCGTATATCATGTTCAACCTTTTCATCCTTGACATCGATGCCAAGTCTGCTCTTTACTTCGCCAATCTTTCTTGCAAGCTCCATACGTTCCTGGACAGCGCGCATAATCTGTATTGTCACGCCACGGACCTCGTCACGCAATGTGTCGAGCTCTTCATTTGTATTATCCATTAGCATCGTCTCACTTTAGCACCAAGGGTATCAGACCTGACCTTATTGCATGATCGGCCAAAACCATCGAAACTACAGACTCCACGACGGGCGGGGCCCGCGGTACTACACATGGGTCATGCCTCCCCGGCACAATAAGATTTGTCTGCTCGTTTGTAGAAATGTCGAGTGTTTGCTGCATCTTGGCTACTGAAGAGGCTGGCTTGAAGCCCACCCTGATTACAATAGGCATTCCATTTGATAGCCCACCTAATATCCCACCTGCATTGTTAGTCTTAGTTATCACCTTGCCATTCTTTATCATATAGCTATCATTATTTTCAGAGCCCCGCATTTTGCTGCCTGCAAAGCCAGAACCAAATTCCACAGCCTTGACCGCAGGTATACTAAATATGGCCTTGCTGAGATCTGACTCAAGTGATGCAAATATGGGCTCTCCCAGTCCTACCGGCAGGCCGCTACTAATACATTCAATTATGCCGCCAAGCGAGTCGCCGGATTTTCTTGCCTGCAGAATCACCTCCTTCATGCTCTGAGCAGCTTGCAAGTCAGGGCACCTCACTTCGTTATCATATCTAGCAGCAATATCTTCTTTGGTCATATTGCCTGCTCTTATGCCGCCTATTTCAGTGGTATAAGCGACAGTCTCAATTCCAAGCGTTATTTTTAAAAGCTTGGCGGCTACAGCGCCGGCCATCACAAGAGTGGCTGTGAGCCGTCCAGAGAATCTCCCACTTCCCCTATAGTCTGAAAAGCCGCCGTATCTTACCATCGCGGGATAATCCGCATGTCCTGGCCGTGGAATGTTCTTTATCATCTCATAAGGTTTTGAATCTGAATCGTTATTCCATATAAGCATGCATATTGGGGCCCCCGTAGTAAAGCCATTGAAGATACCTGATAGGATCTCGACTTTGTCTTCTTCTCTTCGCTGTGTGGTTATGATCGACTGACCAGGCTTTCTTAGGTCAAGAAGAGGCTGTATATCGGCTTCCTCTAGAGGCAGGCCAGCAGGACAGCCATCCACAATTATCCCAACACACTTTCCATGGCTTTCACCGAAGCTCACTGCGACAAACCGCTCTCCTATCATGCTGCCACCCATCTCTATTAAGAGCACTTGAGCCTGTTCTATATATTGGCTTTTTGTTATTCTCTATCTGGTGCTGGGGATATTTTTGCTCCAATATTTTTCATATCTGAAATAAAATTGGGATATGAAACATCTACGGATTGAGATCCAGCCACGCTAGATTTTTCAGTCATCATAGACGCGATTGTGAACGCCATAAAAAGCCGATGGTCGTTGTGTGCTTCAAGCAACGCGTTTTTTATTACTACAGGCGCGGTTATCTTCAGGCCATCACGAAATTCATTTATGTGCGCGCCAAACTTTATGAGCTCAGCTGCAATGTTTGATACTCTGTCTGTTTCCTTTACCCTAGCATGAGCGACGCCTGTTATTGTAACTGGACTTGTTGCCTTGAGTGCAAGTATCGAAATAACCGGCAGTAGATCTGGTGTATCAGCTAGGTTAAAGTCGCCGCCTTCTAATCTATCAGCACCATTGATAACTACCTCACCCTTTTCTTCGTCGACTGTTATCATGCACCCCATACTCTTCAAGATGTCTATAATACGTGAATCAGCCTGTGGCATTTCAAAATTGAGTCCATTTACCCTAAGTTTTTCCCCAGCAAGTGCACCCCCGGCAAGTATAAGTGCGGCAGTCGAAAAGTCGCTTGGAACATCGAACGTTGTCCCATGGTAGCTTGAGTTCTTGATATAGTATTCCAACATATCTGGGCTATGGTCAATGGAGACTCCAAAGTGCTTCATTGTGGCAAGCGTAGCCTGGACATAAGGCTTAGAGACTAGGCTGCCCCGTACCCTTATTACAATCTCA
>JAICEE010000069.1 GCA_025924355.1 Nitrososphaera sp.
GGGCGAACAGTCGACGCCACAAAAGTTCACCAATGTCAATGACTATACCATAAGGTATCTCGACTATGGGCCGTCTGACGGTAAGACTCTGATTCTTTTGCACGGTCTTGGCGCTTCTGCCGAAAGATGGTCTCGTGTAATTCCAGCTCTGGCAAAATACTTTCACGTAATAATTCCTGATATTATTGGTTTTGGCTACAGCGACAAACCTGCTGTGGAATACACAATGGATTTCTTTATTGACTTTTTCAAAGTATTTCTTGACAATCTCAACATATCTAAGCCAAGTATTATCGGATCATCATTTGGCGGTCACGTTGCCACCGAATTTGCCATCAGATTCAACCGCATGGTTGAAAAGTTAGTTCTAGCGTCGCCTGCAGGCATGATGAAGACATCGACTCCGACCCTTGACAGATACATCATGGCTGCCCTGTACCCGGTGTATGAGCATGTCTACGAGGCCTTTAAGGAAATGGCCTACGAGTCTGATGCCGTCAACGAAGAGATAGTGACAGACTTTGTGAACAGAATGAGGCTTACTAATGCAAAGTATGCATTCATGTCGACGGTGCTTGGTATGAGATATGCGCCCAAACTAAACGGCAGGCTTTCCAATATAATTGCTCCAACTCTTCTTGTATGGGGAGAACGTGATAAGATGATACCATTACAGTACTCGAGAGAATATGATGAAATTCCAAAAAGAGAGCTTGTAGTGATAAGAAACTGCGGTCACACACCATACGTCGAAAAGCCTACGATGTTTAATAAAATCGTCCTGAAGTTCCTCATAGGCAGAGAACAATAATCAGGTCTCCTTCTGCATGGATCCTTTGCGTCGCCGCTCTATGGGTACCACGATCACCTGCACAAGATCTCCATCTTCTATGTTGAGTGCTTGCCTTTCAGCCTCTGGAATAGAAATCCTGCCTCCGCTCTGTACCGTAGTCTTGAACATTGCATTATGAAATGTCAGACTCTGGAGAACTGCAAAGTAGTTCTGCATGGCATCTTGCTGAATGTTAGAAAACTGCCGAATAAAGTCCTTCTGTGCCTCACTTCCCTTTGTAATCGCTTTTTTGAAAGCCTCCATAGGATCTGTGGAATCGCTAGAACTCATGCGCATTAGCAAACACAAGCATCATTTATTTAACGTTACCTAGGCAGCTTGTCCACCTAAAACAAAAAAATAGCGTGTGATGATGATAATTAGAAAAATCCAGAGAGAATAGTGCAGAAATGCTAGACAGAACAATTTATACCTTGAGCCATTTGTGGCCAACATTAGGATTATGTAACACTAAAAAAGTTCAATAAGAAGATGGGGCTTATATATCAAAATTGCAGGCGCTTTTTTCTAGCTTTGATCCTGTCATCAGCATAAACAGCGGACAGGTTTTTCTTTGGGAAAAACATAAGAATTCATGGTATGGCATACATGGCGACCAAATTATCAAGTTCACACAGTCTGACAAGGGTATTGAATTTCTTTCCTTCCCAGAAGATAAATCCTGTGATCAAAAAATATTCAGGCTTGACGACGATATTAAGAAGATATTTGAAGAAATATCGCATGAT
Source organism: Nitrososphaera sp. (assembly GCA_025924355.1). GTDB lineage: Archaea > Thermoproteota > Nitrososphaeria > Nitrososphaerales > Nitrososphaeraceae > Nitrososphaera. The sequence goes on from JAICEE010000069.1 coordinate 1,582, forward strand.
CCACTCATATGCAGGCTTGCCAGTGCGTATCCTGGCCTCCGTCTCATAAGGCAGAGGCCTCACCAGTGCCTATTCTCATTTGTTTGTGCAAGCAATACCAACATACCTATGATCCGAAGGATGCTCTATAATATGACAAGAAAGTTTGGCAAGCATGCAAAAATTGATGGAATAGACTTCTTTACATTCCCCTCCGCTGCAGATATCAATAGGGCAAGTGTAGATGAGCTAAGAGGCTGCGGCCTTGGATATAGGACAAAGGCAATAAAGGCTGCAGCAGATGCCATCGCAAGTGGACGACTTGACTTTGATTTACTAATGAAAGCAAGCTATTACGAATCAAAAAAAGAATTGCTACAAGTCTATGGAATCGGGAACAAGATAGCTGACTGCGTGCTTTTGTTTTCACTTGAAAAGCTTGATGCGTTCCCAATCGATGTGTGGATCGCAAGAGCACTAGCTAGCCATTATGGTTGGCTTCACAAAAGCAAATTCCATGATAAGATTACCCCCCGTCAGTATGAGCAGCTGTCTGATGGCGCAAGAAGGTATTTTGGCAGGTATGCAGGATATGCTCAGCAGTATCTTTACTATCACACAAGACATCTCGCAGGTAAAAAATGGTGATAAATACTAAATAACTATCGTTACAAATGCTGAATAGCAATGTTAGCTAATCGCCCTTATCATGGCAAGACCATTAAGAGCGCTTGACTGGGTGGTTATCGCAGCCCTTGTGATACTTGCAGCTATAGTAATATACCTGCTTCAACCACTTATCATAGTAATAGCAATAGCTGCAGTAGGCTACATTATCTATAGATGGTACACAGGAAGAAGGCTTGTCAGGACAGGTTAGCCAATCTATTTTCCTTTACTATTTTCTAGCATAACTTTTTTTATATTATTATCATATCTCCCTCTGTAACGAAATCAAATAAATTATGATGTGTATTTTCAATATTGTCACATTGGCGATTGTGTAATAATGTTGTTTGTAGTCATACTGCCAGTTATGCTATTACTTCTAAATTGCTCTGCGCTATTGCGTTAGATCTATAATGCTTCTTCGAATGATCAGCTTGGCTGATGGTGAAACGTCATACTGCTCCAAAATTATGTCCGGATCTTTGATCAGCTCGTTTCTGAATTCTGGCTCGCTGGCTGCCTTGAGGAGAACCTCGCTTATAATCTCAGCTTCCTTTTGTTGAGACTCCAAGGGTATCTGCACCAAACTAAATGCTCGTATATAATCTTAATGCAGGATTCCTCTATATAACTTGATAAAACACTAAGTATAGCAATCATGGCTTGCGTCATAGGCACATTATGGATGTATGCCTACAAACAGGAACAATCACGCTGGTAACTATTGTAAGATCAGTTAAATGTATGCAGTCCCTTTGGCTCTTTGGCTTGACAGGTCATTTGCTATAGAA
>JAICEE010000070.1 GCA_025924355.1 Nitrososphaera sp.
ATACGGCAGACATGGAGTGAACGGGCTACAAGAGATCCCGTCGGTTGGTAAGGCAATTGCGTCGAAGATAGAAGAATACCTCAAGAGAAGCAGGATTCAGCATCTTGAAGAACTAAAGGCAAAGGTGCCTATCGACATAGACGAGCTGTATGGCATAGAAGGCATGGGCCCAAAGACAATAAAGATGTTCTACGACAAGCTGCAGATAAAGAACCTAGCTGATCTAGAAAAAGCCGCGACCGAAGGCAAACTGAAGACCTTGCCGGGTTTTACGGAGAAAAAAGAACGAGATATCCTTAAGCAGATTGAGTTTTTCAAGAGAGGCAAGGGCCGCCTCATAATTGGAGAGGTCTACCCGCTTGTGAAGCAGATCGAGAAGCGTCTTCAACATATTGCAGGCGTCAAAAATGCAGTTGCAGCTGGTTCTATCCGCCGTATGAAAGAGACTATCGGCGATATTGACTATCTAGTGGCAGCCAACGACCCTAAGCAAGTGATAGATTTTTTTGTCAAAATGCCAGAGGTACAAGAGATTCTTGGCATGGGCCAGGCTAAGGCATTTGTGAAGCTTGCTAGCGGTATTGATGCGGACCTACTAGTGGTGCCTGAAGAAAGCTGGGGCGCGGCTCTTCAGTATTTTACTGGAAGCAAAGAGCATTCTGTTCAATTGCGCAAGATAGCGATATCAAAAGGCCTTCGGCTAAACGAGTGGGGTGTTTTTAAAGGCGATAAGCGCATTGCAGGAGCAACAGAAGAGGAAGTATACAAAATACTAGGCCTACAGTGGATCCCGCCAGAGATGCGAGAGAACGCCGGCGAGATAGAGCTTGGAAGGCAACACAACATACCTAAGCTAGTCGAATATGGGAGCCTGAAAGGAGACCTGCAGGTACATAGCGAAAACAGTGACGGGACGGCGACCATAGAAGAAATGGCCCGCGGTGCTAAGGCATTTGGTCTTGATTATATTGCAATCACGGACCACACAAAGAGCTTAGCACTCGCCGGTGGCCTTGAAGAACAGGAACTTTTGGAGCAGGCTGACAAGATATCGCAACTCAATGACAGACTAAGAGAAGAATTCCGTATCCTCTCCTCAGCTGAGGTCAACATCATGAAGGATGGCTCGCTTGACATTCCAAATACGGTCCTTGACAAACTTGATATTGTGGGCGCTGCAATACATTCGCATTTTAACCTGCCAATTGAAACACAAACGGAGCGGCTGATAAAAGCTGCCAAAAACCCAAGCGTAGATATTCTGTTCCATCCTACCGGCAGGCTCATAAACAGGCGTCCTGGCTACCTTATCGACATTGAGAAAGTGATTGAGGTTGCAAAGGACACTAACACAGTTCTTGAAATAGATGCGCACTACGATAGACTCGACCTAAAAGATGAATATGTGAGAATGGCAGTAAGAAATGGAGTCAAGCTGGTCATCGACTCTGATGCACATCATCCTATTCATTACTCCTTTCTTACATTTGGTATAGCGCAGGCAAGGCGCGGCTGGGCTAGACAATCAGACATCCTTAATATACTGCCGGCAGACAAGTTGCTCCACGCATTAAAGTAAATCATATATCACGTATGTAGAGATACCTTATCCCTGTGCGCACGACATTTGAACAGGATGACTTGAAAGCAAGGAAAATATTTCTTGGTGTCTTTTACTTTTGTGCCTTTGTTATGGCATCGGTAACATTCTATGCCATCTATGTAAGTCTTGGAGAGTACTTGCAGACAGGGAGGGTCATAATAGGCGAGGTGTTGGTAGAGACAGAATTCCCATTCAAAGGGCTAGCCAAGCTTACCACCTATTTGATGATAGTGTCGGTGGTTGGATGGTATTGCGTGGTCAAATTGGGTGGCGAAAAGGTAAAAGGTATTCCTCAATGGCTCAAATCTATCCTGCAGTTGATAGTACTTGCCATGGCAGTTGTGTCTCTCTATGAATTTGTATACAACTTTATCGTATGGAACTCACTGATTACTGCAGATGTAATAAGAGGAATAATGAGATTTGATGATCTTAGTGTAGAATACCCAAATCCCGAAACTCCTTGGAACTTAGTATTTGCGACCAAAATGTCCCTTTCTGCGTTCTTGATCTCAGCTCACGGCTTTTATACAATGTCCAAGCCTGAAAAAAAGTCAGAATAGCCATCCCTGCTCTGGCTCAGGTCTTAATTAAGTTCTGCTTAGGCAGCGCTTCAAACTTGATGATCGATGAGCCATCAGGATTTAAAAATCTTATTCGATGTCTAACCATAGCGTTTTTGTTGCTTATCTTTATGAACATATCCTTGCCCGGCAGATTCCTAGACAACCGTATACTACCCATTGATCTAGCCCATAATCTGCCTAGATGAGATCATTGCATGCTCGTAGGCAAATGTACCAGTCTTGGGCAGATTTTGCCTCGTCTTAATTTCATCTGTATTGCCTATTGTAAAGATGATGTGTCCTTAAACCTCATATTCTCGTCAACAATTGGCTGCTCGACTTCTCAAGTCAGAGAGCTTCTGGCACTAAGTATACCTTATAAGGCAGATTACTACACAACATCTGAGAATATGCTTTTGCTATGATTCTCTTATCTTAGTTTATCCGATATTGTGACTTAGTTTGTGAGATGACTGCAAAGCAAGCAGGTGTCATGCTGCAAAAGCATCTAATTAGTATCGCACCTACTCTATGGGAACGACAATCATTATCGTTCCTAGCTTTGGGTCAATTCAAAAAGTGATTTCCAAAGAAGTATACTTACTTACCGTTCTTGAGTTGTAGGTCTTATCAATATCTCATTTACATTTACATGATTTGGAGCCTGTACTGCAAATACGATGGCATTTGCGATATCTTCTGCCTGCAGCGC
>JAICEE010000071.1 GCA_025924355.1 Nitrososphaera sp.
TCAACGCATGTTACTCTCTTCATATACCACATAAATATAATTCCATTTGTAGCCCTCATCTATATAGATTCACAATACGAATATATAGAACCTCTAGAAAGTCTAGCTCAATGGAAAAAACACATATCGAAGAGGCTATCAATGGCAAAGCCCTCTTACAAAGCGAAGAGACTAGAAAATTACAATACACTGGTGGCTCTTCTTACATTGTATCTTTACCAAAAAAGTGGATTCAAGATCTAGGCTTGAAGCAGGGAGACCACGTCGTAATTTTAAGACAGGGCAATTCTACACTCCAAATAGCACCTGCGTCAAAGAGACCCATCAAAGAGCAAAAGGAGGCAACAATTGAAGTCGGCAAGGATCACAACCCGTATTTTATTGCGCGCAAGCTGATTGCTCTCTATTTTCTTGGCTTTAACGTAATTAATGTTGTTCCCAAAGAGGACAGGCTGCTTGTGGAACAGAGGGAAGTTATCAAGAACATCATCAGGCGCGTCCTTATGGGTACAGAGATCATTGCTGACTCAGCTACAGGCATTACCTTACAAGTGCTTATCAATCTACTTGACTTGTCTGTCGATACAGCATTCAAGCGAATGTTGCTTATCGCCAAGTCGATGCATCGTGATACTCTTCTTTCTCTGAGAGAAAATAATGTCGAGCTTGCACAGGAAGTAATCAAGTCTGACGACGAGGTTGACAGGTTCAGCTTTTACATCGTGCGGCAGTTGAAGATAGCAATCAAGAACGAATATTTGCTGAAAGAGATAGGGCTTGAGGAGCCGCGCAACTGCCTTGGATACAGGCTGATAGCCAAGTCAGTTGAGCGGGTGGCAGACCATGCAGTAACAATAGCCAAAGATGTCATAGAGATCCGCCAGCCACTCAACAAAGACATTGTGGAGAAAATATCCAACATGAGCTACTTTGCACTTGAGGTGCTCGACGATTCATGTTTGTCAATGTTTAAGCGCGACTACGAAGCTGCTGATAGAGCGATTGAAAAGGCCCGCAAGATAGACGAGATGGAAAAGGCAATACTGCGCACAGTGTCTAAACCTAGAGATGTCAACGAACTATATAGAATCAAGCTGATAACGGAGAACATTCGAAGGGTTGCAGAATATGCAAGCGACATTGCAGAAATAGTAATCAATATGACAGTTCAGCAGACTCTGAGAAAAGGCTAAATCCGCCCCTCACATATTTGAACTCAAATGTCATACTGCGAGCTTTGCGGGCACCAGACTTTCGAGAAAAAGATGGTGGTAGTAGACGGCACAGTATTCAATGTTTGTATCGCATGCTCAAAACGAGGAAAGCCCTATACATCGCCGCAGATTGCAGTCAAGAAGAAAAAGCCATTTGCAGCAAAAAAACCACAGAAAAAGATTGGGCTAGCAGATGAAACTATCCTTACACCTAATTTTGCAAGGCTGATAAGAGAAACCAGAATGAAGATGGGTCTGACGCATGAACAGCTCGGCATGAAGATGAACGAGAAAGCACAGATTCTCAAAAAGTTTGAGACAGGCTCTCTCAAACCCGATGAGATATTTGCAAAAAAGCTGGAACGCTATCTGGGGATCAAGCTGTACGTCAGCGCCAATAGCGATGAGGAATAAATGTCAAATTACAGAAAGGCTATTCTCATAACATATCCTGTCGAACATACGATAAATGAAGCAATATCGCTTGCCAATGCGGCTGGGTATTCTGTCATCAAGACTGTGACCCAGCGTCAGATAACAAAATCAAGATTTGGGATTGGTCGTGGGAAAGCAGAAGAAGTAAAAGAGGTTGTCAAAGAGATCAAGCCGGATGTCATCATATTTGACGAAACGATTAAGCCAACTCAGATATACAATCTAGCAAGCTTGTGCAAGGTGGAGATAATTGATAGGGAGCGATTGATCTTGGAGATTTTTGAGCGGCGAGCAAGTACTACTGAATCTCATATCCAGATCAAGCTTGCTCAATTGCGCTATGATATGGCAAGGGCGCGTGAAAAGGTCAGACTTGCAAGGGCAGGAGAGCAACCAGGATTCTACGGCCTTGGCAAGTATGAGGCCGACATCTATTTTCTTGACATAAGAAGGCGAGCTGCGATGCTAAAGAAAAAACTTAAAAAAGAGGAAACAAGGCGGCATTTGCATAGGAACCAGCGAGCAAAGGTCGGCTTGCCGACAGTATCGCTTGCCGGCTACACTTCCGCCGGCAAAACTACACTGTTCAATAAGATGACAGGCGAGACCAAAGTTACTGGACAAGGCATCTTTACTACCCTTTCTACATTTACTCGGGCAATAGACCTGCATGACGGCAAAGTGTTGCTAAATGACACTATCGGCTTTATCAGCAAGCTGCCACCGTATATGATCGATGCGTTCAAATCAACTCTTGATGAGCTGACCTATGCAAGCCTTGCACTTTTAGTGCTTGATATAA
>JAICEE010000072.1 GCA_025924355.1 Nitrososphaera sp.
AAATGGCCGGCGCAATTGAACGAGAGCTCGACAGGATGAAAAGAATGGGCGGCGACTCTTTATATCGTCCCTAATGAGTTGGTCTCGGTGTCTTAGTCGAGTATCTAGCTTCTACATATCATTGTTAGAACTATATTATGCCCACTCTCCAATGTATCGCTCCTTACTAGCACGCAGCGCATCAACCTTCTTTATCATCTTCCTCCTCTATCTGCACCTTTGCACCTGAGTGGTGGCCTACTGCCTTCAACTGTCTTTTATAAGCAGCCAAGATCTCGTCAACAGTCGTGGCATCTTCTGGCTTTTTGTCGTCCCTTATCTTGCCTGTGAATTTTGGAAAGCGCAGAGCAAGACCATAGCCCGGTCTTATTGTGTTCTTGGCGGCCGTATGTGATGGACTCATGGTGATCTCTGAGGCAATGACTTCAATAACGATCTTAGGCTCAAACCAGATGTCCATTTCCATACCAGTATCGACCCTTGCGTGCCGCTGGCTTACTATATGCTTCTCGAGGTCTTTGTAGAATTGCTCAATGTGCACATCGGTAAAGCCAGTCCCTACCTTGGTCACGCTACGGAACATGTCGGTGTTATGATCATAAGCCGCTAACAGTAACGCTCCATATTTGCCTGCACGCCTTCCGCGACCGTGCAGTGCACCGACGATGACAAGATCAAGTGTATCCGCAAAATCGCTTGTGTATTCACGCTTGAGCTTGACCCAAGCATATTCTCTTGCACCGGCGCGGTATGTGCTTGAGAGATGCTTTATCATGACACCCTCACAGCCATTCTCAATTGCAGCCGCCATGAACCTATCGATCTCATATGGCTCAGTTGCAATAGTCTGCTTGATCAAGCTTAACTTGCTATTTTGGATCCCATCAACTATTTTCTTCAGCAGCTTTCTCCTGTCCATATATGACACCTCTGTCTTGCACTTGCCGTCGAAGTAGAGTACATCAAAAAAGTTCATGACTACAGGATAGCTCTCCATTGCCTCCTCTACGCCATATTTCCGTCGACGATGCATCAGTTCCTGAAAGGGAAGATATTCCTCTGTCTCTATGTTTATGGCCACCACTTCACCCTCCAGTATCACTTCTGATTTTATGGACTTTAATGCATTGGCAACATCTGGATAGTGGCTCGTAATCTTTTCGAGCCTCCTTGAAAACAATTCTACTCTATCCTTGCCCTTGTGCACCTGTACTCTCTCGCCATCCAATTTATATTCTACTGCTGCCCTGCTCCCCATGCGCTCAAGTGCTTCTTCTGCTGTCCTGATGCGCTCTGCAAGCATAGGCCTAATAGGCTTGAAAAGTGTTATCTTGATCGAGCTGACTGCTTCGAGCCCCTTGGTTGCAAGCAACCTTGCCACTGTGCCAAGGTCGCTTGAGACGTTATACGCACTTTCAAGCACCAGCCTGTTTGCCTTGTCACCAGTGAAGGCGATAGCAAGAGCGTCAAGCACAGTGTAATCAGCAATGCCTAGCCGTAGCTGCCCCATGACGAATTTAATTATATAACATCCCTCTGCAGCCGTTGCATCATTCAGCAAACTGCTTATTAGACGCAGCTTGATCTCCTGTGAGCCAACGCCAATTGTCCGTGCAACTTTGTCAAAAGTAGAATATACGCGCTCGACTGTCATAGGCTCTGAAAATAGGGTTGATTGGCTCTTTGACTTCATGACTTCCAGTGTCGCCTCTCCAAGATCACCTGTCTTTTGATATATTCGCCCTACTTCCGATACGTCTTTGCCAGACGAGCTTGCAATTGCCCTGAGGACCATTTTTTCTGCGACCCCCATCTCTATTCCTTCATAGTCGGGGTAAAGTTTACCCTGAATTAGATAAGTTACCTTGTCGATAATGCTGGCCGGCGTTCTTTTGAGAAGTGTAACAAGGTATCCGGTAAGCGCAATTCTGCTTGAAGTTTGTTCCATATGCTCAAATGTCTCTACTAAGGAATTGAAATCCAAAGCGCTCCAAATCTGTACGCTTTGAGTGAATATTAATCTATGATATCCATTAAAGAGGCTACTTTGGCTGAAGATGAGGAACCTGGATGGTTAGCCATGATATTCTGTAGAAAACAAGTCAAGCATACGAGGTGTTGCCTGGAGACCATATCCTAGTTCTATTGTACTGGTGACCAAATTGGATTTGAAGTCACAGCATTCGAAATGAAATACATCAAATTGGATGTTCCTCAACACGAAATTCATTTACCAGTTAAGTAAATAGAGACAAAATCTACTGTGCAACTATGATAATTACAGTAAGTATAATTGGCG